>PHCA01000390.1 GCA_002842085.1 Chloroflexi bacterium HGW-Chloroflexi-1
GCGACCCAGCGCGCGCGCCAATTGCCGGGCCAACGCGGCCATGTCAGGCGACGTGACATAAGACTCAGTGAAGGAGACCTGGACCTGGCACAGCGCCCGAAGCCGATACGCGCTCTCCGGGTCCGCGGCCAGGAAGCGCCGGTAGCCCGCGTCCCGGTCGTAGATCACCAGCGCGGACCGGCAGGCGGGCAGCCATTCGGCCAGGACGTCGTGGGCGGCCGGCGTGTCCTCCTCGACGTTGTCGGCGATCAGGTGGGTGTAGCAGCCCAGCAGGTAGTCGCGGCAGGCCGGCAGCAGCCAAAGATGCTGGACGAAGAGCACGTATTGCAGCGAGAAGTCCAGCAGGTTGTGGGCCAGGCAGTACTCGCGGAAGCGGGTCGCGCAGGCCTGGGCCTCATCGTAGACCCGCGCCTGGCTGGACTCACCGGCCCACGCGGACTTCAGCCGCGCGGCGATCTCGGCGTGGGGAAAACCGACCACTGCGGCCTTGTTCAGGTTGTCGAGGATCTGGCTGTAGAGCCGGTTGCGATTGATGACGATCGACTCGAAATAGCCGGCGTCCAGCAGGGGGCCGACCAGCCGGGCCATGTAGTATTGCGCCGTTTCCAGCGTCAGGAAGGTGGGCGGCCGGTCGGGGTCGGCGAACCTGGCGTGGGCGGCGACCAGCGGCCAGAACAGCTCGGCCATCCGCTGCGCCAGCCCGCCCATCGTGACCACCGTGACCTCGCCGCCGGCGGGAGTGCGGGGCGCGCGCAGCGCCTCAGTGTAGGGCGTCGCCAGGGTGCGCTGCGGCACGACCACCAGGATCGCGTCGGCTGGCACCCCCTCATGCAACAAGCGCAGCAGCCGCGCCACCCCCGCGGTGGTCTTCCCCGCGCCGGCCGGGCCTTCCAGAAAGATCTTGCTGTCGGTCGGGCAATGCGCCACGACGGCCTGGCGCTCATCGAGGGCAGGTTGAGGCATGAACGCGCTCCGGGAAATAATCTATCTCTACCACCAACTTGCCGACAGCATATCACACGGTATGCGCTAACGCAAGAGCCTGTGCAGGTGTCATGGCGAGGCATCCTCTGAATAACCTGCGCCAGCTCAAGGCGGATCCGCGATCCGCCGCTCGCCCGCCAAGCCACGGATTCGGCTTGAGCGGGTGACGTCCAAGTGGAAGAGGCCCGGTTGAAACACCGGGCCTCCGCTATTTTCGCCGCGGTCACAAGGTGAGGCCTGTTCGTCCTGTCACCCCAGCGCGACCTCCCGGTAGGTCAACGTCCACGCGGTGGTCTCGAACGCCAGGTAGATGCCCTGGACGATGCTCAGCGGGATGATCATGATCAGCAGGAAGAGCGGCAGCCCGCCGGCCACGGCCCAGCCGATCGAGTTGGTGGCCGCATGGATGGCGAAACCCATCGCCACACCCGCCGCGCCGGCCCCTACGATCACGACCAGGACCACCGGGATCATCACCAGGCCGAACCCGAAGCCGATGGCGAACATCAGCAACCACATGCCCCCGACGTCCTTCAGCCGGCCCCGCACCAGGTGGTAGCCTGAAGCCAACGCGTCGCCGATGCTCCGGTCGGCCAGGATGATCTCCCGCGACCAGAACTGACCCAGCACGCTCTGGATCACCGCGGCCACGATCAGCAGCAGAATCCAGACCAGCCCCAGCCAGATCGTCGACCCGATCCCGATCCCCTTCAGCACGCCGCTCTTGGTCAACAGCAGGAGCAACGGCGCCGCGGCGACGGTCGCCAGCAGCAATGCGGCCAGGAGCACCGCGATGCCGACCATCAGTTCGAGCAGGAACAGCCGGAACGCCCGGTTGGTCCAGCCCAGGCGGAAGCCCTCGCGCCCGGTCGGCGCCACGCCGGTCTCCTCGATCTGGTCCACCGAGCGGTAGAGCGCGGCCCGAGCCATGTACTGCACAATAGTCATCACGATCGCGACCGCGAACAGAATGCAGCAGCACAACGCGATGATCCCGATGATTTTGCCGGGATCCAGGTTGTCGAGGCCCCGGATGGGAGGAATGCCGCCCCGCCCACCGTCGCCGCCCCCGCCGCCCCCACCGCCAGCGCCGCCGCCCCCACCGCCCGCCAGCGCCAGCAAGATGCCGAAGAGCCAGAGGACGCGATAGCGCCAGGTGATCCGCCACGCCCGTTTGATCAAGTCAGTGTGGTTCATCGTTTTCCTCCCCCGCAAGAGAGAAACCAGGCAAACCTGGTTTCTGAATTCCACAGCCGATAGAATACCACGTTCCCTCGGTTTTCGCCACTGTTTGGTCTGACGTTTGGCTGACCGAGGGGCAAGGGACATCTATCGCGGGTGTCCAGGCTTTTGAATT
>PHCA01000059.1 GCA_002842085.1 Chloroflexi bacterium HGW-Chloroflexi-1
GGGGCGCGTGCCACTTCCGACCTGGAACGGGAGGTAGACGCCCTGATCGCGGCGGCGCAGCGGGATGATGTGGAGACGGTGCGCCGGTTGCTCAGCGAGTTGGCGCCGGAGTATCGGGGGACAGGGGGACAGGGTGACAGGGGGACAGGCGAAGCTGTTGTCCGCGGGGCGACGACGGCTTCCTGTTTTGGGGGCTGGAGCGGGGCTGAGGCGGACGCTTGGCAAGACTCGCCGGCTGTGATATACTCCCAGGCGCATGGGTGATGACCGAAGATGCGCAAGCCGGGGACGACCCAGGTACACACATAGATCATAGAGGCCATATATGGATACAGCGATTGTTGGGCAGATAGAACATGATTTCCTTGCACTCCCTCAAGTAGAGCGGCAGACCATCATCAGTTACGGCGCTGCTCTGCGGTTGGCTGACCTGAGAAAGCGGCTTTTTCTCGCCGAAAGCAAGGTGCGCTATTTCGAGGATAAATACCACACGCATCTGGCCCGTCTGGATACCGATGGGCTGCCGGACGATGCGGGTGTTGAGTTGCACGAGGACTACGTGATGTGGCATCACTGGGCCGCAGTAGCCGATCAGGTCAGGAACGACATTGCAGCTCTGCAGGGAGTGGTATTCCGGGGTCTTTACATGGGAGACCTTGCTCGTGTTGGCTACTGACAGATTGCTCGAGATCGAACAGACGTGGGGTGACAGGGTGCAACGCATCGTCCCGATCGAGCTTGACGGCGAGACCTTGCGGATCATCATGTATGTGTGGGATGGCTCGAACTTGAGGATTACCGAACAGTGGCAGGGCCTGCGACTTCTGCGGTACAGCTATTACTGGCTCACTCAAGCGAATGAGCTACAAGTAGGTTGGGATAATGTCCCTCATCATATCCACCTTGCCAATTTCCCGCATCACAAGCACGTCGGCGGCCAGGGCAATCCTCAGCCTGCTTTCGAGACAACTCTGGACCAGGTTCTGGCTGTTGTTCTCGGCGACTGATAGAAGTAGCACGCGAGCGCAACCGTAGCATGGTCGTCGCGGCCGACCGACAGGGGCCGGGCATCACGACGGCCGATGCAGAAGAACGGTTCTCGCTGACCGATCAGATGCGCAGGGCTTCGCGATCCGTGTGCACCAATTTGTCTGAAGGATGGCGGAAGCGGCGCTATAAGGCGGTCTTTGTCAACAAGCTATCCGACTCGATGCAAGAGGCTTCGGAAACCCAGACCTGGCTTGAGTTTGCCCTGGCTTGCGGCTACCTTGACCAGCCCATCTTTGACGAGCTTTTTCAGGAGTACGAGAATATCCTGGGTAAGCGGCTTAGGACTAAGCTCAACAACATGGAACGCAAAGCCGACACCTTCTGCTTCTAATCTCCCCCTCTCAATTTCTCCCCCTCTCCCCTGTCCGCGGGGCGGCGACGGCTTCCTGTTTTTTGGCCTATACGCCGTGTCTGCGCAGTTCATCGCGTAGCGTCGAGCGAAAGTCCCGGATCACGGCCAGGTATGATCTGGGCAGGAAGGGGGCCAATTCGCGCTGGAAGTCTACGGTGAGATCCTGGAGCAGCTCTTTGACTGGCGCCAGGCGGGGCTTCATGTCAGGTGGGATCAGGCCCTTGCGCAGCAGGAAGTACAAGTCAAAGAAATCGCGCGGCCGGCTGCGCGTGAGCAAGGCGGTGATCTTCTCCTCCACCAGCCTGGTTTCGGGCAGCAGGGTCAATACGTAGGCCGGTAAGTAATCAGGGGTGATGAGGGTGCCCTGCCCTTGGACGTCGTTCGGTTGGCGCAGCGAAATCTCGACCCGGATCCGAATGCGATAGTCGTGCAACCGACAGTCCAGGCTGGCGAGGTAGCCCCCTGATGTCGGCTTGCTCTCCTGAAGATCGGCGCCGACGCCGCTCAATGCGAGCTCACCGCTGGCTGCCAGAATCCAGTTCTCGATTTGCTGGACGGTGACGCCGAAGCCGGAGAAGTCCAGGTCCTCTGAAAAGCGCGGGCTGCCATAGGCGATCTTGAGCGCGGTGCCGCCTTTGAACATGACCTGTTCGCTGCCTCGCTGCGGGTAGAAGGCGCTCAGAAACAGGTGTTGGCAATACTCACGAGCAACGTTGACTTCGGTCGTTTGACCGGCCGTGGCTGTGCGGGCCAGGATTTCGCGCTGGATCATGGTAAGACCTCCGCTGTCTCCATGAGGTTAGGCCGGTGATAAAGCCGGCTCCACATCAAAATGCGATCTCTGTCGAGCGCGGCGGTTTCCAGGCGCTCGGGCAAGACGAGCTTACGCAAGCTGGCATAGTATAGGCTGTCTACCAGGGCCTTCTCCGGCTCGGCGATCAGGACGATTTTGCCGCCGATGGTCTCCGGACGATAGCCGGTAAAAGCCGTTGGCTCGACGTGGTGATAGGTGAAGACGTGATTGAGCGTCTCGAACCGCCGCGTCGTGCGAGTCGTGACCGAGGTGACTTCAAACACCGCCTCGGGAATAAGGTGGTGGTAGGCCAGCGCATACAGCAAAGAGACGTAAGAGGGCTTGAGCAAGGCGTTGGCGACTTCTAGTTCGGAGGGGAGGCGGTCAGGCAGAACGTAAAGCTCGCGGCGGAGCTTGATGACGTCGCCGCGCTGGTGAGCGCGGGTGAGCAAGAAGCGCAGCGCGACCGCCGAGCCGCGGAACAGATGACGCAAGTCCTGCGGGCTGACGACGGTCAGCCCGTTTTGGCGGATGGCCTTTTCGACCTGAAGCCAATTCAGTTGTTTAGCCATATCGCTAATTATCCTTGACGGCTCGCATTGTATCCGATTCTCGGAGCGTTGTCAAGCAGACCACAAATTCATCGCGGACATCCGCTTCGCCGAACGCATCCGGGCCGTGTTCGAGGCGTATCGGCCGGAGATCGTGTTTCACGCGGGCGTCCTTCCTTCGGTCGCAAACACGTGCCGCTGATGGAGAGCAACGAAGTCGAGGCGATCACCAACCCTGTACTGAGCGCAGTCGAAGTGAACGTCGCGGGCACGCGTAACCTGCTGGCCGCGGCCGAGGCGAGCGGCGTCGAGCGCTTCGTGATGATCTCGACCGACAAGGCGGTCAACCCGACCGTGGGAGAAGGGGAGAAGGGGAGAGGGGGAGAAGGGGAGCGGGAGGGGCGCGTGCCACTTCCGACCTGGAACGGGAGGTAGACGCCCTGATCGCGGCGGCGCAGCGGGATGACGTGGAGACGGTGCGCCGGTTGCTCAGCGAGCTGGTGCCGGAGTATCGGGTGACAGGGTGACAGGGTGACAGGGTGACAGGCGAGGCTGTTGTCTGCGGGGCGGCGACGGCTTCCTGTTTTTTTGGGATCGGTGTGGGGCCGCGGCGGCTTGTGTTTTGTTATCCGGTGGTGTATCATAGCCAACATGAGAGTGAGTGCGGATGCGCTGGACGCGCAAAGCGGCAGGGATCGAATTGCAGCGGTAAAGTCCGCGTTCGCAGAGGAGGTGTGGTGACATGGAAACTCAGACTATCCTTAACACACCAGAGCCGCGAACGGTGCGTCATCGACGTTCCGGTAATGGGTTGGAGAAGCGTATGGCCCAGCTTGAAGCGGAAGTGATCTCGCTTCGGATGCTGTTGCAGGAACTGCTGCCTGTGCGACAGCCGTCTGTCCGCCAGCGAGGGGGCTATGCCTGGGTGTCGCCGCCCCTGCACCTACAAGGCGTCGGCGACTTATCTCAACTCGAGGCCGAGCAGTTGGTGTACATTCACGAGCTAACGGACGAGGATGTTGTCCTGCGCTTGCAGGAACTGGAGCAGCGATACAACATGACATCGGCTGAGTTCTATCGCCTTTGGCAGCACGGCGAGGCGGATGACATCCTGGAAAAGATCGAGTGGAGCCTTCTTTATGAAGATTGGCTGCGGATCAGCTCGGGAACCCGCGCTCCGGTTGAGGAGTTGACGTGAGATCTGCCAGTGACTATGGCGCCCATGTACGCGGCTTACTCGTCGCTCTTGTGAGAGAGGGCCTCCTGCGGCGCCAGACATTGCCAGTCGAGCTACGCAGTCACCCGGACGGCCGAAGTGGCAACCTGTTTACTTCGGAGCCAGGTCTGTTGTACACCGACGGCGCGGTTCTCAGGATAGAGGAGTCGTTCACGCTCGATAGCCAGGGCGAGGTGCAGCGGGAGCGGTACGCCTATCACTACGAGCGGGCAACCGGTTATTACTTTCGCTTCGAGCGGGAACAGCATCGGGAAGACCTGGTCTACAAGCCCGAGTATCACCTGCACGTACTCTGGCGACTGCCGCACTTCCCGGCGGCTCCTCTACGCCTGGAGGACATGCTCGACTTCATTCGCGTCAATTTCTACGGTCCCCATCGGCCACGCCTGGTCGGGCAGTCCCTTGCGGTGACGATCTAACTGTCGTTCTTCGACACGGACCTGCACGAGACGATGTCCTGCTGGACGCCGCTGCTCAGGCTTGGCCGACAAGCGACTTGACAATGGGTGCAGATACTCTTATAGACCAACCATTTCAAGTTCATACAAATCGCCCGTATGATCGCCTCGTGGATTTGTATGAACTTTATGTGATTCGCCTATAAGCTCAACAACATGGAACGCAAAGCCGACACCTTCTGCTTCTAGCCTCCCCCTCTCAACTTCTCCCCTTCTCCGCTTCTCCGCTTCTCACCCTCTCTCCCGTCCGCGGGGCTGGGGCGGCTTGCGCTTTAGTGTCCGCGGGTGTATGATGTGTCTCAGTGGGTAGACTGACAGTGAGATTGGGTCACGAAGATACCGTCGTGAGATGGTGACAGTGGAGAGGCGTCCCATGACTACAGTTGCATTGCTAGAGCGAACGCAGGAATTCCTGAATGAGACCGTGCCTGGTGCGCGTGATCCGAATGCCCAGGTGCATCAACTGATTGAATTTGAAAGCTTGCGCCGGCTCGGACGATACCGGCGTACAGATATGACGTTGGCGCGCAAATACGAGATGAGCTTTGCGGAGTTCGTCGCTCGCCGCATCCCACGCCAGAAGGATTACAGTTGGGAAGTGGAACAGGACGCGATGGATTGGGAAACCGCCATTGGGGGGATCGCTACCATAGAGCGGCAACTACGGCAACTACGGGGGGGGCAACGGTGAGCGCGCTGCTTGAGCTACGCCGAGAAGCCGAAGATGCCCTGGAGAGCGTCTGGTTTATCGCTTCTCTGGAGGAAATCGAGCGCACGGACGTCACACTGGCCTTACGACTCTACATCCGGCGCGATCTTTTTGTGCAGGTGTTTTCCGGCGTCACGTCAGGCTCGTTGTACCTGGCGTTGATCGAGGGCGGGCGGCGAGTGTTTGGCATAGACCGAGAGGCCGGCGAGTGGCATGTTCACCCCTATGAGGCTGTAGAACGACATAGGCCGCTGCCAGAGGGTCTCGATCCGAAACCGCTGCTCAAGTTTCTGGCCCGGGTCGAGGAACTCCTGCTCGAACACGGCATGTTGTGAGGAGATAGTGCCGTATTGCGTCACGGTAAAATCCTCAGTACCAGTGGGCAGTGGTCAGTAGTGGTCAGTGGTCAGTGAGTAGTGAACAGTGATCAGAAGGTGACAGGGTGACAGGCGAGGCTGTTGTCTGCGAGGCGGCGACAGCTTTGTTGTTTTTTGGGCCGGGGCGGCCCCGCGGTAGCTTGCGCTTTGGTGTCCGCGGGTGTATGATGCGTCTCAGTGGGTAGACTGACGGTGAGATTGCGTCACGGAGATGGATGAAATGACTACAATACTGGACGAAGTTGATCTGCTCCGCATGATCGCAGAGGGCGAGGGCCAGGAACAGGAATTCAAGCGCCTGATTGACAACCAGGAAAGTGTGGCCGGCGAGATCGTGGCGTTCGCCAACAGCGACGGTGGGGTGCTCTATGTCGGCGTCGAGGACGACGGCAGCATCGTGGGCGTAGCCGATCCCGACGTAGTCTTTCAGACCCTTACCAACCTCTGTCGCGATCGCTGCATCCCCCCCGTTAGCCCAATCATCGAGCAGTTCGTCCTGGCCGGCCGGACCGTGCTTGCGTTGACCGTCAAGCCGGCGCTCAACCGACTGAAGCCCTACCGGACGGCCGGCGGCCGTTTCTACGTGCGCGTGGGGCGGGATAAAAAAGACGCCACAGGTCGCGAATTAATGCGTATCGCCCAGGCAGCCGGCGAGCTGCACTATGATGAAAGCCCGGTGCTCGGCGCCACGTTGGCCGAGCTTTCCCTACCGGCCTTCGAGGCCTATCACCACGTCCAGTTTGACTTGACCTTGGAGGAACAATTGGCGCAGAGCGGCCTGGATCTCCCGCAGTTGTTGCGCAACCTGCGGCTGTTGCACGACCTTGATGGCGAGCAGATGCTCAGCATCGCCGCGCTGTTGGTTTTCGGCCAGACGCCGCAGCGTTGGCTGCCGCAAAGCCGCCTGTCGGCCGTGGCTTTTGCCGGCAGCGATGCGGATTCGGACATCCTGGATCGGCGCGAGATCATGGGCCGGCTGCCGAACATCATCGAGGATACCCGCGTCTTCTTGGAGCGCAACATTCGGATGCCGGCGCGCGAACACGGCTTCGGCCGCGAGGATATCGTGCTGTATGATCGCAAGGCGCTGGGCGAGGCGGTAGTCAATGCGGTCGCCCACCGGGATTATAGCCTGAGCGGGTCGCAGATCCGAGTCTTTCTGTTCAGCGATCGCATCGAAGTGCGCAGCCCTGGTCGGCTGCCCAATTCGGTCACACTGGACAACATCAAGCTGGGGGTCCATGCCGAACGCAACCGGGCGATCGCGACCCTGCTCACGCAGTTGGGCTACATGAGTGCGATCGGCACCGGGGTGCCGCGTTTGATCGTCCGCCTGTCGCGCCAGTTGGCCGGTCGAGAGCCGGAGTTTGAAATGATTGGCGAGGAGTTGCGCGTGCGCATCTGGGCGCGGCGCGTTTCTTGAGTTACAAACCAGCCTCCACCTGGGGCCTTAAGCCCGCCGGCCTCTGGCGCCTGCAAGCCCGTCTTTCAGGCTGCCCAGCCTGGGCTTTACAGATGGGGTCTGCCGTGGTAAAATATGGTCATTCTGACCTGTAGGAGACGACCATGGATCGAGTAGTAAGCATGGTGGAAGCCAAAAGCAAGCTGGCCGAGTTGGTCGGTCAGGTGAATTATGCCGGCGCACGGTTCACCTTTGAGCGCCGCGGCCGGCCGGTGGCGATGCTGATCAGCATAGATGAGTTCGAGCGTTTACGAGCTTCCGCGACGCGGGCAAGCGTTGATGCTGATTCGCCCTTGCCGCCCGAGTTGCGACGGCGGCAAGAGGTGTTGTTGGCGCGCGCTCAAAGCTTGCGCGCACGTCTGGGGCCGCCAGAAGATCGTCTGGCCGAACTGTTTGCTGATTTACCGCCCGAGAACGACAATTTCTGGGTAGAAATTCAGGAGACAGGCTGATGGCGCTGTACGATCTGGCTGATGCGACGACGCTATTGCCCCATCAATTGATACTCGATAGCTCGCTGTTCCTGGCCCTTCGCAAGGGGGACGACAACCCAAATGCCGAAGCGGCGCACGATTTCATCCGGCGCCTTGGCCAACGGATCGCCGATCGCAAGACCGTAGCCTGGCTGTTGATCCCTGTGTTACAAGAGTGCTATCACGTGATTCTTAGTCGGAGCCTACGCCGAGCGTGGGAATCATTGTCTCCGGCAGTCAGACCCGCGAACTGGTTGACGGCCTACAAACACCGGCCGGAGTCGTTAGCGGCCGGATTCGCTGACCTGGTGAGCTTCGATGAGATCCTCGCATCCATCCCGGTCACCCCTGTACAACCGGATGATCTGGATACTTCGCACGTGCCGTATCCTCTGGAAGAGCGCATCCGTCATTTTATCACCACCTATTATCTGTTGCCCCAAGACGCCTTGATTTTGGCCGAAGCTGAGCGGCTGGGAGTCAGGGCGGTTGCTACCCTTGACAGCGATTGGCGACGCGTCGCCGAGTTCGACATTTACACGACCCCGTGTGGGGATAGGCCCCGCGGCGCTGAGACTCCTGTCGAGGCAGATCTGCGCTGAGACTGCTGTTGGCCCGGCCCCCGCGCAACCGTTATTTTCTTGTCTCCGATCTGTTACTCTTGCCCCTGGTCGGGTACCTCAGCTACGTGCTGCGGCTCGAGGCATTCGACTGAGCCATCTATGGCGCGGGGTTCTTGCTCCTGGTAGGCCTGGCCTGCGTCATCGTGCCGATGATCTTCCGATGGGCGGGCGTCTATGCGCGCTATTGGCGGTATGCCTCGGTGGACGAGATGCTGCTGCTGGCCGACTCGGTCACGGGGGCCGTGCTGCTGGCCGGTGGGGTAAGTCTGGCCGTCGTGCAACTGCTCCCCACCAGGCCCCCCCTGCCGCGCTCGATTCCCTTCATCTTTTTGCTCTTGGCCCTGTGGTCGCCACGGCTGGCCCGCGCGTTGCCGTGCGGCTGTCAGCGCGTTCGATGGCCCGCAAGCGTTCTAATGGACAGGAAAAAAACCAGCCGCCCCAGCCGATCCTGATCAGTGCGTAGCCTCCCTGTGGGATGGGCGCGGGCGACGCGGGTGCGATGCCTGCCCTGAGTTCATCGAAGGGATCGTGCGCGAGCTGCAGCAAAACCCCCGGTTGGGTCTGGATCCGGTCGGTTTCCTCGACGATGACCTGGGCAAGCACGACGTGACAAGGTGACAGGGTGACAAGGTGACGGGGTGACACAACGCATTTTGTGATGGCAGGCCCCGCTGTTCCGGGTGCCGTGGCGAGGATGCGAGCTACTGGACGGCAGCGTCAGCGTCAAGCAGGTGCGCGACGTGCGGATCGAGGATCTGCTGCGCCGCGAGCCGGTGCGCACCGACGTCAGCCCGGTGAGCGGCATGTTGCGGGGCAAGCGCGTGCTCGTCACGGGCGCGGGCGGCTCCATCGGTTCGGAGCTGTGCCGGCAGATCATCCGCTTGCAAACTGCAAACTGCAAACGGCAAATAGCAAATGGCAAACTGCAAAT
>PHCA01000391.1 GCA_002842085.1 Chloroflexi bacterium HGW-Chloroflexi-1
ATAGACGTTCGCTTCACGACCAATACCGCCAGATTGTGTATCCCGCCATAGACTTGTCGTGGGAGTATAGGAGAAATCGTCGAAGTAGCGCTTGTAAAGCAAAGTACTTCCCTTTGGATACAAGCGGCCTGCGATTCTCAGGTGCTCAAGTCCCTCGTGGTTGGTCTTCCATCCTCCTGTCTTGGGTGAGTACTCGACACCATTCACGACTACTGATTGGGTGGTTGTGGTGCTTGCACTTCGCGAGGTTAGATTGTCCAGAATCACCAACCGGGCTCTATCATCGTCTGCGGCTGAGTTCTCCACTAACTCCCCGTCGATCTCGAAACGCGAAAAGGCCGAATCCACGGCAGTACCGTAATCTTTTGACGTCCAGATCTGTCTGAACTTCGTATGTTCCTTGCTCTTGGAATACCAAAGCAGATTATCCGTGATAGCAGATACGAACTGCGTTGTTTGGCTTGTAGTGGTTACAAAATGTACCTGAGTGATGAAATTCTCGCTTCCAAACACCTCGTCCATCACGCACCGCACCAGGTGCACATTCTCGTCCCCGATCTGCACAAAGACGCTGCCCGTCTCGGTGAGCAGGTCGCGGGCCACGGTCAGGCGGTCGCGCAGGTAGGCCAGGTAGGAGTGGATGCCGAGCTGCCAGGTGTCGCGGAAGGCGCGGATTTGTTCGGGCTGGCGGGTGGCGTCTTCGGCCTTGCCATCCTTGACGTCGCGCTTGCGCGTGCTCACCTGCCAGTTGGAGCCGAACTTGATGCCGTAGGGCGGATCCAGGTAGATCATCTGCACCTTGCCGCGCAGCCCTTCCTTCTCGGCCAGGCTCGCCATCACCAGCAGCGAGTCACCCAGGATCAGGCGGTTGGTCCAGTTCTGCTCGTGCTGGTAGAACTCGACCTTCTGGTCGAATTCCTCCGGGCCGCCGTCGAAATCGGCGAAAAGGTTCAACTGGTAGACCGCGGCCTGTTCGCGCAACGCGGAGCCGGGCCGCGCCGCCTGCGCCAGCAGGTCGTTGATGATGGACTGCGGGTGGATCTTCTCCTGGATGTAGATCGGCACCGCGGGCACGGCCAGGTCGGCGGCGTCCTGTTCATCCTTGCCCTGCCAGACGAGCTGCGGATCGAGGGAGGGGTCGCGGGGGTAGCGCAGCGTCTTGGGCGCGTGCTCGTCGCGGGCGACGAAGTCGCGCAGCTCCTCGGTGGGGATGTT
>PHCA01000060.1 GCA_002842085.1 Chloroflexi bacterium HGW-Chloroflexi-1
GTCGCCCAGCACCGCCAGGCTCGCCACGCGCCGGTTGTAGCGGTCGAACAGCCGGTAGTTGTAGGTGTACATGCGCCGGGGGAACTCGGGATCCACCTGGCCCTGCACTTCGATGTGGATCAGCACCCACGCTTCGCTGCCATCGCGCAGCCAGACCTGCGCCAGGTTATCGGCCCAGCGGCGGCCCAGACTGGCGTCGCGTACCACCCGCTGCAACTCCTTGTCCTTGAACGCGTAACCGCGGGCCCAGTCAATGCCGGCGTGCGCCGCGGGGAAGAAGAAGGCCATGAACGGCTCAAAGAAATGTTCCAGGGCTTCCTTCCAGGGGCTATCGTAGTCGGTTGTCGGTGACGTCATTGTCCCTCCCACGGTATAAAGGCGTGGTGCGGCGCGCGCTGCACCGCCAAGCCAACTATACCATGCCCGCCGCGTTTTGACAAGCGCTCGGCGCTACGGCCGTTTCAGGCCGCAGTCTTGCCCCTGGCTGTCGCTTGAGAAGATACCGTAAAACGTCACGTGGTTATTCTTTCCGCTTCAGAACATGAAAGCAGTCTTTCTCGAATCGAACCCTCACCGGCTCCCCCTCGAGGTAGATCCTACCCCGATGGGGCTCATAATCGACGACGAAGATGAATTGGTCGCCAGCCTCGACCTCGCGCTGTCCTGAGTCCATCGAAGGGCGCTGTCGAATGGCGGCCATAGCGGATTGCGCCCCCCGAAAAACTGAGAAGATACCGCCCGCACAGCAACGGGCACGGTCGGGAGACCGGCCCAAGCGTCTACTTGTCTACTTGTCTACTTGTCTACTTGTCACGCGGAATGAACCGGCAAGGTCACCGTAAAGGCGCTGCCCCGTCCCACCTCACTTTCCACGGTAATTCGCCCGCCGTGCGCCTCGACCAGCTCCTGGACCAGCGCCAGGCCCAGGCCCACTCCACCATACCGCCGACGAATACTCCCATCCACCTGGTAGAATCGCTCAAAGATGCGCGTCTGCTGCTCGGGTGGAATGCCGATGCCGGTGTCGGCCACTTGCAGGATCACCTGATCGTCCTCGCGCCAGACCCGCACAGAGACAGCGCCTCCAGCAGGAGTAAACTTGAGCGCGTTGCTGAGCAGGTTAGCCAGCACACGCCGCACATGAAGGGCCTCCACCACCACCGGGGGCAGGTCGGGGGCGATGTCGGCGGTCAGCGTCAGTTGGGCGCGCTGGGCGGCCACACGGAAATCCTCGATGGCGGATCGGGCCAGTTCGTCCAGGGCGATTGGCTCTCGCACCGGCGAGCGGGCCTCGATTTCCAGAATCAGGACAATGTCATCCACCAGGGAGCTGAGCATCCGTGTCCACCGGGCGATGATTTCCATCGGCTCTTGTTGCTGAGCGCCCAGTTGTCCCAGCTCGCCTGTCATGAGCAACTCGACATACCCCTGAATGAGCGCCAGTGGGGTGCGCAGCTCGTGGGACACATTCTGGATGAATTCGCTCTTGAGGCGGTCCATCTCCTGTAACTGGGCCAGGGCATCTGACAGTTCTTCGGCGTGCAGGCGCGCCTGCCTGTACAAGCGGGCGTTTTCGATAGCCTGGGCCGCGTGCTGAGCCAGGGTTTGTGCGATCTGCGCTTCCGCCGGACCAAAAAAGCCCAGGCGCGTGCTGTCTACCATCAACGCGCCGATCATCTGGCCGCGAATCACCAGGGGCGCCCCCAGCCACGAGCGGATGTGCTCCGCCCCGGGCACCAAGATCCAGCCGTCCAGTTGCCGCACGTCGGCGCTGACCACCGGCTGCAGGTCACGAGCCATCTGGCGCAAGATCGGGCTGTCCCCGAGCAGTTGTTTCGCCTCCCGGATGACCATTTGCTCGTCGGCGTAGCCGACGCCGACCACCAGGTCCGGCACGTTCCCTTCTCGGAAGATGAGCACCGAAGCGGTGTCGTAGATCAGCACGCGCTTCAATTGATCCAGGATCAGCCGCAGGATTTCGTCGAGTGACAGGCTCGCGCCCATGGCCTGAGCCGCTTGGCGCAGCGCCTCGGCCCGCTCGCGCTGCTTCTGCTCGATCTGGTACAAGCGGGCGTTCTGGATGGCGACGGCCAACTGGTTGGCCACCTCACACGCAATGCCCAGGTGTTCGGGCGCCATAGTGCCTGGACGGCTGGCGCCCAGGTTGAGCGCCCCGATCAATTCATCGCGGGCGACGAGGGGCACGGTGACGTACGAGCGCAGTCCCTCCGCGAGCAACGCTCGATCTGTGTGTAAAGGCTGAGAAAGGCTCAGGATGTCCTCCACCACGCGAACCTGGCCTTGCTCAAGCTCCTCGATGGGGCCATACTGCTTCAGGGGCAGGCGCGTCCGTGCCTCCAACTGCGTCTCGCCGTTCGTGTGGACGGCCAGCACGGTGGCCTGGCCGGCTTGGAGGTCAAACTCGACGACGCTGGCCCGCTGGCAGGGTACCAGTTGTCGGATGCGGTCCAGGGCCGCCTGGGCGATGGTCTCCGGCGACTGGGCGGCCAGGATGGCCCGGTCAACCTCGTGCAGGATCTCGAGCCGCTTGACGTGGCGTTGCAGCGCCTGGTGAAGCTGAGCCGCCTCCAACGCCTGACCCACTGCCGCCGCCACGTTCTGGGCCAGGGTGATCTCTTCCTCGCTGAACTCGCGCCGCTGGATGGCGTCCAGCCCAAGAGTGCCAACGACCTTGCCATGCGCCAGCAGCGGCACGATGAGCAGCGAAACGGTGCCGCGCTCACGCATCAGGTCGCGCACCGGCGTCATGCGTTCGTCCGTCTGCGCGTCGGCCACCGCCAGGGGCTTTTTGTGTTCCAGAACGTACTCTGTCCCCGGGTTGCCCGTGATGGGGATGATGTTGCCCAACCCGCTGGGGCGTCCTGGCGCCAGGTACTCGGCCACGACATTGGCCTGTGTGCCTTCGGCGTTCAACAAGGCCGCCGCGGCCTGGGGCAGCTCGAAGGCCTGGGCCAACTCCCGGCAGGTAATCTGCAGCACCTGCTCCACATCCAAGGCGGACGTGGACGCCGCGATGACGCGGTTGAGCAGCGTCAGCTCGCGGTTGCGCCGGCGGACTAGATCCTCCGCCCGCTTGCGCTCGGTGATGTCATGAACATATCCCTGATAATGTGTGATGTTGCCACTATCATCCCTCTTTACCACGGTAAAATCATACAACCAGCGATATTCACCATCAGCCCGGACAATTCGATACTCCTGTTCAAAGGAAGGAACACCGGATTCACTATGGTTTCTGACCTCCCCGGCAACCCGTTCCAGGTCATCAGGATGGACGATATCCGCATATAATACCTTGCCACTGGTGAAATCCTCAACGGTGTAACCAAACTGGCACAATACATTTGGCGATACATACTCCACCGGCCATCCTTCCCGCGCTATCCATTTAAAGACCACCGTCGGACCGCCAATGAACATACGGCGCTCATCCCGCAGCGCCTCCTCCTGTTCCATGCTGTGCAGGGCGAAGGCGATGTCTTCGGCAACCTCTTTGAACAGGGCTTGCTCGGCCTCGTCTGCGACGATATCTCTGGGGGTAGAGACGCTCATTAGACCGTAGCCTCTTCCCCCGTGTTCCAACCGGATGGTCATCGCCCCGTTGCCGCCGCAATTCACTGACAACGGACAGCCGGTGCAGTTGGAGGCCGGATCTTCGGTCACCACAACCGCCGCTTGCCTCAGCGCCATCTGACCGCAATCGGTCAGCAGACCCTGCTTCAGCCGCTCGACCAGCGGCGCGAAATCCTGGTCCCACCCGGCCTCGGCGGTCGTCACGAGCCCACCAGGCTCATCCAATATAGCGATCCAGACACTATGATAGCCGCGAGTTTCGACGAGGCTGTCACAAGCGCCTCGAAGCAGCCCGTCACGATCCTTCACCCTGGTGATGAGCTGGTTGACGTTGCGGATGGCGCGCAACACGGTGTTGAGGTGTTTTATCCTTTCCTCCGCCCGTTCGAGTTCGGCCACGTGTTGCTCCAGGCTGCCGATCATCTCGCGCAACCGGGCCGTCATCGTCACAAACAGCGCCGCCACGGCGGCGAGCAGCACGCAGACGATCGCCACGCCCCCGTTGAGGCGCAGCATCGTATAGATCGAGCGGAAAGCCTCGGACTGACGTTGCTCGGCCAGCAGCCCCACCTGGAGTTCCGGCAACCAGTGGTAGACTCCGGCCACGGGCAGACCCTGATAGTTTTCGTATAATCCGGAGCCGTTGACGTGGGCGATTGACGCCGCATTCGCGCCCTCAGTGCGCACATAGAGCTCCACTCCTTCTTCCTGCGCGGCAAAACGCGATCCGCTCAGCAAGGCGCGGTTCGATCCGACCAGGTAGGTCTCGCCCGTCTCGCCGAACCCGGCCCGTTCGAGCATGATCTCGTTCAACGCGGCCATGCTGGCCCGGCCGGCCAGGACGCCCAATGTATGCCCTTGTTCGTCAACCACCGGCCGGACGACGATGACCGACATCCGGTCCAGCGACGGCGAATAGAACGGCGGCTGGACGTAGGACTCTGCTAACCCTTTCCGAAAATAGGTTTGCTGGCGGTGAATCTTGCCCTCTTGCGCGGCGTCAGTGGACAGGACTGTTCGCCCCTGGGCATCCATCAGGAACAGTTCCTCGAACAGTTGCGTATGTTTTGCCACCTGCCCGAGGCGCTCTTGCAGCCCGTTGTAGGCAGCCTGGTAGCCCGCCGAGGCCGGCGGCTCTTGTAACAGCGCCTCGGCGGCCCAAGTCGCTTCTTGTTCAGCCACCGCCAGGGACAGGCTGCTTTGCAGCCGGTCCACCCACATCTCGATCTCGGCCTCCTTGAGCGTAGCCACCGACTCTAACTGATCGAGCACTTGTCGCCGCCCGCTTTGCAGGCCCATCAGGGCCGAGAAGGCGATGATGACGGCCGCCGGCAGCAAGACGACCAACACAGAAGCGTTGAGCAACCGGGCGCCGATGGTGGCAGTGCGTCGGTAGGCGAGGAGGGATTGCCAGAGGATTATCATCGCCACCAGTGCAGTGGTGATCGGTATGATATTGAGTTGTGATAGAACAGACTGTGTCATGTCATAGCGAGGCAGCGGTTCAAACCGGTTGACCAGCCATACCCAGGCGCCGAGTAACCCGGCGGCAGTTAACCAGGCGCTCCATCTGCGGGGCAGAACGGCGCTGCCGACGAGCAGAATCAGCAGGATGCCGCCCACCGTGATGTGCAAGGTCGCATTGGCCAGCACCAGCTCGTTACCACCGTAGCCAACCACTACCGAGGCCAGGAGCCAGTATCCAGCGGCGTCCAGTTTCTTTCGGCGAACCAAAAAGCTTGCTATAACCAGGCAAATAAGAGATAACATGGCCCAGCCGGCTACGGCCAATATCTGCCAGGGCCTGATTTGAAAGTAGTACAGGACGTAGAGACTGTAGAGGCCGATGATGGCGGCGCAGACAGCGATGCCGATGATGATAACCCGCTTCATCGACACGGCGCGACGCTGGTCATCCGAGGGTTTGGGCGCAGTTTGGCTGCCTGGGCTTACTTTTTCACGTTTCAGCATCGTCCCTCACTTTTGCGCCGCTGGCACGCGCCAGTTGGTGAAATTCCAGGCTTTTATCGGGCTGCCACCGGGCGACGATCTCGGCGGCCTCGGCGGGGTGCTCGATGGCGTATTGCCACCCAAGCAGGCTGGCCCGCACGAAACGGGCCACCCGGCCTGCGGTGAGCTCAGTCGAACCGTCGGGGTTTTGGTCCAGCGTCTCCTGGTGGACGGCGAGCAGCCCCTCGTAGGACCCCACGCCATAGTCAGCGGGGAAGATCAGGTTCACGTCGTATCCGGCCAGCCGGGCCTCGGCCGGCTCGTCGTGAACGTAGCCCGTCCAGACATCCACCTCGCGGTTGTACAACAGCTCCAGGGCATTGGATTCAACCTCCACTTCGATGATTTCCGCCGGGTCAACGCCGGCGTTGGTCAACATGTCGTGAATTATGCGGCGCCAAATCTCGTTCTTGATCGCCACCCGCCGCCCGACCAGATCCCGAGGGCTTGAGATGCCCGAGTCGGACAGGGCAAAGGCTACCAAAGGCGGAATCTGAAAGACTGCCATTGTCGTGACGAGCGGTTGTCCCGCTGCCAGCGCGTGCTTTTGTGCGGCGAGGGGCAGCACCGCAAAGTCTACGCTCCGGTCGATCAACAACTGGGAGGGGTCTCCCTCGAGGCTGCCCTCGAGAATGGTGATCGCGATGTTTTCGTCTGCGTAGAAGCCTTGCGCCTCGGCCACGTAATAGCCGGCGAACTCGGCCTCGTGGTACCAGTTGAGCTGCAACGTCACCTGGTCTGGCTGCGTGGCGTGCGGACTGCAGGCGACCAGTAACCCGCTCACCACAAGTGACGCAACTCCCACAATTCGAGAGAACTTGCCCAACATGCTGCGCCTCCCCAGCAGGATTTCCTGCGAATCTTGCTCACTCGGTTTCGCCGTAGCATCTCAATCATCCGGGGGAGGGGCGGGCACAGAAGCGCCGCCCCTACATATAGTATTACTCCGCGACATTTGCGTTGATCGCGAGAATCTTTGACGGCGTCATTGCGAGCGCTGGAACGGCCTTATTATGCCGTAAACTCCCGCTTTTTGTCAACCTGACAAAATTGCCTCTTGACTTTTTCATTATTCTGTAGTACACTATGAACGTTCACGAGAACGTTCACGAGAGCGTTCTCTGAAGGAGTTATACCCCCTATGGCAAAACGAGTCACGATCAAAGACGTAGCCGGCCGCGCCGGTGTCTCTTATCAGACTGTCTCGCGGGTCATCAACGACAAAGGCGAGGTCAGCCCAGCAGTACGCGCGCGGGTCCAGGCCGCGATCGAAGAATTGGGCTATCGTCCTAACGCCATCGCCCGCAGCATGGTCAGAGGCCGCACGCACACATTAGGCTGCATCGCTCCCAACCTGATAGATTATACGTTTGCTTGCTATGTCGAAGGCGCCAAGGCTGAAGCGCGCCGGTGTGGTTATTTCTTGCTGGCTGCCAGTGCCGAACAGGAAAGCGAGGTGGCGGCACTCTGCGAGGAGATGTTGCATAGCGGGCGAGTGGATGGCTTGCTGGCGATCAACCCTTACGTCGATGGTCGGCATCGCTGTTTTGAAACCCTGGTCGCGCAGGGTGCAGCCATTGTCTATTTTGGCGTAGGGGCGCGCGATGATGTCATTTCTTCAGTGCGACTGGACGACGAAGACGGCGCCTATCAGGCCACGCGCCACCTCATTGCGCTCGGTCACCCGCGCATTGCCATGCTCGCCGGTCCGCAAAACGAAGATTGCGTCCAGTGCCGTAACGCCGGCTTTGCCCGTGCGCTTCAAGAAGCTGGCCTGGCTGCGCCGTCTGACACCATTCTGACGGGAGACTGGTCAGCGAGCAGCGGCTATCAGGCGATGCAGCATTGGCTGACCGCCGGAACGAGTTTCACTGCGCTGTTTGCCCAAAACGACCGCATGGCCGTCGGCGCGATCCGGGCGGCCCGAGACCATGGGCGGCGCGTGCCACAAGACCTGGCCGTGGTCGGCTTCGACGACATGCCGCTGGCTTCCTATTTCGATCCCCCACTGACGACGATCCGGCAGGATCTTTTTGAGCATGGTCGCCAGGGCACGCGCATATTGATCGAAAAGATCGAGAATCCAGCTTGTCCGCTGGAGCGCGTTGTCATTCCGGCCCAACTGGTTGTGCGTGAGTCGTGTGGGTCAAAACTGGCTTCGTCACTCGTCAACCAATGATCCCGTGTGCTCCTGGCACGAAAAGGAGGTGTAATCGCGCGACTGGCGCTTCAGTGACCGGTCTTCGCCATCTGATTTACCATATCAAATTTGAAAGGAGAAAGGGGAAATGAAACGCACCGCTTTGTTCAACGTTTTGGCGGCCCTGGCAGTTTTGAGCTTCCTGGCGGCCTGCGTTGCGCCGGCCGCCACGCCGGCTGCGCCTGTCGTCGTCAAAGAGACTGTGATCGCCACCGCGGCGCCCCGGGTACAGGTGGTCTACAACTCGTACCAGAGCGACCCGGAGCCGCGCAAGGCCGAAAAAGAACTGATCAAGATGTTCCAGGCCAGGTACCCCAACGTCGACGTCGTCTACAGTGTCGTCGCGCACGAAGACTTCAAGCAGGCCATCCGGGCCTATCTGACGTCTTCGACGCCACCCGATGTGATGACGTGGTTCGCCGGCAACCGCGCCCGCTTCTTCATTGACAAGGGCACGATCATGGACGTCAGCGACGTGTGGAAGCAGGAAGGCTGGGACAAGTCCTTCCCCAAAGGCTTCCTGGCGCTGAGCACCGTCGATGGCAAACAGTACTCTGTGCCGAATAACTATTACTGGTGGGCGGTCTATTACAACAAGACCGTCTTTGCCCAGTACAACTTGCAGCCGCCCGAGACCTGGGATGAGTTCCTGGCAGTGTGCGATACGCTCAAGAAGAACGGCGTCACCCCGATCGCCATTGGCACCAAGGGTCCGTGGACGGCCGCGGGCTGGTTCGACTATCTGAACATGCGGACCAATGGCCCCGAGTTCCACATCAACCTGATGCTGGGCAAGGAAAAGTACGACGACCCGCGTGTCAAAAAGACCTTTGAGAACTGGAAGGTTCTCCTGGACAAAGGGTACTTTTTGGACAACGCTGCGTCGTACGAGTGGCAGGAAGCCGTCGCGCCCCTGGTCCAAGGCAAGGCGGGTATGTATCTGATGGGCCAGTTCATCATGGACTCGATCCCGAAGGAGCAGCAGAAGGACTTTGACTTCTTCCGCTTCCCGATCATTGATCCCAAGCTGCCCATCGGCGAGGACGCTCCGACGGATATCTACTGGGTCTCCGCCAACGCGCCGCACCCGGAGCAGGCCAGGCAGTTGCTGGCCTTCCTGGGCTCCAAAGAAGCGCAGGAGTATTGGGCCAAGACGCTCAAACGCTTGCCGGTCAACAGCGAAGTGGATCAGAGCATCCTTACCGCTGAATCCAAGAAGGGCATCGAGCTGATCAAGGGCGCGGATTACGTGGCGCAGTTCTACGACCGCGACACGACGCCCGAGATGGCCGAGAAGGGCATGGCGGCGATGCAGCAATTCTGGACCAACACAGACAAGATCGATAGCATTCTGGCCCAGTTGGAAAAGGATCGCGCGCAAATCTTTGCCGAGCAAAAGTAATGCGGCTTTGAGTGATGGTGTGTGGGCAGCCTGCGGGCTGCCCACGACTTTGCACTAGAGATTATCGGGAATGACTGTCATTCTGAGCGGGTTCGCCCCAGACTCCTCGTTACGGCGTGAAACCAGCGAAGAATCCCGCTCCATACCGCACGAGACCCTTCGCTAGAGGCTCGCCACAACGCACTACCCGGGGTAGACCCGCTCAGAGCCTGCCCTGAGAATGGGACGCGGACTACGCGGACGACGCGGAGAACGCGGATAAAACCTGAAAGTGTCCGCGTCGTCCGCGATCTCCGCGTCCATCCGCGTCCCGTTTTCATCCGCCGTGGCGCTGATCGCGGCATGAGAAACTGCCCTGAGTGCAGCGCAGGGGTGACACTCGTTCTTATTCCCGATAAAGTCTAAGGGAGTGACCTATGGCAGCTTTAGCGTCCAGCGGACGAACCAGCCGCAAGCTTAACCTGGCGCCCTATCTCTTCTTGATTGTCCCCTTGCTCTTGTTCCTGATGTGGGTCATCGGCCCGCTGTTCTACTCGTTCTACCTCAGCCTGACGGATTGGGACGGTGTCTCGGCGCCAACGTTTATCGGCTTCAGGAACTATGTCCGACTGTTCGACGACCCGATCTTTTACACTTCGTTACTCAACAACGTCAAGTGGCTGGTCTCGTTCATTACCGCGCCAGTGATCATGGGGCTGGCGCTGGCGATGATTCTCAATCGCGACATCCCCGGTGCGCGCGCGATCAAGGCTGCCTTCTACTCCCCATATATCCTTTCGCTGGTCGTCGTCGGTCTGATCTTTGGCTGGATGTACCATCCGGCCGGCGGCTTGCTCAATGGCACGCTGCAAGCGCTGGGATTAAAAAGCCTTACACCCGGCTGGCTCAGCGACCCCGCTTTGGCGACCTGGTGCATCATTGCCGCAGCAATCTGGCGTCAGGTGGGTTATATCATGACGCTCTACCTGGCCGGCCTGCAAGGCGTGGACCCGTCGCTGGTGGATGCGTCCAGAGTGGACGGCGCAAACAGTTGGCAGGCATTCCGGCACGTCATCCTCCCGCTGCTCAGCCCGGTGACGGTCGTCGTCGTCGTCGTCAGCGTCATTGACTCGCTGCGGTCATTCGACCTGGTCTTTGTCATGACCCGCGGCGGGCCGGCGAACGCATCCAGTGTGCTGGCCAATTTCATGTACATCGAAGCCTTCAACAACTACAAGATGGGCTATGGCGCGGCGATTGCCGTGATCCTCTTCCTGATCAGCGCCGTGTTTATTTTCATCTATCTGTGGCGCACGCTCAGCACCGAGCTGGAGTATTAGGAGGCCGGGATGACTGCCAAACGCACGGTGATGCTGCCACGTCTGATCCTGTATGGCCTGGTTTACTTGCTAACCGCCTTGTGGCTGGCGCCAGTGGCGACGGCCGTGATTACATCCCTGCGGGCGAACAGTGACATCCTGCTGCACGGCTTTTTGTCCATCCCGAACACTTTATCACTCCAGAGCTACGTCGATGCCTGGCAGCGCGGTGGGCTGGCGCATTATCTGCCCAACAGTTTCATCATCACGCTGCCGTCGCTGGCAGCCACGCTCTTCCTCTCCTCCCTGGCGGGCTATGCGCTGTCCCGTTTCCGCTTCCCCGGCGACCGGCTGATCCTGTTCATCTTTGTGGCCGGCATGATGTTGCCGTTCCAGATTTTGCTCCTGCCCGTCTTCAGGCTCACCGACGCGTTGCACCTCTACAACACCTGCTGGGCCGTGATCATTTTCCACACCGCCTTCCAACTGGGCTTTTGCACCTTTGTCCTGCGCAACTATATGCGCACCATTCCCGGCGAGATTCTGGAAGCCGCGCGGATGGATGGCTGCAACGAGTTTCGCATCTATTCACAGATCATGCTGCCGCTCACGTTGCCCGCCTTGGCCGCGCTGGCCACCCTCGAGTTCACCTGGATTTTCAACGACTTTTTGTGGGCGCTGATCCTGATCCAGAACGATGCGCTCAAGCCGGTCACGACCGGCCTGGCTTCGCTGCGAGGACAATACGTCATGGACTGGACGGTGATTATCTCTGGCTCGCTGATCGCTGCCTTGCCGACCGTGCTGGTCTTTTTGTTCTTACAGCGGTACTTTATCGGGGGTCTGACGCTGGGCGCGACCAAAGGTTAGATCACAGACCACAGACCACCGCCCGCAGCCGATTGACGGCGGTCTGTCGGCGGGGACAACCGTCTTGACCGAGGCGCCAGAAATGAAGCCACCCCTACTGGGCGTAGACTATTATCCCGAACACTGGCCGGCAGATCGCTGGGCGACCGACGCCCGCATGATGCACGCGGCGGGTCTGTCCGTGGTTCGCATCGGCGAGTTTGCCTGGGCCAAAATGGAGCCGACCGAGGGCCGGTACGATTGGCGCTGGCTGGACGAGGCGCTTGAGGCGTTGGCGGCGGAAGGACTGCAAGTAGTGTTGGGCACTCCTACGTCCACGCCGCCCGCGTGGCTGATTCAAAAGCATCCCGACATCCTGCCGGTGGATGCGCAGGGACGCCGCCGCAATTTCGGCTCGCGCCGTCACTATTGTTCCAACAACGCGACGTATCACGAGTACACGCGCCGCATTGTGACCGCTTTAGCTCACCGCTATGGCAACCATCCGGCGGTCATCGGCTGGCAACTGGACAACGAGTTCGGCTGCCACGACACCGCACGTTGCTACTGCGAAAACTGCGCGGCGGCGTTTCGTGTGTGGCTCAAAGACAAATATAGCTCGCTCGATGCGCTCAATGCGGCGTGGGGCGCAGTCTTTTGGAGCCAGTCGTACACTGATTGGGCGCAGATCAGCCCGCCCAACCTGACTGTGACTGAGGCTAACTCTAGCCACGTGTTAGACTGGTATCGCTTCTCGTCGGATTCGGTTGTGGCATATGCTCAGATCCAAATTAGCATCTTGCGCCAGCTTGCGCCGGATCGCTTTATCACGACGAATTTCATGGGCCCGTTCCCCGATCTTGACTACTACCAGCTGTCCGCGCCGCTGGATTTCATTGCCTGGAACAGCTACCCGACCGGCTACGCGGAAGTCACCGGCCCAACGCTTTACATGCCGGACGAGCCGCGGCCCAAGTTGGCCTACGACGTGGGCGATCCCTACGTGACCGGTTTTTGCCACGATCTGATGCGCGGATTGAAGGATGGCTTGCCGTATTGGGTCATGGAGCAGCAGGCGGGCAGCATCAACTGGGCGAACACGAACCCCGGCATTCGTCCAGGCACGGTGCGTCTGTGGACGTGGCACGACCTGGCCGCCGGAGCCGATACCGTCGTGTATTTTCGCTGGCGGGCCTGCCTGTACGCGCAGGAGCAATATCACAGCGGCCTGCTGCGTCACGACGCCGCGCCTGACCTGGGCTACCGCGAAGTGCTGCGGATGAAAGATGAGCAACCCCTGATGCGCTCCATCCAGGGCGCGCGCGTCCAGGTGGACGTGGCTATCCTGGCCGATTACGATGATTTGTGGGCGCTGGATTTGCAACCGCACAATCACGTCATCGCGTATTGGCGGCATCTGTTTGCGTATCATCGCGCCCTGGTCCGCGCCGGTGTGCCGACGGATGTCGTCTCAAAGCAAGCTGACTTGTCGCGCTACAAGCTGGTGATTGCGCCGAGTTTGTTGCTGGCGGATGACGTGTGGGCCGCGCGGCTCACCGCATACGTGAAAGCGGGCGGGACACTGGTGCTGGGCGTGCGTTCCGGTTTCAAGACGCCCAGCAACCTGGTGACCGATCAACCCTTGCCCGGCCCGTTCCGTGAGCTGGTCGGCGCGACGGTGGAAGCCTGGCACTCGCTGCCGCCCGGCGTGACCTATCCGCTGACCGACCACAAGCACCAGATGCTCACTGCAGCAATCTGGGCCGAAGGACTGTCAACACAGTCGGCCCAGCCATTGATGTTTTACACAGGCGGACCGTTGGAAGGTCAGGCCGCCGTCACGGTCAAGGTGGTGGGGCAGGGGCGCGCGGTCTATGCAGGTGTGTGGCCTGATGAAGCCGTGCTTAACTCACTTATCAGTTGGCTCTTGCCGCAGGCCGGTGTCCAACCGTTGGCGCTCCTGCCGGAAGGCGTGCTCGTCTCTCGCCGGGGCAGTTTTGTCTTCCTGTTCAACTTTACCGATGCGCCTGCCACGGCCTGGCTCAACGTGACGAGCGCAGTGGATGCGTTCACCGGCCAGTCCATAGAGCGCGCAGCAGCCATCGCAGCGCGTGATGTGCGCGTGCTATCTCTGGGGGCGGACTCGCGCTGATTTGCCGAAAAGTGTAGTGGTCAACGTGATTCTGCAACGAAGACCGGCCGCGGATGGCGCTGCGGCGCTCGGCGGATGCACGCAGATCAGAAGGGAAATCCGTGTTTGTCCGCGTCCTATTGCTCCGTTGGCTTCGTGCATCATGATCTTGACCAATACACGATTTGCCGAAAAGTCGCGCTCGGCGTACAATTCCTGTAGAGAGGAGGGACAGATTGTCATGCAACCACAACCAAAATCCCACTTCACCCCCGAAGAATATCTGGCGCTCGAACGGCGGGCCGAAACCAAGAGCGAATACTGGAACGGCCAGATCTACGCGCTGGCCGGAGCCAGCAGTGCACACAATACCATTGTGGCCAACCTCATCATCAGCCTGGGCGTGCAACTCAAAGGTCGACCGTGCACGGTTTATCCCAGCGACATGCGCGTCAAAGTCGCCCAAACCGGTCTCTACACATATCCGGATGTGCTGGTACTGTGTGGTAAGGCACGGTTCGACGACCTGCATCGAGACACCTTGCTCAATCCCACCGTTCTGATCGAAGTGCTGTCGCCAACCACGGAAACCTATGACCGCGGAGCCAAGTTCGCGTTCTATCGCAGCCTGGAGTCGCTCACCGACTACCTGTTGGTCGCCCAGGATAGCCCAAAGATCGAGCATTACGCGCTCCAACCCAACGACAAGTGGCTGCTGAGCGACTACAAGGGCCTGGATGCCGTGGCACAGGTCGCCTCTATCGACTGCGCGCTGCCCCTGGCCGACGTCTACGACAAGATCGATTGGTCGGAGGCCGAGCCCGAAGCCGTGTCACTGCGCGTGCTCCGGGAACGGGCCGTCGAGTATGGCTCCCGGCCCGGCGACCCGGTCTGTAGTGGCCGCGATCATCTGTCACTGAGTACCTGGCCCAAACGCCCGTGAAGGCCTCAAAATGGTTCTGGTTGGGGCATTCAGAAGCCATTCTTGAGGAAGACGCTGCTGCGGCGGCAAGGAAACCACCGACACTTGGCGTTTCAGGCTCCTCGGGGAGGACTCGAACCTCCAACCTTGCGGTTAACAGCCGCTTGCTCAGCCAATTGAGCTACCGAGGAATGTATTACAGGTTGTATTCATTATAACCAGATGGGCCGTTTCGTCAAATCATCCCAGGTAGTCCCGTAGCTTGCGGCTGCGGATGGGGTGACGCAATTTTCGCAGCGCCTTGGCCTCGATCTGGCGGATGCGCTCGCGCGTGACGCCGAACTCCTGGCCCACCTCTTCTAACGTGCGCGCCATGCCATCCTTCAGCCCGAAGCGCATCTCCAGGACCTTCCGTTCGCGGTCGCTGAGGCCGCTCAAAATCTCGTTCATCTGCTCCTTGAGCAGGTGACGGCTGGCCTGGTCGGCCGGGCCGGGCAGGCTGTCGTCCTTGATGAAGTCGCCGAGCGAGCTGTTCTCTTCGGCGCCGATGGGGGTCTCCAGCGACATCGGCTCTTGAGCGATGCGCATAATGCTCCGCACCTTGGCAGCCGCCACCTGCAACCGGCGGTTCAGCACCGGATCCAGGATCTGGCCCAGCGCCAGCACGTTTTCGATTGCCCGGCGATCCGCCGGTTCCAGGAAATCCATCTCCAGGGCGATCTCCTCGGGCGCCGGCTCGCGGCCCAGTTCTTGCGTCAGGCGGCGTTGGACGCGAATCTGGCGGTTGATGCCCTCCACCATGTGCACGGGGATGCGGATGGTGCGCGCCTGGTCGGCGATGGCCCGGCTGATGGCCTGCCGGATCCACCAGGTGGCATAGGTGCTGAATTTATAACCCAGCGCGGGATCGAATTTGTCCACGGCCCGCAGCAACCCGATGTTGCCTTCCTGGATCAGGTCCAGGAAGGACATGCCGCGACCGACGTAGCGTTTGGCCACGCTGACCACCAGCCTCAAGTTTGCCTGGGCCAGGTGCTGTTCGGCGGCCAGGCCGCGTTGGCGTACCAGGAGCAGCTCATTGCGAATCTCGGGGTCCAGGTCCGCGGCCTCCAATGTCTTGGCGGCCTCTTTGCCCTGGGCGATGGCCGTCGCGAGGGTCACCTCCTGGTCGGCGGTGAGCAGAGCAGTGCGGCCGATCTCATGCAGGTACATGCGCACCGGGTCGCTGGTGATGGCCGGATCGCCCCATTCGTCGATCACTTGCTCCAGCGGCTTTCGGGCCTCTCTTTCGATCTCCTGTTCCAGCTTTTCATCCCGTTCGATGACCGGTGTTTCTTCGTCTTCGTCGCGCGGTACCGGCAACGCCTCGGCCAGGCCGTCTGGCCCGACCGCAATGCGGACCTCGACCATTTCCGGTTCTTCGAATTTCTCCTCGTCGAAGCCGTTGACTTCGAGAGCGAGCTCGGCTTCATCGGCCACCTGCTCGCGCTTGTTCCTCCGGCCGAGCCGGCTTGCGGGCCGATCGGTTTCGGGACTGGTTCTCCGGCGTCGCGGGTTAGCACTCATAGATACACGTCCGTGTCCGTGGAGTGATGGTTCGTATGTATCTTCTCAATTTTCCGGGGGATCGCTGGCTGTGGCTCAGTCAGGAGACCGGCCACAGCCAGCCCGGATTATGGCTGTCGCTTGAGAGGATACGTTCGCATCACTTCTCACCGTTTTGGATCGATGGTTTGGTCAGTGCGCCGGCCATAGATCGAGCGTTCAGCAGATTCCCGATGTGGCGCTTTTGCGCAGAGTAGGTGACCATCATCTCGTAATATCGGTGCAGTTGCTCGTTCGGTGTGTCGGCCGTTTTGCTTTCCATGATCATGAATTGGATGTGGTTTACCTGCTGTTGCAGGTTGCGTGCTCGCAAGCGCAATAGCGAGTCCCCCAAGTCTTTGCTCAGCTTCTCGTCGGTCAGCGTCGGATTCCCTTGCGTCTGGTCAAGGATGGCCTGGCAACGGTCTTGGAGCGCCGCAGGCAAGGCCGCCACGATAAGCGCTGGTTCTTCTCTAAGCGAAGCGACCGAAGCGGCGCCATCGACGGTCCAATCGTCCTCACGGCGCGGCGGCGCCTGGCTGGCGGCCTGGCTGGTGGCCAGGATGGTGGCCAGGATCGCTCGGCTTTCTGCATCGATGAAATCCTCCGGGCTCAACGGCGGCGCATGTTGGCCGATCATGTCGGCGTCCAACTGGACCAGGAGATCTGGCCGCGCCAACAGGCAGCCCAGGATATGCTCTTCAAGGGCTGCTGTTGGAGCAAGCAGGGCGTTGATCGGCCGCCGGCGCGCGGGTGTCGTACCACCGCTCGTCGCAGGCGTCCCTCCGGTTGCCCCGGGCGGCGGCGGCGGCGCCGGCTTTTCGTCCCGGCGGGCAATCCGTACGGCTACCGCCACCTGATCTGCGACCAGGCGTTCGTCGATCTGGATCAGGCGGGCCAGGAGCTGGATGTAATGCGTGCGCTCGGCCGGGTTGGCGATCTCCTGGATCAGCGGGGCCATGCGCTCGATGGCATTGGCCTTGCCGCGGGCGCTGGATAAGTCCTCTTCCTGGCTGACGACTTTCAGATAGTAATCGACGATCGGTTTGGCGCGCGCGATCACCTCTCGCCAGCGGTCCGGGTCCCCACGGGCCAGCTCGTCGGGGTCCAGCCCGTTGGGCAACGCGGCGATCTGGACCCGGGCTTTCAGCCGGCTTTCCAGGCGCACCAGGCCGGTTGGGCTGAAGACGGGCTCCCACTGGCGCTCCAGCGTCTGGCGGGCGGTCTCCAGACCCCGCAGGGTGGCATGATCACCGGCCGCGTCCGGGTCCAGCGCCAGGGTGATGTTGCTGGTATACCGCTTGAGCAACAGCATCTGCGCCTCGGTCAGCGCGGTCCCCATGCCGGCCACGACGTTGTTGACGCCTACCTGGTGCGACATCAGCACGTCCATGTAGCCCTCGACGATCACCGCCAGGTTGGCGTCTCGGATCGCCTTGCGAGCCATGTCCAGCCCGTACAGGACGTTGCTCTTGTCGAATAAAGGTGTCTGGGGTGAGTTAATGTACTTGGGTTGCGGCCTGGCCGGGTCCTCCCGCAGGAGACGGGCGCCGAAGCCGCTGGTGCGGCCCCGCCAATCGCGGATGGGGATCATTAGACGGCCGCGGAACCGATCGTAGTAGCCCGAACGCTGGCCGTCGTCGTCGCGCTGGATGATCAGCCCGGACTCCTCGATTTCGGCCGGAGTGTATCCCTTGCCGACCAATCGATCCCGCAGCGCGTCCCAACTATCCAGCGCATACCCCAATTGCCAGGTTTCCCACGTGCTGGGGAGCAGCCCACGCTGTTCCAAATAGCTGCGGGCGATCTCAGCTTCACCTGCTTTGATGAGCAGGTAGTGAAAATACAGGCTGGCGTCGGCCAGGATCTCCCGCAGGCGTTCCAGGCGCTGCTCGTCGCCAGAGGCCGGCCCGGCGAGCGGTTTCAGCTCAACCCCGGCTTTGGCTGCCAGGAGTTCCAGGGCCTCGCCGAAGTCGATGTTTTCACGTTTCATGATGAACGTGAAGACGTCCCCACCCGTGCTACACGCCCCGAAGCAGTGCCAGTTTTGGCCGTCGGGAAACACGACAAACGAAGGGGTCTTCTCGCCGTGGAACGGACAGAGCCCCTTGTAGTTTCGCCCCGCCTTTTTGAGCGGGACGTAGTTTGAGATCACCTCGACGATGTCAAGGCGCTCTTTGATCTCGTCGGTTACGCTCATAGGCGCGCTCATAGGTAGTCGGGCAGATGCGATATGGGTGACCGGCTTCAGGGTCTTTGGGTTGTGATCGGTACCCCGACCAAGAGTCGCCTGGCGCCCTGGAGTCGTGGCCAATCACCCGGTGTGGGTGTGTGTTGTGATCTTCCTGCGGCGGCCGGTCTCCTGACCAGGCCATATGGAAGATTATACTAGAGTCAGGGCGGGTGTGTCAAAACATCCCATATCAAGACCGGCGCTAAAATGGCCAAAGTCCAGTTGGGTGTTGGGTACTGGGTATTGGGTATTGGGTACTGGGTATTGGCGCCTCGACTTTGGCCATTTTTCGTCGGACATTCGTGTAATTCGTGGCTGAAACAGCGCGCTCGCGCTTTTTTGCCCCCGCGCGGGGGCCGTGGTATAATCGTGTCATAGTCATTAGGGCTAAGGACGGCTAAGGCTTAATAACTTACCCAATCGCTCCGGCAAATGAAGGGGAGATTCGCCCAAGTTATTTAATTCTCAGTCCTTTGCTTGTTGGCCCGGCCCGGCGCCGCGTCGAAACAGAATCATCCCGCCCCGCGTGGCGGTTATTACGGAGGCATACTTACCCGTGAAGACCTATCTCTATCTGGCGCAGATCGTCATGGCGGTCGCCTTAGGTGTCCTGGTCCAGTTGCAGGCCAAGGATGCCGGCATGAGCAGCATGTTCGGCGGCGGCGACATGGGCGTTTACAAGACCCGGCGCGGCGCTGAGAAGACGATGTTCGACGCGACCATCGGGCTGTCCACGCTCTTCTTGCTGCTGGCCCTGGTCACCGTGATCATCACCGGCTGAGTTGGGCAGATATCTTCGCTGGCAGGCCGCGATCGCCGTCCTCGGCCTCGTGTTGCTGGCTGCCCTGCTGCGCTACGCCGCCTATAACTTCACCTCGGTGACCGTGCCCGACCGGGGCGGCACATTCGTGGAGGGGGTGGCGGGCAATCCCCAATACCTGAACCCGCTTCTGAGCCAATACAATCAGGTAGACGGGACGCTTTGTGCCCTGCTTTTCAATGGCCTGACAAAGCTGGATGAGCAGGGCAACGTCGTCCCTGACCTGGTCGAGTCGTGGACGATCAGCGCGGACGGCCTGACCTACGATTTCCGGTTGCGCGCGGGCTTGCAGTGGCATGACGGCGCACCGGTGACCGCTGCCGACGTCCTCTACACCGTCGGCGCGATGCAGGCCGATGATTTCCCCGGCGTTTCCTGGCTGAAGGGGTTGTGGCAGACTGTCCAGGTCGCGATGCCCGAGGGACCGGATGGGCTGGCTGTGCAGTTCACGTTGGAACAGCCCCTGGCCTCGTTCCTGGATTACACGACCATCGGCTTGCTGCCCGCGCATCTGTGGAAAGACATCCCCGTGGCACAGATGCGGGAGTCGCAGTTCAACACGCGGCCGGTGGGCACTGGCCCGTTCCAGCTCGGGCAGATCACGGCCACGCGCATCGAGCTGACGGTCAACCCGCGTTACCACGCCGCCGCCCCTTATCTGACCGGGCTCACATTCCGGTTCTACCCGGACCACCAGAGCTTGCTGCCGGCGTTTGACCGCGGTGAGATCGACGGCGTCAGTTGGGTCTGGCCGGCGGAGATCGACGCGGCGGCCAGGCGGGAGAACCTGCAACTATTCACCGCGCCCCTGTCGGGCTATACCCTGATCTACCTGAACCTGCAAAACCCCAACGTCCCCTTCTTCAGCGAGAAGCCGGTGCGCCAGGCGTTGTTGCATGCGCTCGACCGGCAGGGGCTGATCGACTCGACCTTGCACGGCCAGGGGGTGGTGGCGCACACGCCAATCCTGCCGGGCACCTGGGCCTATGATGCCGAAGTGCCGCGGTACAGCTACGATCCGGATCGCGCCCGCCAATTGCTGGACGAGGCCGGGTGGGTGGATAGCGACGGTGATGGGGTGCGTGATCGGGACGGCGAAAAGTTGGCGTTTATCCTGCTCGGCGACAACCAGGGGATGATCGAGATGATCGCGACCGCGTGGGCGCGGATCGGCGTGCAGGTGGCCGCTCAGGCCGTGACACTGCCCGGCCTGACCAGTGATTTCCTGGCGCCGCGCACCTTCGATGCCGCACTGGTGCACTGGGAACAGGCCGGCGACCCCGACCCATACCCGTTGTGGCATTCCACCCAGATCCAGGATGGACAGAACTACTCCGGCTGGGACGACGCGGCCGCGGACCAGGCGATCGAGAAGGCGCGAGCTATCACCGATCGCGCCGCCCGGCGGGAGGACTACGTGCAGTTCCAGCGCCTTTTTGCGGACGAGGCGCCGGCCTTGCTGCTCTACCACCCGGTCTATACCTACGGCGTTCGGGACAAAGTGCATGCGGTGCAGCTCGGCCCACTGAACAGCCCCGCCGACCGTTTTCGGGACATCGCCGACTGGTACATCGTGACCAAACGGATCACTGTGGGAAACCAGGGAGCTGGGGACTGACGGATCCAGGTGCAGGGTAACGTCATTAAGTTAAGACCTGACAGGTTTCCCGAAGTAGCGTTTCAAACCGGATTCGGTCTCATCACTTTCAGGCCGTTCTTCCGTGTAGTTCCACCGCGAAGCAACCAGGTTATTTTTGAACGCGACCTTAGCCCTAAACTTGACAGCGTGGTCCACTAGTGTTATAAATGGCGTTACAATCGGATAGGGCCGTTCCAGAAAAATAGATGTCCCAATATCGTCGGTTTCTCTGGGAATCTCAGGAGGTTCTGGGACGAGTATTTTTCCGGAACTATCCAGGCGAGCCGAAGTGGCGGAATGGCAGACGCGCCAGGTTCAGGACCTGGTGAGGGTTAACCTCGTGTGGGTTCAACTCCCACCTTCGGCACCAGATTTTCACAGGTCCCGCGCCGTTTTGGTCGTGGGATTTTGTATCTCAGGCCCCGATATCCGGAAGGAGCGCGAGCGATGTCGCAACAGCGCTGGCGGCGTTTTCTCCCCGAACGTTCGCAGTTTCTGCTGCTGGGCGTTGTGTTGGCGGTGATCTTCGCACTGGTTGGCTTCATCAACCTGGCGATCATCAAGAGTTCCACGCTTGTCGAGAATCAGGGCGCTCGCGTCCGCCTCGAGCGGGCGCAGGACCAGAGCCAGCGGTTACAGGGGGCGTTGGGTGAGGCGCAACAGGGCCAGAACATTCCGATCAAGGGTTGGGAGTACTACCGACTGACCCCGCCGGAGGTGACGGTGGTGATGCCGGCGCCTGAAGCGGCGCCCGAAGCGGCGTCCGAAGCGGCGCCTTTGGCAGCCGGGGAAACGGCTGCGCTGGGCCATCGGCACGCAGCGGGCCCGCCCTATTGGGCCGACTGGCTGAAACGACTGGTCAAACCTTGACAAATACGAGAAGCTGGGTATAATAGCGTTAATTGCGTTGCGGGGTGGAGCAGTGGCAGCTCGTCGGGCTCATAACCCGAAGGTCACAGGTTCGAGTCCTGTCCCCGCTACCTGTAAAAGGCATGGTATCCTCTCAAGCGACAGCCATAATCCGGGGTGGCTGTGGCCGGTCTCCTGACCGAGCCACCGTGGCTCGGCCAGGAGACCGGCCACAGCGAGCGATTCCCCGAAAAATTGAAAGGATACAAAGAATGGCTTATGGCATCCCCATAAGCCATTTATTATAGACGGCGACGTAGCTCAGTGGCAGAGCAAGCGGCTCATAATCGCTGGGTCCTCAGTTCGAGTCTGAGCGTCGCCATGATACACAACTTATAGTGGGTCACGTTTCCCCAGACACAACCCCTCATGGTGCTCCGGCGCCATGAGGGGTTTTTTTATGCCGAAAAAGCAAACGACTCGCCTTAACGTTCCGGCGGGCACAAGTCAGACACAAATTGACTGCGCAGTCAGGAGCTTCTACCTGGACCGCGCAGCGGCGGGCTGTGCGTCGGCTACGCTGACCTGGTATCGCCAGTACCTGGGGGCGCTGGTGGATTGGCTGACGGCGCACGACCTCCAGGCTCCCCAAGATGTGACCTCCGACCAACTCCGGGCCTACCTGGTGGACATCCAGCACCGGGGCCTGGCTCCGCGCACTGTCCATCACCACGCGAGCGCCGCCCGGGCCTTTTTCAACTACCTGGTGAACGAGCAGCTTCTACCCGAAGAGGTTAACCCAATGCGCCGGGTGAAGATGCCGAAACTCCCCAAAGCGATACTGCCCGCCTTCGACGTGGCCGATGTGCAAGCGCTGTCGGATGCCTGCGATTGCGAACGTCTAGTGGCCGCGCTCATCTGTCCCTGAGTACCTGGCCCAAACGCCTGTGAAGGCCTCAAAATGGTTCTGGTTGGGGCATTCAGAAGCCATTCTTGAAGCTGGTGGATCGTGCGATAGCCAGCCTCCTGCAGGGCACGGTGGTTCAAGGCCAGGTCAACATCCGTACTGCCCATGTGTATCAACTCGGCTTCGGGGAACAAGAGCTCAGGCACCCAGCCGCCGACCACCGCGATGTGTTCCCGATACTGGCCGAGCAGGTGGGCAAGTTCCAGCAGCACGGAGCGCGCTGCCTGGACAGCCTCTCCTTGGCAATCTTGTCTGGTTACCATTGTGGCTTGATCACCTGGCTGAGTAGGAAGTCGGCGGCATCCTCGCCCCGCTCGTGCATGTTGTGCAGATCGAGGTAGGTTTGGATCGGGGAGGTGACCACAGCGTTGCCGACCTCTGTCGCCCCATACCAGATGCCCTCGTCGTAAGGTATCCAGAGAACCAGATTAGCGCCAGACGGCACCTCTTTCAGGCGCAAGACCTTGACAACCTCCGGCAGCGCTACTTCCTCCAGGTATGCGTGGGCACGTTGGTAACGCACGAACGGCGCAAGGCGGGCCGCGGCCGAAAATGCAGCCAGCGCGCAGCGCACCCCTGACGCGGCGCAGGTTGACGCCAGGTCGTTCTCTACCTTACTGAGGGGCTCCGATGAGTAGAACTGGCGCAGGCTGTTGCGGCGGTAGCTGTAGTTGGCGGCCCATTCACCCAGAAGCTCCTCCGGTCTACTCAGTAGTACGCCGTCAGACTCGACGCGAATCCACTCCCGATTTGCCATCAGGCTTTTAACTTTGTGAACCTGGCCAAGGCTCACCTGGGACTCTTCGGCCAGGGCTTGAAGCTTCCAGGCGCGGTGAGGGTTATGAAGGAGAACGCGCAGGACCCGCGCGGCTTTGGGGGAGTAGAGGCTGCGCAAGTCTCGCTTTTCGGCGAATTGATTCGGCCGTCCTTGCTTTTCGATGTAGACGGTCCCAAACGCCAGCCGGCAGTTGCCGGCCAGATCCACGTAGCCGATCCCTGCCTCCGCACAAACCTCGGCCGCCTTTGGCGAGACCCACGGCGCGATGAAAACGCCGTACGCCTCCGGAAAGCCTGCTCGATCCCGGAGTATCTGGTTGGCTGCCTCTCGCGCCAATCGAGGTTCTCCGAGGCTCTTGACCTCGACCAGCAGCCACAGCTCGCGATCAGGCAGCCGCACTCGGGCCAACCAATCCACCGTGGCTTCCGAGCGGTCTCTTGGCCTCCTGATCTCCACGACCTGAGCAAAAGCAATCTCGTCAAGGGCGCTACGCAGAGCCTGAGTTGCTTTTTCTTCGAACTCCTGGGTTTTCACTCTGTAACCCTCTTTCACCGGATGGTGAAAGTCATAGTAACACTGAAAGCGTCAGATGTCAACTTTCACCATGACGACTGCTTTCACCAAACGGTGAAAACTGAGCGATCAGTGAAAGCAGTGGACGCCGGCTACCGGGCGTCGGGGCTGCTGGCCGAAGGGGGCGTGATGGGGGAGATGTTCCGGCGCTCGGTGCTCAGCGGCCTGCCCTGGGGGGCCGACTTCGCCTGGTGGCTGCGCGACCAGCCGGCCGAGGCGGTGGGGGACGTCCAGCAGGCGCAGCATCTCTACGACGCCCGGCACGGCCCGGGGCGGTGGGCGTGGCCGTGGAGTGTAAGTGTTTCAGTCATGGTGGTTTGAGCTGTTGGTCTGCCATTTCGCCGCCGCCATCACGGTCTGCAACAGCGTTTCGTCGCTTTCGGGCGGCACGGTGCGCGGGTCGAGCAGCAGTTGGCCTTCGGCGATGCGACCGATCACCGGCGGGTCCCCCGATCGGAGCGCGGCTGCCAGGGCGTCCGGCGCGGGGGTGGTCAAGGCCAGCGCCCGGGTGGGCAGCTCTTCGCCGGGCAACGAGCCGCCCCCGATGGTCGAGAAGGCCGCCACGACGGTCGCCGGGATGCCGGTCTTGCGCAGTACGGCGGCCCAATCCGCGGCGCGCGCGGCCAACGCGTCCAGCGGCGTGGCGATCATCCGCCAGACCGGCGCCTCGCGCTCCGCTTCCCTGCGCACGTAGTGCAGCAGCGTGGCCTGGAGCGCGGCCAGCGTGCTCTTGTCTACGCGCAGCGCGCGCGCCAGCGGGTGGTGGCGCAGTTGGGCGACCAGCGCCTTCTGGATCATCGGCGGGGTGGCCGTGCTGGGTCGTCGCGGCCTGCAGCGTCTCGTGGGCCAACAGGCGATCCACGCCCGGCAGTTGCCGGCGCGGATCGCCTGCCGCAGATAAGTCGCTATCCATGAAAAATCTCCACCATTGTCTGATAACAAGAAACCAGGTTCCGAGAAACCTGGCTTCCGGCTAGCACACGTTGGCGTTGACTCCCATCAGGTCGGATCGTCACAACTACGCAACTTCGTTATTGGATCGCTTTAACCTCACGGAGATACCGCTCAAGTCTGGTCACAAAACGTTCTGCATCGGATAGTCGCTGACGAGCCATTTCTTCGGTGACTGTCACCCTGTCGTTGTAGTCACTGTCCTCGCGACTCTTGCGCAAAAGCAGGAAAAGCTTCCCATACGTGGCTTCCAGATGGCCGCGCTTGATCAGCAGCTCGTGAAGCCCAGCTTCGACACCAGAGTGTTTGCCACGGGTCACCCCAAGCGTCAACAGCGCAGCAGTCGTCATCAGGAATGCGGCATAGTACGCTCGTGAGCAAGCGATACGATACAGTCCACTCTCGATGAGTTGTTGTGTCGCACGCAACTCTTCGCCAGTGCGCGCTACGCGGATTTGGACGACGGCGGCAGTGGCTTCGTCCACAACTCCACTCCTTCGGCGCTGATGTGGCGATAGATCGGTGCATGATGATCCTGCCACCAGGTATAATCAGCGGCATCTACCACCAATGGTGAAAGGATGACCCCGTATTCCAGCATAGGATCGAACGCAACGAGCGCCACCGCATCTCGCAAACGCCAATCGCCATCGTTCAAGACGACCAGCACGTCCAGGTCAGACTCCGGGTCGAAATCCCCCCGGGCCTTAGAACCGAACAGCACAACATGTACCAACCGGTCGCCGTACTCCTGGCACAGATTGGCAACAAAGGCAGCCAAAGCCGCCCGTTCGGCGTTTGTGAGATATGCCGGTTTCTGATTCATGTGAAGACGGCCCTACCTGCTGCCCTGCCCTTTCGATAAAAACGGCCGGGGCAAAACTCGCCATCGTTAATCCGCAATCGGCAATCGGCAATCGGCAATCGTATTGGTGGGCGAAAAGGGACTCGAACCCCTGACCTCCTCGGTGTAAGCGAGGCGCTCTAACCAACTGAGCTATTCGCCCGAACGCAGCTCTAAGCCTGTCCTGAGCCGTTCGATGAACTCAGGACGCAATCGGTCAGTCCCCACTCCTTGTCGGAACGCGCGCCGTAGAGCGTCACGGCGTGGTCGAACAATGTGGCATCCACCGGTACGATCTCAATGTCGGGATCTGTGCGCAAGTCCTGGATGGTTGCATAGCCCAGCGCGTGCCAGCGGACATGGCTGAGCCCATTGCCGATTTCGGTCAAAACGGCTTCCGTGGTGATGAACGGAGGCCGCACCGATTGTGAAGCCGCGACCGCGCGAGCATGGTACTCATCGGCCGTGTTGACCAGCGCCAGCACGTATCCGGTGTCAATAAAAACAGGCGGCCTCATCGCTTCTCGACGCCGTACAGATAGTGATCGTGTTGCTCGGCAAGGTCTTTGACGCCTAAGTCGGTGGTCCGCTCGAGGATCCGTTGGAAAGCGCGCGTGGATGGCCTGGTGCGCGCGCGGGGCTTCGCTGCCGAGCCTGCCAGGCGGCTCAGGAGAGCCAATAGATCGGTGCGTTCCTCTTGCGCCAGGGCTTCCAACCGCGTGTAAAGCGGCTGAGGCAGCTCAATCGTCACAGTATTTACGGTCATCAGTTCATCTCCTGGTTAGCCTCAGACTGCTGCCGCACCTCCTCCAGCCGGCGGACGCGCCCCGCGGCCTTCTGCTGGCGCGCCCGACGGATCGTTTCTAAAAAGGCGGGATGTTTGGCGATCAGTTCGTCGGCGACGTCATCGTCCAGCAGGCTGCGGATCACCAGGATGGGGCGTTTTCTTGCCATCACCAAGACCGGTTCAGCCATGGCCGCAAGAATTCGATCCTGCAAGCGAGTATCAAGGGTATCGAGTTCGATCGTTCTCATCATCCTCTCTCCAGTTCCGCCTCATCCTACCGCCGGTCATGGCATTTGTCAATGCTATCCTGGGCGCTCTGGCCCCTTCGGTCATCGGTCAGGCCGAAATCCGAAGGGGCACACGGTCACTCGCTTTGCGTCACCGCGCCCCACGACGCGGTCAACCGATAGGGCTGGCTGCTGCGCCTTGCGCCGTTGGGATAGATGCGCACGTAGTAGCGCCCCGCGCCGAGCGAGCGGGCGATGTGTTCCGGCGCCATGTCGCAGGCGCGCGACGCGGCAAGCTCAGCGCCAGCCGCCGTGTGCTCCTACATTTATGTC
>PHCA01000061.1:0-1346 GCA_002842085.1 Chloroflexi bacterium HGW-Chloroflexi-1
GCCATGCGCGCCAGCACGGTCACCCCGCGCTCGCCGATGGCGTAGTTGGGGATGCCACGCGCTTTCAACACGGGCAGCGCGTCGACGACCGTGGATCCCGCCATGAACGTGGCCACCACCGGCTTGCCGGTCGCATCGGCCGCGTCGCAAATGCCGCGGGCCAGCGCCGCCGAGTCCAGATAGGGCGTGTTGACGTTCAACGCCAGCGCGGCGTCGTACTCCGTCAACACGGCCTCCAGCGTCCGCCGGTAGCCGTCCTCGGTGCCTTCCACGGTCAGATCGAACGGGTTGCGGAGCGCGCAGTGGGCGGGCAGGAAGCTCGCCAGCTTCTCCCGCAGCGCCGGGCTCGGCTCGGCCACATCGATCCCCAGCTTCTCATCCCAGTCGGCCGCCATGACCCCCGGCCCGCCGGAGTTGGTCACGATGGCGATGCGCCGGCCCCGCACCGGCGGCACGTGCGCGAACCCCTTGCACAGGTCGAACATCTCTTCGACCGTGTCCACCCGGATCGCGCCGCACTGCCGCAGCGCGGCGTCATAGGCCGCGTCCGCGCCGGCCAGCGAGCCGGTGTGGGACAACGTGGCCCGCTGCCCGGAACGGCTGCGCCCGGACTTGATCACCACCAGCGGTTTCCGCCGGGTGAACGCGTGCACGGCCCGCATGAACTCCCGGCCGTCGCGGACGCTCTCGATGTAGAGCGCGACGACCACCGTGTCCGGGTCATCGGCCAGATACGCCAGCAGGTCCACCTCATCCACGTCGACCCGGTTGCCGTAGCTCACGAATTTCGAGATGCCCAGCCCCTGCTCCTCGGCCCAGGCCAGCACCGCGCCGCCCAGCGCGCCGCTTTGCGAGATCAGTGCGGTGTGGCCGGCCGGCGGGCGGACCTCCAGAGTCGGGTAGAGGTTGTAGCCGGTGTTGAGGATGCCGGCGCAGTTCGGGCCGACGACGCGGATGCCGGACCCTCTGGCGATGCGTTTGATCTCCTCCTCGCCCGCGACGTTGCCGGCCTCAGAGAAGCCCGCGGTGATCACCACCGCGACCTTGACCCCGGCCGCGGCGCAATCCTCCAGCACTGCGGCGACCGTGGCCGCGGGCGAGGCGATCACGGCCAGGTCCACCGGCCGGCCGATCCCGGTCACCGCGGCCACGCCCGGGATCTCATCGACGCCCTGGGCCTTGGGGTTCACCGCATAGATGTCCCGGAACCCGCCGGCGAGCATCTGGCGGATCAGGACGTGGCCCAGCTTGCCCGGTGAGGTGGAACCTACTACCGCGACCGTCCGGGGATAGAAGAGATTGTGAAGCGTCATGTAGACTCCTGGAAAAACGGCGAGGGATCAGGG
>PHCA01000061.1:1384-3924 GCA_002842085.1 Chloroflexi bacterium HGW-Chloroflexi-1
GTCTCGCGTACATCCTCGGGCGACAGCAGCTTCCGCAGCCCGGTCAGCGCCATGGTCGCGCCGAGCACGAAGATGTTGGCCGGGACGGGCAGCCCCTGGTAGATCGGCAGGACGTCGGCGGCCACATAGCGCCATTTGGCGCCGGCCGCTTCCACCTGCTCCCGCACCTGGCCCAGCGTGGGATAGGGCGCCTTGCCCAGCATCACCGCGGTGGGCGCCCAAACGTGCCCGAAGACCAGGAAATCCTGGCCCGGCTTGACGAAGCGCACGCCCTTGAGCGACTCGGAAAGCTCCATCGAGATCACCAGATCCGCGCCGCCCTCCGGAATGTTGGGACCGACGACCTGGCGCCCCAGCCGCAATTGTGCCTTGACGAAACCGCCCCGCTGCGCCATCCCCTTGCTCTCGTAGTAATTCGCGGGAATCCCCTGGCGCAACGCGGCCTCGGCCAGCAGCTCCCCGATGGTCAGCACCCCCTGGCCGCCGACGCCCACCAGCAACACATCATAGTTCATGCGACAGCCTCTTCGATCAGCGCGTCGCGATTGCACACGCCCACGCATAAACCGCACCCATAGCACAGCAGCGGATCGATCTCGACCGTCCCCTCGGCCAGGCTGATCGCCGGACAGCCGGTGACAGTGATGCACAGCTTGCAGAGGTTGCAGTTCTCCGCCACGACCCGCACCAGGCCCGGCCGTTCGTCCCGGCGTAGCGCCGGCATGACACACTCCTGCCGCGCCAGCACCACCTTGACCCCCGGCAGGGTCAGCGCTCGCTGGATGGTCGCCGCGGTGTCAGCGAAATCAAAAGGATCGACCACGAAGAAGTGGTCCACGCCCAGCGCGGGCACGATCCGCGCGATGTCGAGCCGCCGGTCGCCGGCCTCCTGGCGCGCGTCCGCGGTGCCCGGATTCACCTGCATGCCGGTCATGCTGGTCCAGCCGTTGTCCATGATGATCAGGGTCAGCGGCACGTTGTGCTGGACCGCGTTGATCAGGCCCGGGATGCCGGCGTGGAAAAAGGTGGAGTCGCCGATAGTGGCGATCACGGGCGTCTTGATCCCGCCGTGGACGTAGCCCTGGGCCAGCGAGATGCTGGCGCCCATGGAGATCTCAGTCCAGACGGTGTCGAAGGGCGGGTTCATCCCCAGGATGGTGCAGCCGATGTCGCCGGTGACCATCACCTCGTCCCGCTTGTAGCGCAGCTTGCGGATCGCCTGGTTGATGGCCATGTAGACGCCACGATGAGGACACCCCGCGCACACCGTGATCGGCCGCTGCGCGGCCAATGCTTCGGCCTCGCGACGACCCTGGAACGCGGTCGCCGGGAGATCCAGGCCCAGCGCCGCGGCGATCCCGCGCACCACATGGCTGACGTTGTACTCGCCGATGCGGCTGAAGGTACCGTCCAGCTTGCCGATGATTCGTCCGTCGAAGCTGTTCTGCCGCGCCGCCACATAGAGGCTCTTTTCGAGGTGCGGCTCCAGTTCTTCGAGCACCAGGATCGTGTCGCAATGGCGCATCAGGGCCGCGGCCTCTTCCTGCGGGAAGGGGTGCACGCCGACCACCTCGAGCGTGGAGATGACATCGGGATCCAGCCCGTACCCCGCGGCGATCTCCAGCCCTTCAGCCAGGTAGGACGCCACCGTGCCCGCGGCGATGATGCCCAGCCCTGGCCGACCGCCGGCCTGCCCGGCCAGGTGGAGCCGGTTGATCTTGCGCCCGGCGATGATCTGCCCAGCCCGCGCCAGCCGTGCAATCAGCTCGCGGTGTTGCGTCATGCAGATCGCCGAACCGGCCTTGGTGAAGCGGGTGATGTCACGGATCAGCACCGGCTCCCGCTCCGGCACGTCCAGCCGCGGCAGCAGCTCCACCGGCGCCAACGAGTTGGCGGTCGCGGTCACCAATCGGACGAAGACCGGGCCGCCGATCTCCTCGGACAGGTCGAAGGCGAAGGGCATGATCTCGTACGCGTCCGCCACGGTCGCGGGTTCGAGCATCGGCATGTCGGACATGGCTGCGAAGCCCCGTGAATCCTGCTCCGCCATCCCCGCGCTCACACCGGGGTCGTCGGCCACGTAAACCACCAGCCCGCCCACGGCGCCAGAATACGCGATCGAGATCAGCGAGTCATAGGCCACGTTCAGGCCCGACATCTTCATGGTGCACAGCGCCCGCTGGCCGGCCCACGCCGCGCCGGTGGCGATCTCCAACGCGACCTTCTCGTTGGTGCTCCACTCGACGTGCACGCCCGCGGGCCGCATCGCCAACAGGCTGGTCAGCGCGCCCGTGGACGGCGTGCCGGGATAGCCGACGGCCACCTTCACGCCCGCGCGCAGCGCGCCCAACACAACGGCCTCGTTGCCGGAAATCCGTCTCATCTCCACCCAAGCCTCCGTGATTGGTGTTTCTCGGTTTTTCGGGAACCGCTCGCTGTGGCCGGTCTTCGGGTTCGCTGTGGCCGGTCTTCGGGTTCGCTGTGGCCGGTCTCCTGACCGAGCCACCGTGGATCCTATCTCGCTGTGGCCGGTCTTCGGG
>PHCA01000061.1:4119-17706 GCA_002842085.1 Chloroflexi bacterium HGW-Chloroflexi-1
TGGCCGGTCTCCTGACCGAGCCACCGTGGATCCTATCTCGCCGCGCCCGATCCACCGCTTCCAAAACCCGCTCCGGCGTCAACGGCAGCTCGTAGATGCGCACGCCCAACGCGTCCGCCACCGCGTTAGCCACGGCCGGCGCGGCCGGCGTGAGCGCCGGTTCCCCGATCCCCTTGGCGCCGAACGGCCCCACGCCCGACCCCGACTCCAGGATGATCGCCTGCGTGGCCGGGATGTCCATCGTCGTGGGGATCAGGTACTCCGCCATGGACGGCGTCAGAATCACCCCATCCCGGACCTGAATCTCCTCCATCAGCGCATAGCCCAAGCCCTGCGCACTGCCCCCCTGGATCTGCCCGGCGACCGCGGCCGGGTTGATCGCCCGGCCGACGTCGTGACACGCCGCGCTCTTCAGCAGCGTGATCTCGCCGGTCTCGGTGTCCACCGCCACCTCGACGGCTTGCGCGCCGAAGGTGAAATCGGGGAAGATCGACCCTTGCAGGTTCTCCGGGTCGAGCCGGGCGGTGAAGGGCGCGGTGAACAGCGCCAGGTTCGCCAGCGGCAACCCTTCGGCCGCGCACATCGCGATCAGCGCCGATAGCGGCATCCCCTTTTCGGGTTCGCTCTTGACGAACACCCGGCCGTCCGCCAGGTCCAGGTCCTCCAGGTTCTCCTCGAAATACCGCCGCGCCCGATCCAGCAGGACCTTGCGCACCTCACCCGCGGCCTTGAGCACCGCGTTGCCCGACATGTAGAGCTGCCGGGTGGCGGTCGATGTGCCGGCCAGCGGCGTCAGCGCCGAATCGGTGCTGTAGATGGCGATGCGCTCCGGCGGCACCCCCAGCACCTCGCTGGCGATCTGGCACACGCTGTTGAGCTGCCCGGCGCCCAGGTCGGGGATGCCGCAGCGGATCACCGCGGCGCCGTCCAGCTCCACGCCGACCCACGCCTGGGAAGTATCATGGAACCAGGTGATGCGGCCGTAGCTTTGCATGTAGGAAGCGAACCCCCGCCCCACCTTGACCGAATCGCGGCCGCCTGCCCCGAGCGCTGCGGGCAACGCCGAAGGGAGCGTTTTCTCACCCAGCGCCTCGAGCGCCCGGCTGGCGGTCTCCTCCAACCAGATCGCGCTCGTGATCGGCTGGTTGGTGGCGTTGCGGTCGCCGGTTTGCATGTAGTTGATGCTGCGGAACTCCAACGGGTCCATGTCGAGCGCGGCAGCGATCGCATCCATCTGCTGTTCGTACGCGAAACACGCCTGCGGCGCGCCGAAGCCGCGGAACGCGCTCGTGAAAGGATTGTTGGTGGCCACGGCTACGCTGTCCACCTGGAGGTTCTCCACGCGGTATGGGCCGGGGGCGGTCACGGTGGCATAGAGCAGCACGTAGGGGCTCAGGTAGGGATAGGCGCCCGAATCCGCGATCAGCTCGATCTCCGCGGCCGTGATGTGGCCGTCGTTTTTGACGCCGGTGCGGTGCGTGATGATGAACGGGTGGCGCTTGGAGTGCGCGATGAACGACTCTTCACGCGTGTACGCCAGCCGCACGGGCCGATGCGTGTGTTTCGCCAGCAACGCCAGGAAGATCTCGACGGTGATGTCCTCTCTGCCGCCAAAGCCGCCGCCCACCATCGTGCCCAGGATGTGGATCCTGTTCTGCGGCACGCCGACCGCCTGCGCGATGCTGCGGAAGTGCTCGACCACCTGGGTACAGACGCGGATGTTGATGATCCCGCGGTCGTCCACCCACGCCAGGCCGGCCTCCGGTTCCAGGTAGGCGTGATCGACGAACGGCACCCGATAGGTGTTCTCCACGATCAGGTCGGCCACGGCCATGCCCAGGTCCACGTCCCCCTTGCGGATCTTCCAACCGGCGACCACGTTGTCGGGCGCGTGCAGCACGGGCGCGCCGGGCTTCAGCGCCTCCAGCGGGTCGAAGACCCCCGGCAGCAGCTCGTACTCGACCTCGATCAGTCCCAAGGCGCGCTCGGCGATGTCCAACGTCTCGGCCGCGACCAGGGCGAGGCGCTGCTGGCCAGTCTGGCCGGGCATGTCGGTCGCCAACGTCCCGCCGGGCAGATCTTTGGCGGTCAACACGCAAACCACGCCCGGCAACGCCTGCGCCTGGCTCACGTCCAGCCGCTTGATGCGCGCGTGGGGCACGCGGCTGCGAAATACTTTGCCATGGAGCATGTTCGGCATGGTGAAATCGCCGGCGTACATCGTCGCGCCGACCGCCTTGCCCAGCGCGTCCACCCGGCGGAGCGACTTGCCCACGACGCGCAACTCCGGCAACGTGACGGGGGGTAGTGGCTTGGCTGTGTACTTCATGTTTGCACCTCCTCGCTCATTCGCCCATTCGTTCCGCCGCCAACTGGACCGCCTCGATGATGTGATCGTAGCCGGTGCAGCGGCACAGATTGCCCGAGAGCGCTTCCCGGATCTCCCCATCGGACGGGTGCGGCGTGGCGTCGAGCAACGCCTTGGCCGAGATGAGCATGCCGGGCGTGCAATAGCCGCACTGGATCGCGCCGGTATCGGCAAACGCGGCCTGCAACGGATGCGGCCGATCGAGGGTGCCCAGGCCGGCGTTGGTGACGATCTCCGCGCCGTCGGCCTGCCAGGCCAGCACCAGGCAGCTATTGACGGCCTTGCCGTTCAACAGGACGGCGCACGCGCCGCAGTCCCCCTTCTCGCAGCCGTTCTTGACGTCCGTGTACCCCAGGTCGCGCAGGGCGTACAATAAGGTCACGTTGGGCATCGACGCCACGGCGTGCCGGCGACCGTTAACTTTGAGTGTGATGACTTTGGGTTGCATGGCTTTGCTCCTCCGGGGTGGGCGATTCCCCGAAAAATTGAGAAGATACCTTGCGAGCCTGGTCGACCACGGCGGTCAACAACCGCCGCGTCACCACCCCGACCACCCGTTGTCGATAGACCGCGGACCCGCGCAGGTCGTCGATGGGACGGGCTGCTTCGGCCGCCAACCTTGCGGCCGCCTCGATCAGCGCCGGCGTGAGCACCTGGCCCTGCAAACGATCCTCGGCCGCGCGGGCGCGGATGGGGGTGGGCGCCACGGAGCCCAGGGCGATGCGCGCCTTGTGGCAAAGCCCGTCCGCGTCGCATTCGACCAACACCGCCACGCTCAGCACCGAGATGGCGTCCGCCTTGCGCAGGCCCACCTTGTGGAACGCGCTTGCGCTGTTGGCCGGCGGCACGGGAAACCGGATCGCCGTGATCAGCTCGGCGGGCCGGCGCACCGTTTTGCGCACACCAACCATGAACGCCTCAACCGGCGCCCAGCGTGTCCCGGACCGGCTCGTCAGCTCGACCTCGGCGTCCAGGACCAGGAGCGGTGGGGCCGTGTCCGCGGCCGGCGACGCGTCGGCCAGATTGCCGGCCACGGTCGCCCGGTTGCGCACCAACGGGTTGGCGAACACCGCCGCGGCCTGGCGCAAGGCGGCGGCGTGCTGCGCGATCAGCGGATCGGTCAACAGGGTCGCGATCGTCGTGCCCCCGCCGATGATGATGAAGCCGCCGCCATGCCGGCCGCCTGGCAGGCCGCCTGGCAGGCCGCCTGGCAGGTCGTTCTCCCGACGAATGCCACGCAGCACATCGAGCGCGCTGACGTCCATCAGCACGGCCGGCCGAAGCCGGCCATCCCGCAGGTCCGGTATCACGTTGGTGCCGCCGGCGATCGGCATTACCGGCGTGCTGCTATCGGCCAGCCCCCGCTCGGCAGCGGGGGCCAGCATGGTCAGCGCCTCCGACAGCGTCTTCGGCATGAGAAGCTCAAACTCCACCTGCATCTAGCCCTCCTCCTTTGTTCCCCTTGAAAACCCTGCGGTTCTCAAACGTGACGCTCGGCTGCGCTCAGCACCGCGCGGATGATGCTGGCGTAGCCGGTGCAGCGGCAAAGATTGCCCTTGAGATAGTCCCGGACGTCGTCATCGGTCGGCTGCGCCACCTCGGTCAGCAAAGTCTTGGCCGTCATCAACATGCCAGGCGTGCAGAAACCGCACTGGTACGCGGCGTGATCCAGAAACGCCTCCTGCAACGGGTCCAGCGTGCCGTCCGGCGCCTGCAATCCCTCCACGGTGACCACCTCACCGCCGTCCGCGGCCACCGCCAGCACCAGGCAGGCCAGGGTCGGTTTGCCGTTCAACTGGACCGTGCATGCGCCGCACTCGCCGATGCCGCAGCCGTACCTGGCGCCGGTCAGCTCCATGTCTTCGCGTAGCACGTTCAGCAGCAGGTCGTTGGCTGCGACCCAAAGCGTTTGCTGCACGCCGTTGACCATCAGGGTGATGCGGCGCTTCTCGTCCGGCCGCAGCGTGACGGTCGCGCCGGTAGCGGGTTCGTCGATGATGTCGGAATGGGGAATGGGGATTGCGGATTGCGGATTGCGGATTGTGGACTGCGGGTAGCGAGCTTCTTCACCGGCATCCGGAGTAGGCAGCCCTTCGACTCCGCTCAGGACAGGTACGGAGTATGCAGTATCGTCCGCCCGCGCCCAGGCCTGGTTCAGACCATCCTGCGTCATGGCGTCGACCACCTGCCGGCGGTACCAGGCCGTGGAGCGCACGTCGTCGATGGGGGTGATCTCGTCCGCGGCCGTCTGCGCGGCCCGGGCCACCAACTCGGGGGTGAAGAGCTGGCCGGTCAGCAGCGACTCGGCTTTTTTCGCCCGCATCGGCGTCGGGGCCACCGAGCCATAGGCCAGCCGGCAATCGACGATCCGGTCCCCCTCGCGCATCAGCGCCACCGCGGCATTGGCCTTGGCGATATCGGCCGCGACCCTGGACATCTTCAAGAAGGCTGACCCGGCGCCGGGCCGCGGCGCCGGCAGGATGATCGACGTCAGCAGCTCGTCGCGGCCCAGGACCGTCTGGCCCGGGCCGGTGAAGAAGTCCTCGGCCGGCACGCGGCGGACGCCGGCCGGGCCGGTCAGCTCCAGCTCGGCCCCGAACGCGATCAGCGGGGGGGCGGAGTCAGACGCGGGGGAGCCGTTGCACAGGTTGCCGCCGACCGTGCCCATCACCTGGACCTGGGTCGTGCTGAACGCGCGGCACGCGTCGGCCAGGGCCGGGTAATCCTCGCCGATGCAACGATTCTCTCGGATCGCCCGGATCGTCGTCAGCGCGCCGATGCGCGTCTCGCCGTCCGCCCGGACGATCCCCTTCAAGCCCGGCAGCTTGTGGATGGCGATCACCACGTCGGGCTTGATGCGCTCGATCTTGAGCTGGACGAGCAGGTCCGTGCCGCCGGCCAGCAGTTTCGCCCGGTCGCCGTGTTCGTGCAACAGCGCCACCGCCTCGTCGACCGTGCGCGGCTCCAGGTAGGTGAACTCATGCACCAGGATGTGCGAGTTGGTCATTTCGTTCATTGCAGTTCTCCCCCAGTGCCCACCAACCCCTTCTCGGGTTCCCCGCCGGCCTGCGACTCGCCCTTTTCGCGCACTGCGTCGGTCTTCCGACGCACCGCGGCCAGGATCTTCTCCGGCGTAATCGGCAGCTCGTAGAAGCGGACGCCGATCGCGTTGTGGATCGCGTTGGCAAACGCGCCGGCGACCGGGTTCGTGGCCGCCTCGCCGATCCCCTTGGCGCCGAAGGGGCCACTGGGCTCGCAGGTGTGCGCAAAGTACACGCCGATGTCCTCGGGTTTTGGCATCTCCATGATGGCCGGGGTCTTGCCGTCCACCAGATACCCTTTGGAAAGCAGTTGCCCGGCCACGTCCCAGTCGTTGTTCTCGTAAAGGGCAAACCCCATCCCCTTGGACAACCCGCCCTCGAGTTGGCCCGCGGCCATGTCCGGGTTGATCACGGTGCCGCAATCGCTGCCCAGCGCGGCCCGCAGCGTCCGCACCTGCCCCGTCCAGGTATCGACCTCGACTTCGACAAAGGTGGTGACGTAGGCCGGCGGGCAATTCACAGGCCGGTAGCTGTCCACCGCCGCGATGGTCTTCCAACTGTTGGTCCAGCACCTGGTCGCGATCTCACCGATGGTCATGCGCCGATCGGGGATCGAGCGGGAGAAGACCACGCCCTGGTCCACTTCCGGGTCATATTCGATGGTCAACGCTTCCGGCATGACGTTCAAGAACCGGGCCGCTGTGTCGATGATCTCCTGGCGGATCTGCCCCGCGACCTTGACCGCCGCGCCGCCGCCCGCGTACACCCCGCGCGTGGCGTGGGTGACCACGTCGTAGACCGTGGACATGGTCTCGGCCGGGGCGATGTCGACCTTCTCCAACGGCATGTCCAGCGCCTCGGCGACCAGCTTGGCGACAGCCTCCAGCGTGCCGCCGCCGTGATCCATCAGCGCGGTCACGACGTCGACCGAGCCGTCCTGGTTCACCTTGACCAGCGCGCCGGAGAAGTCGATCACATCGCCGGGCTGGGGCGCGCCCGCGCTGGAGGTGTGGAAACCGCGCGCGAGCCCGATGCCGCGGCGATAGCGGCCGGTCTGCGAGCCGGATTTGGGCCGATCCTGCCAGCCGATCCATGCCGCGCCCTGGTGCAACAGCTCCTGGACCCCGTCGCTTTGGACCACTGACCGCACCATTGGTCCCTGGCCCCAGAAGGTATCGCCCATCCCCACGTAGTTCTTGATCTTCGACGCCAGCGGGTCCATACCCAGCGTCTCGGCCAGCTCGTCCATCAGCGTCTCGACCGCGAAAGTCACCTGGGGATTGCCGAACCCCTGCATGGCGCAGGATGGCGCCTTGTTCGTGTAGACGGCCGTGCCCCGATAGCGCACGTTGGGGATGCGATAGAGCGACACCAGCCAGCCGATCGTCACGCCCAGGAATGAGTACGCCTGGATGTTGTGTGCGCCGATGTCCGCGAGCAGCTCCATCTCCGCGCCCAGCAACGTGCCGTCGCGTTTGGCGGCCAGCTTGAGATGGATCTGCGTCGGATACCTGGTGTGATCGTGCATATCCTCTTCGCGGGTCAGCGTCAGCTTGACCGGCCGCCGCGCTTTGAGCGCCAACGCCACCCCGATGGGGATCGGCGGGTTCATCTGGATGCTCGATCCAAAAGTGCCGCCGATCGGGACGCGCTTGACGTTGACCTTGCTCAACGGGATGCCGAAGATGCGGCCCAGCAGGATGCGCACGTTGTGGATCGACTGCGTCGTGGGCCACACGGTGATCCCGCCGTCGGGCTCCGGCCGGCACACGACTGACTTCGTCTCCATCTGGCTGTGGTAGATCTTCGGGGTCTTGTACGTCCGCTCGATGATCACGTCCGCCTCGGCGAAGGCCTTATCGACGTCCCCTTCTTCGATCTCCCGCGTGCAGGCGATGTTGCGCTCGATCTTGACCGGCTCGTCGCCCAGCAGCACCTCGTCGTAGATTGCCGGAGCGCCGGGCTGCATCGCTGTGACCGGATCGGTGATCACCGGCAGCAGCTCATATTCGACCTTGATGGCGCGCACCGCCTGTTCAGCCAGCGCCTCGGTCTCCGCGGCCACCGCCGCCACCGCCTCGCCCATCCGGCGCACCTTGTCGGCCAGCACATAGTGATCCTGGTGCAAGGCCCACGGCACGGTGACGATGCGCTCGTTGTAGCGCACCTTCGGGATGTCATCCCACGTGATGCAGACCGCGCCCAGCGCCTCGGCCGCACTCACGTCGATCGACTTGATGCGGGCATGCGCGTAGGGGCTGGAGAGGATCCGGCCGTGGAGCATACGCGGCAGACTGATATCGGTCACGTACTGCTCTCGCCCGGTGATCTTGCCGATGCCATCCTTACGCCGGGTGACCGTCCCCAGCACGCGAAAACGTTCAGATTTCATGTTGCTACATTCCCTCGGGTCGTCTCGATGATCCGTGCCAACCTTGCGAAGGCTTCGAGCAGCACTTGCCCGAGGATTCGCTGGATGAACAGAGCCCTATTTGTGTCCATCAGTGTTGCAGCAGCCTTCGCAAGGTATCTTCTCAATAATCCGGGGCTGTGGCCGGTCTGTGACCGAGCCACGGTGGCTCGGTCACAGACCGGCCACAGCATACCCCGAAAAAAGGTTCTTTAAACCAGGCGCGCGCCCAGGCGCGCGGAAAGCGTCCCTGCGGCATCCACGACCACCGGAGCGATCAAGGAGACCCGCTCGGCGGGAAAGCGGGACAGCGGCGCGGCGATGCCGATCCCGGCGATAGGCCGGCCGGAGTGATCGTAAACCGGCGCGGCGATCCCCATCGCGCCGGCATCAGTCTCCTCGAAAGAGACCGCGTAGCCGCACTCGCGAATCCGCCTGAGCTCTTGCAGCATCTGCTCGCGATCGGTAATCGTATTGACCTGCAACGGCGAAAGCTCGATGCCGGCCAGAATCTGCCGGATTTCCGGCTCGGACAGGAACGCCCACAGCACCTTGGATGAAGCGCCCGCGTGCAACATCAGACGCCGCCCCCTCTGCATCGTCAACCGCACCGCTTGGCCGCTCTCCACCATCGCCAGACAGATCCCCACGTTGCCGTCGCGGACTGACAGGATGGCCGTTTCGCCGGTCGTCTCGCATAGCGCCTGGAGACTGGACAACGCCTCATTGCGCAGGTCGAGGGTCGTCTGCGCGACCATGCCCCAATACAGCAGTTGATAGCCAGGCCGGTAGCCCCGGCCGGCCGTGTCGCGGGCCAGAAAACCCTGCGCCTCGAGCGCGGTCAACAGACGATGACAGGTGCTCTTGGGCAAATCGAGGCGGTTGCTGATCGTGGTCAGGTTCAGGATCGGTTGTTCGCTGGTGAAACAGTTCAGGATGTCGCTGATGCGATTGACGGTGCGTACTGCCGACGTCTCCGAGGGCATAGAGGCCTCCTTGTCGACCGATGAGAGCCGTCCTGGGTAGCCAGGTACGGTTGGGACCAGCCATGGCAAAACACACGTATGCTTTGTTCCGTTTAGCGGAATGTTATTCCATTAACAGGATACCACGAACCGGGATGTCTGTCAATAGCGCGCTCTCATCCTTATCCTCTCAATCGCCCTGCCGGATGAGGACGATCTCACTCGGCAGTCTCCTCTCACCCGCCAGAGGCTTGTGGCCTTTTGATCACCATCGCCCCATTCTTGACGTGCTGGGCCAGCTCATATATACTATGAGCAGATTAGTATAAACAGCTTATTATAATCTGCTTATACTATGGAGGTGATAATGGTTCCAAGGTTTATCGGACGCCAACGCGACATCGACGAGCTTAACACCGTGCTGGCCCGCCGTGGTGCGCAGTTCATCCTCGTCTACGGGCGCCGCCGGGTGGGCAAGACGACCCTGATCCTGCATTGGGCACAGCAGAGCGGCCGGCCGGTCATCTACTGGGTCGCCACGCGCGACACACCAGGCCTGCTCCGCCAGGGCTTCATGCGCGCCGTGTGGAATTGGGCGCACCCCGGCAGTCAGGCTGCGCCACGCTTCGATTCTTGGGAGGAGGTCTTCGAGGCGGCTGCCCGCCTGATCGGCGACCAGCCGGTCATCCTGATCATGGATGAGTTCTCCTATGCTGCGGAATCCGATCCATCACTGTCCTCGCACCTGCAAGCCGCCTGGGACCATCTGTTCAAGGACCGCCAACTCACTATCGTGCTGGCCGGCTCCCACATCGGCATGATGGTGGAGCAAATGAGCTACCACGCACCGCTGTACGGCCGTTTCACCGCCCAGTTGCCGGTGGACCCGCTGGCCTTCCCAGCCATACGGGATTTCCTGCCCCGCTACACGGCGGCCGAGTGTGTGGCCGTGTACGCGGTCGTCGGCGGTATTCCGGCCTACCTGGAACAGTTCGACGGCTCGCAGAGCCTGGGGGCCAATCTCAAGAACCTCTTTATGCGCCGCACGGGTTTGTTCCGCAGCGAGCCGTTCATCTTGATCGGTGACGTGATCCGGCGAGAGACCCAGACCTACGAGGCGATCCTGAAGGCGATCGCGGCCGGCCAGCGGACGCCGAGCGAAATCGGCAACACACTGGACTTGCCCGCGTCTTACCTCAGCCCATACCTCAAGCAGTTGGAGGCGCTGCGCCTCGTGGAGCGGCGCGTCCCGGCTACGGTGCCGCGGGACAAACGCCGGGTCAGCCGCAACAGCCGCTATCACCTGGTTGATCCGTATCTTCGATTCTACTTCCGTTTTATCGCCACCAACCTGGATCTGGTAGAGCAGGAGTTGTCCGACGTGCTCTGGGAACGGATCAGCGATCAGTTTCGGGCATTCATCGGGGCAACTGCTTTCGAGGACCTCTGTCGCGAGTGGGTATTGACCCAGGCCCGGGCGCGGCGCTTGCCGATGACGCCGGAGTTCGTCGGCAGCTACTGGGCGGCGGATGCGCAGGTCGATGTGGTGGCGATCAACTGGTATGACCGCACGATCTTGCTGGGGGAGTGCAAGTGGGGCGTGGATCCGGTGGATCGCGCCGTGATCCGTGAGTTGGTGGACAAAACCCAGAAAGTCGTGCCGCCGGTACCCGAAGGCAGCCCGGCGTGGCAGGCGCATTATGCGTATTTCGCCCGCGCCGGCTTCACCGACGCCGCACGCACCGAGGCCGCGACCGTCGGCGCGCTGCTGGTCGACCTGGAGATGCTGGATGCTGACTTGCGAACCGCCATGTTGCCGTGACGCCAGCAGTGGAGCGATGAATGAATTCATCGCCTGACACACAAAGCTGCATAGAAGCCGCCGCCAGGCGGCGAAATTAGTGAGAATTTGTAATGGGCAATGACCTGCTGGACTTGGAAAAGCTTCACGCAAAGGCGCAAAGGGCGCAAAGAATCAATATGGGGTGTCTTTGCGTTCCTTGCGTCTTAGCCGCCGGGCAGGCTAACATGCCGAGAGCCTTACTGCCCCGGTGGCAGTGTCCAATACTGCAAATTCGGCGCGCCAAAGGGCGGATAGTCGAAGGTCACACCCGTTTTGACCAACACCGTCAGATCGTAGTGTTGGAGCGGTACCGCCACCACCCCTTCGTTGAGCAACAGGACCTCGGCAGCCCGGTACAACTCGGTCCGACGGGTTTCATCCTCCTCGGCCAGCGCCTCAGAAAGCAAACGCTGATACTCCTCGGATTGCCAGCCCGTGTACTGGAAGGCGGACTTCGGGCTGAAGACCATATCGAGGATGCCGGCCGGGTCGGCGTAGTCCATCACCCATCCCATGCGATACAGGCCGTAGCTGCACTCCGCCGGCTTTTTGGCCGCATCCTGACGGTTCGGCTTGTTGCAATCATCCAGCGAAGCCAGATACACGTCCCAACTGCTCGAAACCAGGCGCACGGGAATGCCGACCGCCTCCAGCATCCCGCCGATTGCCTTGAAGAGCAGCTCGTTGTTGCCTTCCCGATTGAACCAGAGCTCCACCGGGGGCGGCGGGTTCTGCGCATCGTAGCCGGCCTGGGCCAGGAACGCCTGCGCGGCCGCGGGATCGTATGGGTACCCAACGGCGGGATCCTCTCCCTGGTAACCCGGGATACCAGGCGGGATGATCGTCTGGGCGGGCGCGTGCCACGGCTGCTGCAACACATCATCGATCAACGCTCGACGGTCGATGGCGCTGGCGACGGCGCGGCGGAAGTCCACGCTCATCGTGGGGGTGATCTGCGTGTTGAACGCCAGGTAGCTGGCGCCAGGACGCACCAACACCTGCAACTCCTGGCTCAGCCCAGAATCGGCCTGGACCCGCGCGGTCTCCTCAGCCGGAAAATCCGCGACCAGCAGATCGCCCGCCTCGTAAAGGGCCAACTGCTCCGCCGGAGCCGGCACGACCTTGAACTCGATATGGGTGATCGCGACCTGCGCGGCGTTCCAGTACGCCGGATTCTTGGTGAGGGAGATGTGGTCGCCCGGCGCCTGTTCGGTCAACAGATAGGGGCCGTTCGAGGGGATTGCGGATTGCGGACTTGTCCTGAGCGGAGTCGAAGGGTTGCGGATTGCGGATTGAGTTGCTGTCGGCGGGGGTGTCGCGAGAGAATCGCGCTCTTGGCTGCCCGTGCCCGCGACAATATCGAGTCGGGCCGGCAGAAAGACCCGGAAAGCCAGCAACTTGGGCAGGAAGGACGCCGGCTGCCGCAACGTGATCACCAACGTCAGGTCGTCCACGGCCTTGACCCCGACCGTCGCGCAGTCGGCGACCTCGCCGCTGGCGAAATCGGCCGCGCCCGTGATCTGCGCCACGTCGGCGAGCAGGTAGTAGTAGCTGTTGCCGATGGCCGGCTCCAACAGGCGACATACACCGTCCACGTACTGTTGCGCGGTCACCGCGACCCCGTCCGACCAGGTCATCCCGGCCCGCAGCGTGACCGTGTAGGTTTTGCCGTCGTCCGAAACCTGATAGCCGGTCGCGGCCGCGGGCACGGTGGCGCCATCGCCCCGCATGTCGAACAGCCCCTTGTAGAGCTGCTGCACCACCAGACCGGAGATCGCGTCGCTGGCCTCCTGGGGATCCAGGGTGATCGGGTCACCGGCCAACGGGTAGACCAGGGTGTCGGCTGGCGCGTTGATCACGGAGGTGTAGAACGGGGTGGGCTCGGGCGTGGCGGTCACCACCACCGTTTTCTCGACCTCGCGCGTCACCGCCACCACTTGCGTCTCGACCACCGGCACGGTCACTTTCACGGTCACGAGCTTCTCGATAACCTCGGGAGTCCGGGCCGCACAGCCGGCGACGAGAACGCTAATGCCGACCATCCCCACTACTGCAATCACAAACCAATGAGATATAGTCTGCTTCATGATCACGTTCAGTCCTTGGGAGGATGCCAACCGACCGATACCCATCTACGTCGGGATCTGACAAGTGAAGGCCGGTTGAGATTCAAGGCTATCACCGTGGCTCGTCCGCTGGCTGTCTTGCCAACGATACAATCGCCCTCTGCCGACCAGTCGAAATGCTCATACCACACTTGATGACGCGGATCAAACAGCCGCACTGTTTCGCCGGTCAGCGGATCGGGAGCCACGATCTGGTTGCCTTTGTAGTCGTTACACATCGAGCAAGCCAACCAAAGATTGTCCTCTTCGGTTGGCCCACCAAGCGACCGCGGGATGATATGATCTATCTCCATGTGTGCGCCGACGATCCACTCGGCCGTCAAGCAATAGCCGCAGCGGTAACGCGCCTGGGCAACTACTCGTTCCCTGACGACTTTAGGCACGTGCGACGGACTGCTCATATTCAGCCTTCAAGATGGAGACATCGTAACCACGCTGTTTGAGCAAGAAAGCGGCCTCAGCGCGCACTAGCATGGTCCGCTCGTACTGGTGCATCAGTTCACCTAATGTCTGAACTTCGCTTGCGGTCAGGCCCTCGCTCTGGCGCTTCAGATGCAGCGCCTCTGTTTTAGCGGACACTGTTGTCGGCAGATGACTCCGTGCGGCGCGCCAAAGTGCGGCATCGTCCAGGAAACGAAGGGAGGATACAGCCTGAGCCAAATCGGCCGGCAGGTCTTCCTCTGCCTGCATACTGACCGCCGCCGCTTCTAACAGTTCGGCCTCGACCGTGCGCCGCGTTCGCTCGGCCCGCTGCTTGAGACGGTTGTAGAGCGGCCCGGGCAAGTCGAGAGTCATGGTTTGAACAGTCATCAGAATACCTCGCTTCAAGACTTA
>PHCA01000061.1:17743-20420 GCA_002842085.1 Chloroflexi bacterium HGW-Chloroflexi-1
ATCTTCTGTTCGGCCCCGACCCCCAGAGTCTTGGGAATTTGCCGGCCTGTCTCGGCCGGCGCGTGTTTGTCAGGCCTATATCAACGTGGTATAATAGCACATATCAGCAGGACAGGCGGGGAACATTCTCAGTGCGATGAATAGGAGGTTGCCATGAGCCCACTTACGATTGAACTGCCGGAGACGTTGAGTCTGGAAGTGCAACGCAACGGCGTGTCTCTAGAACGGCTGGAACAAGCGGTATCTAACTTTGTCAAAATTTATCTACAGGAAGTTAAACACACGGCGACAGCTTTCCGGTCAGAATGGAGTGATGGCGCCACGTTCGCCCGCCGCGTTATCGCCAACAACCGCGAGCTTTTTGAAGAACTGGCCCACCTCTGATGAACGATATGGAGAACCAGACAGAGGTTATCGGCCAACTGATAGCCCAGATTTACGCGATCCACGAAGCGGTCATTGTAGAAAGTGGAGGACTGGAAGGATTGCGCGATGGCGCTATGCTACACGCCGCTGTGGCGCGACCTTTTGCCACCTTTGCCGGCATGGATTTGTACGAAGACGACTTCGAGAAAGCAGCCGCGCTCTTCCATTCGCTGATCAAAAGCCACCCTTTTATGGATGGTACCAAGCGCACCGCTTTTCTGTCTGCCATCTACTTCCTTGAAAATCGCGGTTATGTCATTCCTGAGTATTTGCCGAAAGACAAAGTCATCCGCTTCTGTCTCGCCGTTGCCGAGGAGAACATGCGCCTGGCAGCCGGCGAGCCGATCTCCCCCACGCGCATCCCCGAAATTGCCGCCTGGTTTCGCCGGCTCCTCAGCTCAAGCCTATAACCACCAAGGGCTTCTCGGCTCCTGCGTAGAGGGCCATGCGCTTCTCGGGGTCCGTTTCTTTGACAGCTTGAGCCATCAGCTCATTGAACTTGTCACTCTGCCAGTCCACGGCCTCGGCCTCGCGCGTCACCGCCACCACTTGCGTCTCGACCACCGGCACGGTCACTTCCACGGTCACGAGCTTCTCGATAACCTCGGGAGTCCGGGCCGCACAGCCGGCGGCCCTCATAACGGGGGCAGGTCAATCCCCACTACTGCAATCACAAACCAATGAGGTATAGTCTGCTTCATGATCACGTTCAGTCCTTGGGAGGATGCCAGCCGGCGGCTATCCAGATCCTGCGAGACCCGACGAGCAATGGACGGTTCATGTCCAACGCATGCACGGTCGCACGTCCACACGGCGTCTTGCCGATAATGCGATCGCCTTCTGCCGACCAGGCAAAGTGATCGTGCCATGCTTGGTGGCGCGGATCAAACAATCGCACCGCCTCGCCGGTCATCGGGTCAAGGGCCGCAATCTGGTTGCCCTTGTGATCGTTGCACATCGAACAGGCCAGCCAGAGATTGTCTTCTTCGGTCGGCCCGCCGAGCGAGTGCGGGATGATGTGATCTATCTCCATCGGCGCGCCGGTGATCCGTTCAGTCGTCAAGCAATAGCCACAACGCTGCCGAGCTTGAGCAACGACACGTTCCCGCAGCGCTTTCGGCACATACGGCTGAGTGCTCACGATGCCGCCACAAGCTGCGAAACGTCATGCCCACGTTGCTTGAGCAAGAGGGTCGCATGAGCGCGAACGAGCATGGTCTGCTCATACCGCCTCATCAAGGTAGCCAAAACCTGCGTTTCATTCGGCGTCAGGCCTTCGAATTGACGTTTGAGATGCAAATCTTCTATCTGGGTGGCGACCTCTGTTGGCAGACGACTCCTTGCGGCGCGCCAGAGTGCGGTATCGTCCAGGAAACGGAGAGATGCGACAGCTTCAGCCAAATCGGCCGGCAACTCATCATCCGCGGACACGTTAGTCGCTACAGCTTCCAACAATTCGGCCTCGACGGTGCGCCGCGCCCGTTCCGCCCGTTGCTTGAGACGATCATAGAGCGGCCTGGGTAGGTTAAGGGTCATGGTTTGCAGGGTCATCGCAGCACCTCATCAGTCTTCCAATCCCTCGTAGGCCTCTGGCCCGTGCTTGATTCGAATCCGGATGATACGCACCGTCTGTTCGTCTTCGATCACCCGATAGATCAGCCGCCACCGGTCCAACGTAATCTTATACCGGTCAGGCGGATTGCTGCATCCTGGGGTTTCCCGCAAACGTTCTGCGTGAGCCGGTCGGGGGTTATTGGCCAACGCGGCGATCTCGTGCCGGATCCGTTGCCGATAGTTTCCCGGCAGATCAGGAATCGCCCGGCGCGCCTCTTCCGTATAGCTAAGCCGGTAACGCACCTTGGGCCTCCAACGCGTCTATCTCTGCCCAGACCTCTTCGTGAGAGTAGGTACGTTCCTCACCGCGAGCAATCCGCGCTTCGATTTCATTGGCGACCCGAATATCCTCCGCGTCTTCCATTGATTCCGCCAGGCTCTCGGCTTGTTGCTCAAAGGCCTTCCAGCGATCCATGCTCATCAGTACGGCCGTGCCCCGGCCGCGCTGAGTCAAGATGACCGGGCCATGCACGAGGCGTCCGAGCACCTCATTTTGTCTGTGTCGCAAATCGGAAATCGGTACCACGTCAGAGAGCACACTCATGTCACCACCTCCCAGATAGCATCCAATGTCTATTTCCATGCCATCTTACATCCAACCAACAGCCCCGTCAAATCATCTAAACGACACCCAGGA
>PHCA01000062.1 GCA_002842085.1 Chloroflexi bacterium HGW-Chloroflexi-1
CCGTCGGGGGTATCAGGCCAGGGCACAGCCAGCACCCACGTTCCTGCTGCCACGCACAGCAACAGGACCAGCCATCCGGACAACTGGCGGAGCGCAGATCGAGAATCCGACCCTGACGTCATTGCTGCCGCCAGTCTACCCAGTGGCAAGTCGCCCCCGGGTTCGCGCCGACCCCGTGTGGGATCTCCACGGGCGCGCTGAGCGCGTTGCCGCTCGCGTCCACCACGGTGAGATAGAACCGCCGCGGCGCGCCGAACAGCGGGAAGTCGTACCGCCCCACCTCGCCGGCCCCGGACTTGGTGACCTTGGTGTCCCAGTTGCCGTACTCGTCCACCAGGCGCAGCCGCACATCCGGCAACCCATTGCCCGCCCGGTCGGTCACCTGGCCCAAGACGTAACTTCCAGGACAATCGCCGCTCGAATGGCGCATCGGCCGGGCCAACACGTAGGGGAAGCTGTTGAGCGCCGTCGGCTCGGGCGATGGCGTCTCGGTGAGCCCGGTCGTCACGGCCGGCTGCGGCGTCCGGTCGACAGGCGGGACAGACGGGACGGGCGCGAAGGTCGGCGTGGGCGGGACAGCGGGCGTCGGGATCACCGGCCGCGTCGGCGTGGGAGCCGGGCCCTGGGCCGCCGGATCGACCGTCAGCGCCGGCGCGGTCCAGGCCTGGCCGGCGCGGGGGGGTGCGGTCGGGCCAGCCGGGGTCCAGGCCGGCCGGGGTTGGAAGTCCTGTTGAAAGCGTTGGACCAGGAACCGGCCGCCGAAATAGGCGCCGGCACAAACGGCCAGGAGCACCAGCGCGAAAGCGAACACATAGCCATATCGCCGCATCTTCAGACCTCGGAACGTAGGGGGGAACCTCCCCGCGATGCCGAACACCCGGCACAGACAGAGCCCAAACGCCGCAAACCCCAAGTTTGCGCGTTCGGTGGAATCCTGCTATAATAGCGCTCGTTGTCAGGGCGAGTAGCTCAGTTGGTTAGAGCGCACGGTTCACATCCGTGAGGTCGTGGGTTCGAGTCCCTCCCCGCCCATCTTACCCCTACCGGCGTCCTTACGGCCACGTTTTTCGGCCATCCGTAAGGACGCTGGTTCGCGTACACGGCGGTTCGCGTTCTACCGCTGTCCTCACGGCTACGCTGCCTCGATTTCCTTACCATCCCAGCCCGCACTGTGGCTGATTATACCAACGCGTTCCGAAAGCTCCAAGCCTGCCTGGTGGCCGACGTGCCCCTGGCCGGCATCACCGCCGATCAGGTCAAGGGGTTCCTGGGCCGACCCCCTCATCGCCACGCGCGGCGGCGGGGGCGATGACCCGCACCGGGGCTGCGCCTGCTGCTCACCCGCATTGGCCAGCGGGCGAGCGTGTCGGATGCGGGCGTCCACCGTTTTCGCCACACCTTCGCCATCGACTTCCTGTCCCACAGGGAGGCTGCGCACCGCAACGGCGGGAACGCGTTCGAGCTGCAGATGGCGTTGGGGTACACGACGCTGGAGATGGTGCAGACATATCTGGCGCTGGCGCAGGCCGACCCTTCGACATCGCTCAGGACAGGCTCTGGACGCGGCGCACCGGAAGGCTTCGCCGGTGGAGAATTGACGGTTGTAGGCCAGGCGCCAGCCTGATCTGCTGATCACCGACATCACCATGCCGGTCATGGACGGGCTGGCGCTGATCCGTCGGCTGCGGGCCGATGGACAGCGTGACCTGCCCGTCGTGGTAGTGTCGGGGCGGCGTGAGTATCGGGATGCTGCGGCCGAACTGGGGGTTGACGCCTACCTGGTCAAGCCGGTCGCCCTGCGCCAACTGGCTGACACGGTAGAGCGGTTGTTGGCCGAACAGCGCGCCGGGGATGCCGGCACGTGAGCCAGGAATCCGGAGGCTGGCGCGGGCCTGGATGCCAATGTGCGCCGGAACAGGCACTCTCCGGCGCTCTCTCATCGCACGGGTGACGGTCCATCATGTCTGAAGCACTGCTGCGGGCCTGGATGCCAATGTGCGCCGGAGCAGGCACTCTCCGACGCTCTCTCATCGCACGGGTGACGGTCCATCATGTCTGAAGCACTGCTCTTGAATGTCTGTGTTGGGCTCACGCTCTGGCTGTTGCCTTGCGCCATCCAGGACTACCGCACGCGGCACGTCTCCAACTGGCTGACCGTGCCGCCCTTCCTGCTGGCCTGGCCGGTCGCGCTTCTGAACGGCGCCTTCGGGTTGACGCCGGCGGTCTTCGTGGGTGTCTACCTCGCGTGGGCGCTGGGGGCCGGCCTCGGCCCGGCGGACGGCAAGATCGCGGTGGCGCTGGCCGCGAGCGCGCCGCCCGTGCTCCTGGCTGGTATCTTGGTACAGGCCGGTGCGTTCCTGGTCTTGCGATTACGTGGCAAACCCAGGGCCAGCATTCCTGGCGCGGTGGGGTTCCATGCGGGAGGTGTTGTAGCGACACTCGTGCTGGCCGTCGGTCGGATACGGTAGCCGGACGTATCATAGTCGCCGACCAACGCGTCGGCGTTGGCGCTGCCGCTTTGTTCGCCTCGACACCGGTTGCTCCGCTTCTCCTCTGGGCGGACAGGATCGCGCCACCTGGCCAACCGTGAGCCGGTTATCGCTTCATTACCAACGGCAAATAGGTTTGCTCCACAACTCCCTGGGTTGGTGCAGGAGTTGCTGTCACCGTAGGACCAGGAACAACCGTCCTTGTCGCCGTTGGGGTTGGCTGTGGATCTGACAGGACAGGGGGAATCCAGTAACCCGATCGCAGACGGAAGCTACTGCTGGCCATTGTCCCTGTCTCGTGGAGCTGACCGGTGGTGCTCTATCTTTTGAAAGTGACCGGCACTTTGAAAGTGCCGGTCACCTGGTTTTATGAGACTCTAGCGCCTGGAACTGGCCGGCATCCACACCTTATCCAGCGGACGGCCGCCCTCACTGACGACAGGGAGGGCGGCCGCTGGCGGCAGCTTTGTTCGTTTGTCTACCGTCGTTGGGCCTGGCGTTTGCAGGCCTCCAATGGCAGGGGATGCCACCGGCCGTTTTTCATCCTCCTCCTGGCTATTGGCTCCGCTACTCACCACCAAGGCGACATCGTCCACGAAAAGATTGCTGTTCAGCGAGCCATCTGTCTCCGCCCGGATTTGTAACTCGACCGACTGTCCGGCATACGATCGCGGATTCACCGTGCGTTACCGCCAACCGTGGGTGTCAGCGTCAGCGCAGAGATTGAACACGTCAACCACGGTGCTGCCGTTGACGACCACGCCGCCGAAGTCGTAGCCGCAGAGATCCTCCGATGCAATCCAGTACCGGAAACTGAGGGTGGGGTTGGCGGTCGGCACGGTCACCGGCTGCCAGATGGCGGAGATCTCGTCATATTCGCTGCCCAACCAGGCGGCCCGTCGCGGTAGAGGAGGCAGTCACCCGCCTCCTCCCCGCACAGATCCCGGCGTGCGGATTTCCCGCACCGGGCTCTTCAGACAGTCTCGCCTTCGCACACGCAGTTTGCACCGCGTGATCGTTATCGCCCGCAGGGAGGTTAGCCTGGTACTGCGGCCCTTCACGTCCGCGCCAGGTTTCCTTTACGAGCTACGACTGCCTGTCAGCCCCTTCCCCATGTGCTCGGCTCGCCCGGCTCAGAGTACTATGGGCTGATCCGACTCCCGGCGGTCTTCGGCCTCCCTACTTGTTCTTTCGGTATGACCTACCTGTAACGGCGTCACCGCCATCCAGGAACCCACCGGGCCTCCCAAGTTCTCGACGTTTCTCTTCACGCATGCCGCGCTCTTCGTAGACCCCGGCAGACCCTCGGCGCACTCACCAAAGCGTGCGCTCTGTATTGGCTTCTACGGTCGTTAGCGTATCGCCATCTGCATTAATCCGCATAACGAGGCTGTATCAAGACTTCGGGGTGTGCGATCACCCCTGCGGCCTGCGTGATTCCCTGTGTACGCTTCAACACTGTTGTTCGGTCACTGCGGGCAGTGTTTGTGTCCCTGTCGCCAGGTTCGTCGGGGCGCTGCACGCTCGCTGCCCGACGCCCGAGCGATAGCCGTTTTCCCTACGGCGGTCACTCCTCCAACCGATCAAGCTCCTCCTTCAGTGCTGCAACACTCGGTAGGGGTGGGTGGTTAGCCCTTGCCCCACAGGGACTCTCACCCTGTCAGAAACGCCAAGCTTCTTGGCGCACAACGGTCACGGTTCAGCTGTGGCTGCGCCTGGCGAACCTCGCGCGACCCCTGACCTTACCGGCGCAGCCGTCAACTGGAAGCGATTGTCAGGCCCCGCCCTGGCCCCCGTGCCCCAAAACGAGACCTGCCACCCATGACGGCGAACCATGCCGACCACCCGCCGTTTACCCGCGCACTGACTTGGTTTCCGCTTTCGTTGGGTGATTCTCAGACTGCGCCGCGTTAGCAAACGACACGGTCTTATGCTTAGACTGCTTCTGACGTCGGCGGGCGCGTTCAAAGATGGCCTTGAGGTCGTAATCCAACTCGGCCGCCTGCTGTTCGCGAATGCGCCGGACTTCTGCTACTATCGGATCAAGCCATCGGGTCATCTTGGCCTCCCAACAATTCTTCAGGTGTACACACGATTGGCGCGGCGTAGCCCAGCGCTGCACAGATAGCTTGGACTTGCACCAAGATCTCGGCATTAGCCAGGTGTGTGCAGTTCCACGTCAACAAGAACTGCATATGATGGACGGTCGCCACGGCGATATGCGCCGCGTCAGCGGCCTTGCGTGGCGGAATCGCGCCGCGTGCCACCAAGGCCCCAGCCAGTTCTAACGCCTCTGGCGTGGCATCCAGGAGCGGAAAACTACCCAGCAGCGCCAAGTGTCTGGCGGCTGCATCGGCATCGCCCGCACTCGCCTCATCCGGAACGAACTGCGAGATGTAGACCTCAAAATCCTTCAGGCGCATCTCCCACCAGTCGTGGGTAATCTGCTGATGCGCTGCCGTGATGAGATCGCGACTGGGCTTGCTCGCCAAGTAGCTGATGATGGTGGTTTCGATGTAGACTTTGGGTTTCATGGTTGCTCACCTACAGCCAGCATACCACAAACGCCGCAAAGTGGCAAACGATGGGGAACGAAGACGCCGCACCAAACGCAGTTTCGACGGCGAGTCGTGGGTTTTCCTGTCGGTTGACCCTCAGCGTTACATTTGCTGGCCCAATTGCCGCTGCGCGGCGTGACGGGCAGATCATCGGCTGGAAAGACGATAGGCCAGCCGTGGGTGGAATACTCCTGCCAGCCGGCGCCGCGACCCTGCTCGAAGTCGCCGTTGCGAAGCGCGTTGGCAAGCGGCAGCGCTCGCCTGACCACCGGCAGGTAGTTGCGTCTGAGCGCCGCTGGCGGCGGTGTCGGGGTTGACGTCGGCGGCCGGGAGGTCGGTGTGGCCGTGGGCCGTGGGGAGGTGGGGGTCGGGGTGGGCTGCCGGCGCTGCACCTTGACCGCCGAGACGCGGTTGGCGCCGATGGCGTTATCGCCCAGGTCAGGATCATCGGCCGCGCAGGTCTCGCAAACACCCTGGTAGTTGTCGTGCTCGCACAGCACGGCCTGCACGTTCGCGCCCACCCGCTTTGACGATCCCACCTGTCTGGGTTATACTTAGCTTGATCGAGCTTACGCTTGATAGAGAGTAAGCTCTCATTGCTACAGGGGGAGGCTGCTATGCCGCTGTATTTCTACCCACCGGAACTCCAGGCTCAGTTCGTCAACCGTGAGCGGGAACTGCGGCAGTTGGGGCATTACCTGGACCAGCTACGCAGCGGCCGGCCGACGCACGTCGCAGTCTTCGGACTGCGGCGCATCGGCAAGACATTACTGCTCAAGGAACTCATGGCCCGTACCCTTCAGCCCCAGACCGTTTCATCTGAGACCGGCGAGATTGTGCCGGTGTACATGGACTTCAGCGAGATATGCGCCAATCCGGAGCAGTTCGCGACCGCCTATATCGGGTGGATGGCCTACTGGACACTGACGCGCGGCCAGACGTCGCCCTGGGCGTTTTTCGACCTATCCACGTTACAAGTTGAAGCGCTCCAATCCCAAGATCGCGTGCTGAGCGAGGCGGTCCAACGGCTCGCGCAGGAGCTACAGAAAGCCAGGCCCGATCGTCATTTCCTGATCGAGTTGGCGTTTGGCCTGCCCGCGCGCCTGGCGCAAGCACGGGGCATTCGTTTCCTGTTGATCCTGGACGAGTTCCAGGAGATTCGCGCGCTCGAGAACTACCCTGATCTCCGCAACGTGGTGGGCGTTTTTCGGTCCCACCTCCAGCACCAGGCGGTGGTTGCGTACTTTCTGTGTGGATCAGCTATCACGACGCTCTCAGAAATGGTGGCCGACTACCGGAGTCCGCTCTTCGTCCAGTTTATCCAGCTCGTCATCGAGGGTTTTGACGCAGAAGCGACAGCCGCCTTGACTGCACAATGGCTGCCCGGCGCTCCGGAGATCCCCTTCGTGCAGGAGGAGATCTTCAATCTGACGCGCGGTCATCCCTTTTACGTGACGGCGCTCTGCCAGCGGGTGCGCCTGGCCCAAGATGTCACCGATCGCCCCCTCACCGCCGAGTTGGTGCGCGAGGCGTTCGTCATGGAGACGTTGGCGCCCCATGGCGCCATCTACGAGCTGTGTCGCTACGTGCATGATGTCGCCCTCTACCGGGCCAGCGGGTATGCCTCGATCAAGGCTGTCCTGCACATCCTGGCGGCGGAAGAGGGGTTGACGGCCTCGGAAGTCGCGCGGCGACTCAAAGTGACGCCCGGTACGGCGCGCAACTATCTGCGCTGGCTGCTGGAAGTGGATCTGCTCATCGAACATCAGAAGTCGTATTACTTCCGTGATCCGGTGCTCCGCTACTGGATCGCGATGATCAGCCGCGGCATCGAGGTGACTGCGGCAGCGCCGCCTGTCAACCTCCTGGAGCTGATCGAGCACCTTGATCTGCTCTATCAGCGCACGGCCAGCGAGTTGGGCCTGGCCAAAGAGAGCCAGGTGCGCGAACTGCTGCGCGCCTTTGCGGGCCAGACCGTTGACGGGACACTGTTCGGCAGGGCGGGACAGCTCACCCTGCCATCTTTCACGCGTGTCGAGCCGGCTACTGCGGCCGATAGCTCATGGGAAGTGGATGCGCTGGCCGAGGTTGAAAGAGACCCGGTCGAGCGCTGGGTGGTGGAAGTCAAGTGGCGCAACCGACGGGCCGACTATAATGATGTCGTGGGCTTTCATGCGAAGGCGCTAGACTTGAATGCCCGCCCCTGGCTCATCGCCAAGACCGGCCTCACGGCTTCGGCGGCTGAATATGTGCGAGACAAAGGGCTGCTGGTGAGCACAGAACGTGAGCTCCAGGCGCTGGCGGAGCGCCTCGGCGTGCGGTTTGGCAAGTAGGTATAGAGAGATCGGCCAGGCCAGAAGTTCCTTCTGGTCCGTGGGGCAGAGCAGAACGAAGACCGCGTCCTACCCCCGACGGGGCGTAACGTGGGCACGCGCGATGGTGTCGCCGTCCGCGGCGCTGCTCAACGGGTTGGGGCGGTAGACCTCGGCCGGGCGCACCTCGACTTCCGGGTTGCGCAGGTCCACGCTGACCACGTAGACGTTGTTCCAGCAGTGCAAATTGACCCCGCCGCCGCTGTCCAGGTCCCAGCGGGGGGAGGAGCAGGAGGGGGCGGAGGGGGAGAAGGCAATAAGGTCATCCGCGGCAAGGGACGGCGTGACAGCAGCCGGCGGCGACGCGGCGCTGAGGGAGATCGAACGGTTCGTGGTCAAGATGTTCGCCAGGATCAAGAGGCTCCCCCCGACCGCGGCTGTGAGCAAAGCCCTGTTGTTCATTTTTTTACTTGCCCGGAGACTCGAAGTAGCGCTCAATTGCCTCTGCGATCGCCTGGGCGAAATCCCCAGGCCGATCGGTCAGGAGCTTCGCGTCGCCGCGATTGCTAAGAAATGCTGTCTCGATCAGCGCGGTTGGCGCGTCCATGTCGTGGATGTACAGCTTCGCCCAGCCGGTGCTCGCCGTACGCGCACACTTCCCAGGCGAGTTTTCGGGAAAGATGCCGATTTCTTGCAGTCCCAGCCGCGCCGCTATTGAACCGGTTAGAAGTTTCGCCAGCCGTTTGCTCTGCTCGTCGGTGCGCTTGCCCACCGTGTGACAGGCTTCGGTCCCCGAAGCGGACGCGTCGGCCGCGTTCGCATGGATCGAGATGACGATGTCCGGTTTCTGGGCGTTGGCGAACTGCGCGGCGTAGGCCAGGTCATGATCGGGATCATCGGCAGTGCGCGTCAGGGCCACGCGGTAGCCGTCGCGCTCCAAGATCTGTTGGGTGAGCAACGCGATCTTGAGGTTCACGTCCTTTTCTTTCAGATCGAAATAGGACGCGCCGGACTCGCCCTGCCAGCCGTGGCCTGGATCGAGGACAACCTTGCGCAAGGAGTTGCGCGCCCTGGCGGCCGCTGTCCCGACCGCCGCGGCCGCGGTCCCCTTGATCTGCGGGACGGCCGTGCCCACGGCTTTCTTGCCTTCGGCCAGTGCCGTCTCCTTCACCCTTGGCGCCTCGGTAGCCAGGTACTCCTTGCCGCGCGCGACAGCCGTCTGTCTCGCCTGTTCCGCGGCGGCCTTCAGATCTGCTTCCTCCTGCGGCGTGCAGCCGGCGAACAATAGCAGGCACAGGAAGGCCAGCAAGCCGGAACGTATGGACATGGTCCATCTCCTCTTGATCTCCAGCTGACGTCTGCCGCGCCACGCTGATGAACCTACCTGGCCCGCCGGTAGGTGAGCGTACACTGGTCATCGTAACGGATGCTCAGGGTGTTGTCGGAAAGCGTGAAGTCAAAGGCGTACTGGTCAGAGACGTGGTGGACGCCCAACCTGCGGTTGGGACGCCGGAAAGGCTCACGCCAAGACGCAAGGAACGCAAAGACACCCCATATTGATTCTCTTTCCGCAGAGCGTCTTGTAAGACGACCGCGAAGAACTTCGTCGCAAACACAATGGCGCGTTTGGTGATGCCTCCCTCTACGGGGATGCTGTAGTCGAAAGCGAAGTTGCTGTTATCACGCATGTAAGCCCGGATTACTACAAGGTCATCATTGACCTTATTCACGAAACTCAGGCGGTCTGCGATGGACGATTCGGGCTTGGCACCGAATCCAGCTATCAAGAGAATGCGGTTGCCTTCCTTGTGTGGAAAAACATAAAAGGAATAGCCATCCTTAACCCGCAAGTCGCCGTCGGAGTCACGGGATGTGTCCATGTAAGCACTCTCAAAGAGCGATTGGAGCATATCCTTCGAGATGTTTTGTGGATGCACAACTTCTTCGGTTGCCATGATCTTCCTCCTGCTTTCCTTTCTTGGTTGAACGAGGCGAATCAATACAGACACTCACGATCAAGTTGACCAAACTCCACTATTGATAATTGTGATGCTGTCTCAGGGTCTGCCACCTCCTTTTCCGTTACCAGCTGTAAGTAACGAGCGGCCTAACTCGCCCTTAATGTGTGGGGCGCTTGAGGGCCCAAACGATCTGGATGCTCGCTCCATTACCCGTCGCGATGGGGAAGGCATCGACGAGCTCCCATCCTTCCTTTCCAAGTTGTTGGATGCGGTCCCAATCGGCCTTGCCGTCCTTGCCTTTTTGTTCCCAAACCTTGTTGACGTTTGGTTTCAGCATGCCAGTGATGTCCGAGACAAGAAGCATATGTTCCCAAGTAGTCATTTGTCCCTCCGCTTTGGAGTATCTCCTCTTTATGACCTGACTTCTGTCAATCAATCAGGCCTACGGTTGCGGCCAGTTTGGCAGGTTCGGTGAGATGGTTAGGACTAAGGACAAATAACTTACTCATCTGCTCCGGCAAATGAAGAGGGGACTTGCGCAAGTTATTTAATTCTCAGTCCTTAGTTGGCTCAGCCTCGGCGGAGTAGGCCCAACAGCCAACTCACCAACGGAATCGCGCCCATCAATAGCGCCAGATCGGGCGCATCCGAGCCGACAAGGCTCTGCCACGGCCCCTGCCACACCTCGCGGGTGCTATCCATCAGCCAAACGATCAGCAGCGCGCCGATGATAGCGAACACAAGGCTGACCAGGTGCGAACCCACGCGGCGCCAAATCAAGATCAGCAAGGCCACGGCTACCAGAGCGACGCCCCACTTCATGACCGGTGACTGTGTACTCCACCACGAGCGCAAGTAGTCCAGCAAGTTGTTCGGTACCCGAGCAACGGGGATTTTCGGTGTGACTGATGCTGGCGGCTTTGAGGCAGTAGCTGGCAAGCTACAATCGCGATCACTCCAATCGGCCATTACCCAGCCTGTTCCGCCGCTGGGATCGCCTGCGGCCTTGCGGCTGGTATCGTACCAGGTCTTACCGGTGGCTTGCCGCGGTCCGTCGATGACCATGACCGTCCAGTTATCTTCGGGCACGCGGGTATGCGCGCGGTAATTCAAGCCGGGCCCTTCACGAATACAGGCGCCAGCGCGCAGCCCAATCGTCTTGCCTACGTTCCAGTCAGAGCCTTGGCCGAAAGTCAATCTTGTGGAAATCACCCACAGTAAGAGTAGGGCGCTGAAGGCCACACAATACCGAAAGATTCGATTCCATGGAATAGGTTTTGTCTGCATCATTCTACATTCTCACGTGGTATGAGTCACTCAGTCGAGTTTACATGAGTGAATTCCTGCTGCTCACGTTGGAATGTGACGGTATACGTCTTCTTGGCTGAGAAGAGCAGGAGCGGCAGTAGCAGCAGGCCGACTATCGTCAAGGCCAATATGATGATCAAGCACGAGCTTGCACCGTGCTCCTTAGCCTCCTGAACGTTTGTCACCTTCCAACCTTCGGCCTCCATCTGTTGGATGCCAGCGTTCATAGCTGCTTCTGATTGATACGTGATGACTTTTGTCTCGATCATTGATAGCCTCCTGGGTAACTTACTGGACTTTGACTAGAAGTGACCGGCGCTTCCGAAGCGCCGGTCACTTCCACCGCAATTTCGCTAAGAAAGCTCGACTTCCAAACCGCCGATCCAACCGGCGACGATGTTGTAGAGCCAGGCCTCAATGGCAAAGCCGATGCCGGCGCCGCCCCCGCCCTGATCCCTCAGCAGCGCGCCCAGGATACTGGCGCCGAAGATGCCCGGCAACAAAACGACGAAGAAGCCCAGGACGGCAAAGAGCAAGGCGCTCAGCGCCGCTCCGACCTTGAACGCAGAACCGACCGCGATCCGACGAAGAGTGTGCATGGACAGACTCCTTTACTGGCTGTGAAATAGTTGATCCTATGACGACCGATCACTGAATGAGCTTATGCGCGTCTCTGTGCTGACCGAACACCTCCTTCCTGTCCGCTCAATCGAAATCCAGTATCTATCGAATAAGATGCGAAACCGCGCGTCAATCTGACACTGCAACCTTAAAGATTTCGAGCTTCGTTAGCGCAGCACCAACGGCACGTACACCTTCCTGACCGCCTCCTGCCACGCCGCGCCCAGGAATCCGGCGCCCCATTCGACCGCGAGATACCCCTCAGCAGGAGACCATTCGGACGACAAGGGCTGCCACCGCGTTGCGCCTTCCGCTTGCCCCAACAGCGCCACCGCGTCCACGGGCATAGCCGTCAACTGGTTCGGATCAGGACGAAGATATGCTAACCCGGTGGGAGGCGGTGTTCCCGCGGGGTAGCGGATCGCATACGCTTGCCCGAGCGGCGCCCAGTCGGCGGGCCAGTCGCCCGGCAGCGCGCCGTAGCTGCTCATCACGACGAACGTGTTCTCCACCACGCTCGCCGTGGGCAGATGCAGCCACAGACGGCCATCCGTCGAGAATACATCGGCCGGCGCGGGCGCGGCCAACCCGCGACCTACGAACGCGGCGCTGAACTCCGGCCCCACCGGACGGCCTGCGCTGTCCACGATGGTGACGGCGCCGCTGGCCCGGTAACGCAGATCCACCGCCAGGGTCACGGCCTGTTCAGCGCCCGCCGCGACCAGCTTCACCCGCTGCGCTACCTGTCCTGCCAGGGCGTACTCAGCCCACAGCTCGCCCCCAGGCCCTCCTACCACCTCGACCAGCAGACCCTGGCCATCGGTCTGCGGACTGAGAACCATCCGCGGCGAGGTTTCGCTGGCTGCGGCGCTGGATAGTGCGGGACGGTTCAGAGTGAGGGTAATAGCCTGGGACGAAGTCACCTGCACGCTGGGCTGCCAGCTCCGATCGAGCGTGTTGAGAAGGACCGTGGCGCCCTCCGGCGCGCCGAAGAGCGTGATGCGGTTGTCGAATCCGGTCAGGCCCTGCTCAGTGTATGTCGTGCGACCGTCCACCACCTGTCGCACGACGGCGCGTAACCGATAGGACCGCCCTGGTTGCTCGGGCCCCGTCCACTGCACGTACAGGTCGCGCAAGGGCGGCCCGGAGGGCGACGTATGGCGCTCGATCACCGGCCAGGGCCAGCCGCGTTGCGCCGGCGGATCGGGTGATGGCTGCGGCACGCCGGCATTGCGGCTGCTGGCGGCCGGTCGCCACAAGCAATAGGCTGCCTGCAGCGCGGCGCTGGCGCCGCATGGCGGTGCGGCCGGCGGATTCGCAGCCCGGAAGCGCTGCCAGACCGTTTCCCAGTCCGAGACGCCGTTGCGAGCCCATTGCTCGGTCTGCTTGCAGGCCTCGCTCCAAAGGATCGGCTGGCCCGCATCCGCCAACTCACTGGAGACGTGCTGGTTGTCCATGATGCTGGCACGCAACGCCTCCGGCGGCGGGTTGCCGGATGGCGGACTGGTTTCCAGGTGCGTGCAGTGAGCATCTTCCACGCTGAAGCCGCTGGCAGTGGGCGCATAATAGATGTACTCGTCGAATAGACCCAGCACGTAGTGCCCCAGCTCGTGGACAATGGTGCGGTAGCCGGCCGGTCTGCTCCAGGGGCCATCCTCGCCGCGCAAGCGTGCGCTACTGCCGTTCCACAGCGGCCCCAGCCGCACGTCGAAATCGGAGCGTTCCGCATCGATGCCGGCCACCGCAGCGCGCGGGTAGACCTGGTTGTTCGCGGCGATGCGGATGTCGGCGTCTACCCAACGCTCGCCGCGCTCGAAGATCGCGACGCGGCCCAGGGCCATCTGCCCGTCGGTCACGTCGTACAGGAAGGCCGACGCCCGGCGCAGGCCCAGTTCGAGGTCGTCGAGATAGGCCTGATCGGCATCCCACTCGATGGAGACCGTCAGGTTGAGCAGGATCAAGGCGCTGTCACCGCGCACCACGATCCGCCGCTCGCCCGGCGCGCCGTCTCCGAGCAGGCCGGGCGGCAGGGGACCGAAGAAGGGGCTTTGCGGCATGTTGGTCAGGAACACCTGGAAGGCCCATGGTTCGACTGTCGTGCCGGTGTCCAGGTCGCGATCATGCCCCGCGCGCGCCGTGCGTCCCGAGGTCGCCGCGGCGTCCAGGGACAGCGGCGCCAGGGCGATCAGCTCGTCGCCTTCCGCAAGACGATCGAAGTTCAGCACGCCGTCGGCCCGAGTGATGCCGGCGAACGCGCCGTTACGATAGACCCGCGCGCCGCTCCGTGCGATGCCCTGGTCGTCCACAACACGGACATGATACGCGGCCGGTGTCGTGGTCGGGGTCGGAGTGGGCGTGGGGGTGGCTGGCCATGCCATGTCACCAATGACGCGATGGATCAGGTATCCTTGGGTGCTCCACACCGCATCAATGTGCGCAGCATCGAATGTGCCACCAGCCAAACTGGGTGCGGCAGCGCCAAAGATGCTCAGCCGCCGCGCGTCCAACCAGCGCCCTTGCCAGGTGCGGGCCCGCAGGCAAACACTATTCGACTGCCCCGGCACCGCACACGAGAAGAGACTGGCCAGATTGCCTGCGGCATCTACCTCGAGCGAAGGGGATTCATAGCCTGTCTGGCCGGTGGTGATAGCTTGAAACACCAGTTCAGGCTGCGTCCATGAGCCATCCGGGCGCCGGTAGCGATGGTACATATCCCCTTCAAAGGCGCTGCGGATCAGATAGGCCAGGTGATAGCCGCCCCTGGCGTCCGCCGCGCCGACAGCCGCCCCGGTCCATACCGTGTCAAAGGTAAGCTGTTCCGGTACCTGCCAGGTCGTGCCTCCATCGCCTGAATGGATGTAGAAGACCTCTACCCACGATGCCGCGCAGCATAGTCCATTGCCGTTGAACACAACGTGAACTTGCCCGTCTGGCCCAATGTCAATGTCGGGATGCCAACCACCACTGACGAGTCGCCGTGCTCGTTCCCACACGCCATCGGTCGTGCGCACGCGGTACCAGACATCGCTATCGCTCCAGATAGCATGTACGCGACCGTCAGGTCCGACCGCCAGGTTGTAGCCGAACCCCCCTTTGGCGATCGGTTCGGGGGCAGACCACTGTCCGGCCGAATAGCGAAAATACAGCGCGCCATTGATACCGGCATTTGGGCTGCCGCTCAGATCCTGTCCGACAATCAGGTGTAGACTTTGGCCGTCCGGATCCATGCCCAAGGAGCCGCCACCTCCAGGTTGATCGAACACGTGAAAAGGAACCCGCTGCTCCGGCGCAGGTAGCCAGGTCTGCCCATCATCCGTCCAGGCATAGAACAGGGAGCGCCGATCTGGGCCGAGGTAAACCAGGTGCCGGCGGCCATTCGGTCCACGCACCATGGTGTGCTGTTTGTAGGCGCCGATCGGCTCGCCCGGCCACAACGCACCGGCGAGGGGGTTCCCCGTCGGCGTCGGCAGCGGCGTCGGCGTGATGGTCGGCGTCGCGCTCGGCGTCCTGGTGGCAGTCGGAGTTCCCGGCGTCGGCGGCGCAATGCGCGCTTCCACCCTGGCCCGCACCATGTTATAGCCCACGGTCTCCGGCTGACGCCAGAATGTGTAGTGCTCGATCCAGGTGGCGCCACCATCACTGCTGTAGTAGTTCTTGTGGGCCGCGATGGTGTAGTTATCATCGAGCAACGTGCTGGGCGTATTGTCGGGTAGAAGTCGGTGACGGTGATGGGCGCTGACGCGCCCAGGAGTTCCACCGGTCGCCCTGTCGGGCCAATGCTGTAGATTACTGCTCGAACGCGCGCGGACGGATTGGCGCCGGGGAAATCGGCGTAGAACGACGCCTGCACCGATTTCACCGAAAGCGGGAATAGATCGTCAGCGCCGCGCAAGGAGGCTCCGATAATATAGGATTCTGCCAACTCCTCAGAATAGCCAGCTGGGGCGCCGCTATCATTGCGGAGTTGCACCAGTTCGGCAGGAACAGCCTGGCTTTCGCCGGTCGCGATCATCCCAACAGGCAACGCGACCAGCAGGAACATGGTCAATCCCAGGAACGCGACCAACGTCCGGGCATTGCTTGGCTTGCGATCAACAGGATCCATGTGACGCTCCTTCAACGTAGTGTCAACGGCAGCCAAAGCTGGTGCTGCGGCGGCGCGGCTAGCGCATAGGCCGTCAGGGCATCTATCGACGCGCTGACCCGGAACAGGCGCGTGCTTACCGTACTGGGCAACGCCACCCAGATCCTGTCCGCCGCATCCCAGCGCCACAACCGCAGATCCTCCGGGCGGACACCGCGCCAGTCCAACCAGTCGGGATCGTAGCGGACGGTCAGCGCGGCGCGCAGGCTCCCATCTACCCCATCCGATTCCACCACGTACAGGCCGCTTTCCAGAATCCACCATCCACCCGGCAAAGGCGCCGGCGCCCGCGGGGGGATCGCCAGCACGACGGTATGGGTCACGGCGTCCGTGAACGGCGGCGTACCGAAGCGCAGTTGCGCCATCTCCAACGTGAGATCAGGCGCAGCGGTCGGACCGGCAGCGACGAACTCATACGCCAGCATCGTCTCCAGATCCGGGTCGCCGGGACCAGCAGTGGTGACTCGCAAGCACCCCGCGGCCTCTGGACACGGCTCGGCTAGCGCGGCCGTGGCCACGCCGCTGTAGAGATCGCCCTGCGCGTCATAATCCAGATCGGTATGCGACCAGGTGTGGGACGTGCCGCCAAATGTGGCGCTCAACCGGTTGTAAGCGTGACCGATGCCCTCCGCATACACCGTTACGTCATCGCCGTTGCCCTGTGGTACAATGCGCACGAATGGCGGCCACGGCGCCAGCGTGGCTGCCGTTTCTGGCGGCGGCGGCCACGGCGCGGAGAGCGCGGCTGCCGATGAGGTCAGACCGATGCCAATCGCCAGCAACACCGCCAACCAGCGCGACCAAAAGCGACGACAAACTAATTCTCTCAGCTGTAAGTTTTGCTGCATCTTACCCTCCGTGAGGTGAAACGATGGCTACCCAATCCCGTGAGACACTCGCACCGCTCGCGGCGCGGCTCTGGCAAGCGTTCATAAATGACCCGCCGGCGGCCTGGGGCATAGCGAAAGAGGTGTTCTTCGCTGCGCTCGCCGCGGGCGACCTGGCCACCGCCCAAGCGGTGCCGAAGGCTTTTCATCATGCCTGGCTCCCGGCTCGGCCCAGTCGCGCCTGGGCGGCGTACTTCCACGCCATCCTGGCTTCAGACCAACACCGCTTCGACGCGGCCGAGCAATTTGCGCTGACTGCGCTGCGCCTGGCCGCCGGTGCCGAGCTGCGCGGCCGGGCGTGCAATGAGTTGGGCATTCTGTACGATCACCTGGGTCGCTGGGCCGATGCGATTGCCTTCTATCGCACCGGCCTGGCCGCTTTCGAACAGCTCGACGACCGCGCCTACAGCGCCAAACTGGCCAAGAACCTGGGCACAGCCCTGGTGCGCGCTTGCGAAGCCGGCGCGCTGCCAGTCGAAAGCCTTGCCGAAGCCGAGAGCCTGGAACGCCGGGCCATTGCGAGTTTCGAGGCTCTGCCCATCCCGCCATTGGCGGCCGCCGCCTGGAACGAGCTCGGCACAGTCTACAAAGCGCAAAGCCGCTGGGCCGAGGCTGCGGCTTGCTACGAGCGTTTCCGCGCCTTCGCGGCCGACGAAGGCGACCACCTGGGTGAAGGCCAGGGCTGGAACAACCTGAGCGAAGTCCTGCGCGGCCAAGGCCGTCTCGCCGACGCCGAAGCCGCTCTGCGCCGGGCACGCGAGCTGGTGGCCGGCAATGCCTGGGAAACCAGCGACGTGCAGATCAACCTCGCCCACACCTGCCTCGACCTGGGCGATCATCATCGGGCCGCAGCCGCCGCCGATGCCGCGCTCGATCAGGTTGAGTCTCTGCGGGCGCAGTTGCAGACCGCCAGCGCCCGCGGGGACTTCTCAGCCACCCTGGAGCGTGTCTACGCGTTCCGAACCCATCTCGCCAGATCAGCCGGCCGGCAAGACATGGTATTTGCACTGGCTGAGCGGGCCAAGGCTCGCACGTTTGCCGAACTCCTGGCCGGTCAACGCGTAGCTCCCCACCTGGCGGTTCCTCGGCGTTGGCTGCAACAAGAGACTGCGCTACGTCGTACGCTGAACGACCTGTACGCAGCGGCTGCCACCGACTCTGCCACCCAGCAAGCTGCCATCGCCGCGGCCGAGGCCCGCTGGCATGAGCTTCGACTGCGCATCGCCCAGCGCGATGCCGAGTACGGCGCTTTGGGTGACGCTACGCCGCTCACGCCGGAAGCCGTCCAGGAACGCTTGCCGGATGGCTCGGCGCTGCTCGAGTACTACGCCGATGATCAGGAGTTGTTAGCCTGCCTGGTTCAGCGCAAGATGATGCGGGTCTTCCCGCTCGGCATGGCCCTGGCTGATCTGGCCGGAGCGTCCTTCGATCACCGCGGACGGCCGCGTGGCCTGGTGTCCGAAGGCGGACGGCTGGGCCACCCCTGGGTGTTGGAGCGCCTGGGTCAAGTCCTGCTGGAAGCTGTCCTGCCGCATCTCGATGCGGTGGAACTCCTGTGCATCGTGCCGCACGGCGCATTGCATCACCTGCCTTTTGGCGCTCTGAGCAGCGGCGCGTCCGGCGAGCGCCTGAGCCAGCGCATCCCAGCCATCGTGCAAGTCCCCAGCGCCACCGTCTGGTTGCAACATTGCCAGCTACGGCCGCTCTCGACCTCCACCGCCCCTTGCATCGTCGGCCATAACGGTAGCGCGCTGAAACACGCCGAACCGGAAGCGAGGATGATTGCCCGCTCACTAAACGTCGAACCCTTGCTTGGCCTCGCAGCGACTCGCACGACGGTCATGGGCCAGGCTCGAAGCGCCCGTTGGGTTCACGTCGCCTGTCCGGGTGTCTTCCGCCCTGATCAACCCCTGCGTTCCGGTTTGAGTCTGGCCGACGGATTTCTGGATGTCGCGGACACGTTGCGCCGTGTGCAGTTGACGGCCGACCTGGTCACCCTGAGTGGCTGCGAGACCGGGCTCGGCCACCTGCGCAGCGGCGATGAAATCGTCGGCCTGGTGCGCGCCTGGTTGTATGCCGGCAGTCCGTCCGTCCTCGTCAGCCTGTGGACGGTGGACGATTTCTCGACCCGGCTCCTGATGCAGGAGTTCTATAGGCGTTTGGCCGAATTTGGCCCGGCAAGGGCATTGGCCCAGGCGCAGGCCGCTCTGGCAACCCTTACAGCGGACGAAATCCGGGATCGAGCCCTGGATGCTGGATTGACGGAGCAAGAAGCGCAGGCTGAGTTGACTCGCCTCACAGCGCTCTGGCCTGAGCCGCAGGCGCAGCCGCTCAACCATCCATACTTCTACGCGCCGTTTGTGCTGCACGGCCGCGCGTAACGCAAGCGTTGCCGCCACTGCGCACATGCCATGCAGCCCCTCATCTAATAGATAAGAGGCGAAAAGAGGGACGAATTCTTACATGTTTGTTCGTGGCGGTAACACAATGAAGCTCAGGCTCGGAATCCGCTCTCTCGGGATCGCGTCAAATTCCAGGTAGCCGGCCCGACCTGTCGTGCGTTCGATCTGTTGTGTCCCGTCATCGAGGATCACGCGCACGCCACTGAAATCTGGCCAGCGCGAGGGGATACTGATTTCGACCTGCGGACGGACGAAGTCAGGCGCCGTGGCATCGGATTTGAGGGTCACCGTCGTCTGCAGGTCAGGGAGATCGCTGCATTGGAGCACGATCTCAAGCGGGCCACGGTCATCGAGCGTTTGACTCGGGCCCCGGTGAGCGAGCGCCAGGCTCGGCCCGGTGAGCAGATGTTGAAAGGAGACGAGCAGCGCCGTCGTGGACTGCTCCACATCCTCAGCCAGGCGCGCGAGATAGCCGCGACCCCGTTGCCAACGCCCAGGCTGACGGGCAGCATCAGGCGCGCGATGCTGAAGCAACCACTGCTCACCATACGTCGGCGCGGCGGGCAACCACTGTTCCGAGAAGACCCCACCCGGCTCCTCAAGCTCTTCACCGGTCAGGTTCTCGGTCAGCGCGCCGAACTGAGACCAACAAGTGTCGCATGCGGCCACGTGATCGTATGCGGTCTCTATGTCAACGCGACGCGGTTCCTGCCCCAGCGTCAGTCGCAGCAGAATGGCCAGCGCACGCTCATGAATATCGCTTCCGGAAGTCATGATTGCTCCTTTGCATCGTCTGTCTTATCTGATGCGCGAACGGGCCGTTTTCTGACACGTCCCTTCCTGATCGGCGTCCGGTCGGCAAGCCAATCCGCGCCGAAGAAGTATCGCACCAGTTGTCGAAAATCCGGATCGTCCCGCAGTCGGCTCAGGATGCGGTCACGAATCGTGGCGATGCTGCCTGGCGCAAGGTCGATCGCCTTGGCGATCTCTTCGTCCGTCCACTTGACAGTGCGGCCATCGGACGTCACGCGATCGGTTTCTACGAAGCTGTAGTATAGAATCAGTATGTATTTGCCGGACAGGAGTCGTTCGACGGCTTGCTTGAGCGCAGCCACACGTTCCGCGCGCAAGAGCTCGCCGGCCGGCGTCTCGGCGCCCCGCCCAGGCGCTTCACCCCCGACGGCACGCCGGTATTCACCGACAAGCTCGTGTTGTACATCCTGGCTTTCCTCGCCAGAGTCAAGGGCATCCAGCGGGAGGTCTGGGCGCTTGCCCCTCCGAGATCGGAACCATTTCCAACATTCGTTTCGAGCTACGACACTCAGCCATGCCTCCAACCGACCCCGAAATCTGTACGTAGACAGCTTCTCCCTGGCCTTACACCACGCCTCTTGTCCCACGTCCTCAGCAGCGGTATCGGGAATCCCGGCTCGATACGCCTGACTGACAAAGCGCCTTCGCACTGCCTCCCAATCCGCTTCGCCCTCTGGCTGGCCCCAAACTGTCATCCGCTCCACCTGAGGGCCGTCGCGATAGTAGTTGCGAATGACTCGGCGCAACTCAGCCACCGGCATACCGAAATCCACAAAAGGCAACACAGCTCGCGCGAGGTCGGTCAGCGCCTCGGCAGGCAAATGCCAGCCCTCTGTCTCGTTTAGTTCAACGGCGAGCTGCTCACACAAAGCCCGTAGAGGCATCAAGTCACCCCTTCGTTGCCTGGGCCACCGGCATCCGCGGCCGCCGCGGTGCGCCACAGCCGCGCGACCTCATCCGGCGTCAGGCCATACGCCGCGTTCACCAGTTCCGCCAGCCGGCCTTCGAGTCGCGCTGTTTCGGCGGCCCCGGCGCGCAGGTCATGATAATAGTGGCCCAGAATGTACCACAGATTGGCGTCTACCGCGCCGGCATTCTCGCTGGAGGTTTCGCCCGTCTCCGGGTGCACGTTGAGCGGGATCAGCCCCAGGGCCGATCAGGCCGTTCCGGAAAAATAGATATCCCAATAGCGCTGGTTTCTCTGGGAATTTCAGGAGGTTCTGGGATGAGTATTTTTCTGGAACTATCTTAGTGGCGGCCGAGGGTGTCCAGCGACGCACGAAACGCGGCCAGCAAGTCGCCATCGCCCGCCAGCGCAGCGCCCAGGCTCGTAATCATGCTGTCGCGCGCCCAGATTTGGGGGTAAGCCCGGCTCCGCGCCCGACGCGCGGAAACCCGATGGCGTCGCACAGTGGCGCTGCCGACCGAGGCGCAGTGGGAGAAGGCGGCGCGGGGTGGGGTGAAAACCCCTCACGTGCCAGGCACTTCGGAAGTGCCTGGCACGTTACTAACATCACTTGCGACAGCGGATCCCCCTCACTTCTGCGCCTGTCTGGCATTCAACCGGCTTGATTTTACCCCACTGACTCAAGGCCGTCAACTCGCCCGGAGTCTACACAGCAAGGCCAAACGGCCTGTTCTGCGCTTGACGCCCATATCGGGACATGTTATACTCTCGGTAGAAAGGATGGTATAACCCGATGACTTACGTCAAGACAGCCGTGTCACTGCAAAGGCCTCTCTTCGATGCCATGGAGAATCTGGCCCACTCCCTGAATCTCTCGCGCAGTCGCCTGATGTCGCTCGCATTGGAAGATTTCATCCACCGGCACGAAAACCAGCGCCTGCTGGAGAGCATCAACGAGGCCTATGCCGATGGGCCTGACCCCGAGGAAGAGGCCATCCAACGCGGTATGCGACGAATCCAACGTCGACTTGTGGAGGCCGAACGATGATCAATCAGGGTGACTTGTTCCGGATTGACCTCGATGAGCCGACCGGTTCGGAACCAGGTTATCTACACCCCTACGTGGTCATCCAAAATAACGTCTTCAACCACAGTCGCATTAATACGGTTGTGGTATGTGGGGTAACATCTAACCTCACACGGGCGACCTCGCCGGCCAATGTGCTTCTCGAATCCGGTGAGGGACATTTGCCGCAGCGCAGCGTTGTCAATGTGACGCAAATTTACACCGTGACCAAAGCCGATCTGGGCGAGAAGATCGGCGCTCTGTCTCCGCGCCGCATGCGCCAAATCCTGGATGGCATTAAGCTCGTCCTGGAACCGCGGGAGGCAGCGCCGGAGTCCGCCACGCTGAGCCGCCTCCACGAGGCGCAGGAACCCTACGCATGACCACCGCTATTCCACCCGAGCTGCGTCGGCTCCCGACCCTGCTGGCATTCTTGATCGGCCTGCTGCTGGTCGTTTCAGGCCTGCTGCTCGGCGCGATGTCGGTCGCCGCGGACGTCGGCCCCAAGCCCTCGGTAGACGTCGCGGTGCGCTGGAACGGCGGCCCGGTCCCCAACGAGACCTGCTACGCCCAGATGCTCACCTGCTATACTGAACGGAAATCAAACGGGTGCATTGGAATCAAGGCTACAGACTGTCATTGCGAGCGCAGCGAAGCACTCTCCTTGTGTGGCGCAGAGATTGCTCGAACTGCCCCATATGGGGGTTCTCGCCGAATCTGAAAAAGTCCAAAACCTACCCGTTCGGAGTATACCATCAGAGACTGAGAATCGGAACTTCGGTCGGGGGCAGTCGCTGTTCGGGCTCGCGTTGCATCCAGTGATTTCAAAGCGGAACACCCGACCTCGCGCGCCCGTTAACGTGCTGGCGCTCCTGATCCATCCAGGTTGTGTATGTGCCAGCGCCAACCACCCAACTTGACACAACAGGGGGGGGGGCGTGGTATAATGCGCCACAGTGGCTTGCCCAGAGGAGGTGTCACATGCCGCGAGCGTCCCGTACCGTGCGCAACGTATTGAGCCTGGCCCTGTTGCTCGGGCTGGCGGCCGGCGCCGCCTGGCTCATCGCCCAGAGCCGGCCCAGGCCCCCCGACACGGTCGGGGTCGCGCTCGCTCCGTTCTCGGCGGCCCCGTCTCAACAATCGCCATTGGCGACGCCCTGGCGGCGCCCCGCCTGATAGAGGGGGGCCATCGTTGGATAAATACGAGTTTGGCGAGCCGCGGGTCGTTATCACCAATACGTTTGCCTTGGACATCGCCGGCTGGCTGCCAGATAGCCGACGGTTGCTGGTGATCCGTAGTGGACCAGGCGGCGCATTGATCGAGACGGTGGACGTGCACAGCAACGCCAGGACGGTGTACGGTGTCCAGCAATCGCGCGGCTATGGCCGTCCGTTCTGGCTGCCGCAAGCACAGGCCGTGGCTTACCTGGACTGGGAATGGGTGGACCAGGCCAGTGGCCTGACACGAGACATGCTTTGGGTGGGCCGAGGTGCTCCCGAGCAAACGCAACGGGTCTTTGAAAATGTTCCACCTGCTTCCGTGGTAATTGACCCTGATGGCTCGTTGATCTTGTTTACTGGCGGTGACGGGCAACCGCCCGAAGTGCCTGAGGCCGCCCGACGTTTCTTCCAGGTTCAGTCGTTGCCGTTCGCGCCGGATGCATGGCGATATCAGAAGTACCAAGGCTCGGTACCGTCCAACCTCCGCTATCAGGGCCTCGTCGCAGCCAGACGCCCCGGCGGGTCGCACGTGGCGTTTTACACCGACCCTTACCTGTTTCTGTTCGATAACGGCCGGTCTACGGTTTGCGAAGTGGATTTGGGAGTAGGGCCAGGCGAGGACAGGAATCCTCTCTTTCCTATCGAAGTCAAGTGGAGCCCGAACGGGCGTTACCT
>PHCA01000063.1:0-8317 GCA_002842085.1 Chloroflexi bacterium HGW-Chloroflexi-1
ACGTGCGAGATGTGGCATTTGTCGTCACGCGTGGCGTAGACCGGGCGGGTGGTGTCGAAGTCCACGTAGCGCGTGGAGCCGATGGTGTCATAGGGCCGCGGGATCGGCTGTAGGGGCGCACCCTCGCGGTCGCCCGCCGTGCTGGCCGTGACGATGGCTTTGTAGATGCGATCGGCGGCATCGTGGGCAAACTCGATCAGCAGGAGCAGTTGCGGGAAGGTGCCGTCTTTGAGCGTGACGCACTCGGCCAGCCAGCGTTTGGTGATCGCGAGCAGTTGCGGGAAGAGCCACGGCTTGTCGTTACCGTCATCGTCGCGGAAGTATTTTTCCAGCGTCAGCTTCGCCAACCGGAAGGCGATCTCGTTCGGCCGGCGACGCTTCAGGTCGTCGAGGGTGTGGATGCTGGATTCGCCGACGATGGGATCCAGTTGCACCGTGGTCGGAATGTCGGCGGTGGAAAGGGCCAGGCGGGATGCCTCGGTGAAGTTGGCCGTCAGGCGGTCGCCGGCGATGTCGTAGCGGTAGCCGAGCAGGCGCGGGAAGGTGATCTCGCAGGCGATGCGGCTTTTCAGCGCGCGCACGCGGGTGGGCATGGGGCCGGGCTTGGAGTCCGGACTGCTGCCGGAGGTCGGGATGAAGGAGAAGGGCACGCCGTAGACCTCGGCGTATTCGACCTCGAACCGGCCCGCGGCGTTGGCGGCGTAGCTCATGCGGCGCAGGGCGCGGCCCACGACCTGCTCGCACAGCAGTTGGGTGCCGAAGGCGCGCACGCCGAGGATGTGAGTGACGGTTTGGGCGTCCCAGCCTTCGGTGAGCATGGAGACGCTGACGACGCACTTGACGTGTTCGCCCAGCTTGCCCACTTTGCCGACGGTGTTCATCACCTCGCGCAGCAGGTCTTCATCGGTCAGGCTTTCGGCGTCGCGGCCGGGGAAGCGGACGCGGTATTCGGCTTTGAACTCCTCGATCTCGCGGGCGGCGATGGCCTTGAAGTCGTCGCTCATGGCTTCGCCCGATTCGAGCTGCTGGCTGTCCACCAGGATGGTGTTGGGGCGCTGCAGCCAGCCGCCGTCCCCGTCATCGTTGCGGAAGATGGGCAGTTGCCCGGCCTGGACGACGGTTTGCTCACCGATGGGCTTTTCCCAACCGGCGATGTAGTCGCAGACCAGCTTGGAAACGTTGGTGTTGTTGCAGACGACGATGAAGACGGGCGGGGTCAGGCCGCGGGCGCGAGCGTCGGCGTTTTGCTCCCACAGGCGGTAGGACTTTTCGTAGTTGCTGTAGAGGCTGTGCAGGGCGCCTTGCAGCTCCAGCGGCAGCTTGGGTTCGCCGCTCAACGCCTCGGTGAGTCGTCGGCCACGGGCACGCGCGGCACTTTGACGATGCCGGCCTCGATGGCGTCAATCAGCGAAAAGTCGGCGACGACCCAGGGAAAGAGGGTGCCTTCGGCATAACCGGAGCCGCGCAGAAAGAAGGGGGTGGCCGAGAGATCATAGATGACTTTGAGGCCGAGCCTGGCCTTGACCGCTTCGAGGCCGGAGATCCAGACGTGGGCTTCTTCGTCGCGGCGCCTGGCCTCGAGGCGTTCCTCCCCGGTCAGTTTCACGTCCTCGCCGTCGGGCTTGCGGCGGTAGCAGTGGTGCGCTTCGTCGTTGATGACGATGATGTTCTTTTTCGTGCCCAGTTCGCGGCAGACGCGGCGCACCATCTGGTCGGGGGTTTCCTGATTGACGCCGGTGGCAGTTTGGCCGGCGAGTTCTTTGGTGAGCCGGGCGCCTTCCGATTTCTCGTGGAGTTGGAAGGCGTGAAAGTTGGTGATGACGATCTTGGCCTGGCCCAGTTGCTCCATTTCCTGCGCGGGGAGGACGTCGCGCTGCCGGTAGTAGTTTTGCGGGTCATTGGGCAGGAGCACGCGCAGCCGGTCGCGGATGGTGATGCCGGGGGCGACGATGAGAAAGGTGTTGCCGAAGCGGGCATCCTGCCCATACGCGGCTTTGTTCAGCGTGTGCCAGGCGATGAGCATGGCCATGACCACGGTTTTGCCGGAGCCGGTTGCCATCTTCAGCGCCAGGCGCGGCAGGCCCGGGTTGGAGGTGTCATTGGCTTCGCGCAGGGCATTCTCGATCCAGGCCTCGTCGCCGAAGCGGAAATGGCGGGTTGGCTCGTCGAACGGCGAGTTGATGACCGGGTTTTCGATGACGACCTGGCTCATAGTGTTCCGGTCCCTGGGAATGCAAAAAACCGCGGCCCCAGGGGGAGGGGGTCGCGGCCTCATTTGCGCGGTAAGAACGGACGTGCAATGATGAGGGCTGCGATGCCCGGGTCCTGGGTGATACAGGATGCGGGTTGCAAGGCCGGTCAGGTGTGAACTGACCGGCTTTGGTGTTTAAGTCGGGTTGGTGTTAGTTTGCGATGGCTCCCCGTGGTTAGCTACGAATGACACGAATTGCACGAATGTGCGTTCGGAGTGTTAAGGGTGCCGGGCGGGTGTTTTTTTCACCGGGCGCGGGCTTATTTTTTTGTTGCGACGTTGGGTGGCTATGGTCAGGGAGTATAGCACGGTTTGCGGGGGGATGCAAGGGGTGGGGCGGACGATCGTTTCAACATACATCCACCTCTGATGAGACCGCATCCGGCTTGAAACGCTACTTCGCGAAACCTGTCAGGTCTTGACTTAATGACATTACGTTGCAACCAATTCCAGCGTGGGCATTTCTAATGTCAAACTGGGGCTTGACAAAAACGGCCAATCGTGTTATGATTGAAACACTTCATTGAAAATTTTGAAAAGGTTCAAATGGGCCAGAAAATCACTCTCCACGATGTGGCCGAAAAGGCCAATGTATCTATAGGCACAGCCTCTATGGCGCTCAATGCCAAACCCGGCGTCAGTCCTGAAACCAGAACCAGGGTATTAGAGGCAGCGACCGAATTGGGATACCAGGTACGGATCCCTGTGTCGGTCCTTTCCCTACGCCAGCTCTCGACGGTTGGCCTGGTGGTGAAAGAAGACCCGGGCCGCGCCCCAAAGGTGAACCCCTTTTACTCCTATGTGCTGGCTGGGGTAGAAGCGGAGTGCCGCCGCCAAAATCTGAACCTGATGTATGCCTCGGTCCCTGTGGATAACTACAACCGCATTTCCGCCCTGCCCCGCATGCTGGTTGAAAACCGGGTGGATGGCTTATTGATTGTTGGTTCCTTCCTGGATGATGCCATTGCCGAACTGGCCGAGCAGGCCGGGCAGATCGTCTCGCTGGTGGATAGTTACACGGCCACTAAAGCTTTTGACAGCGTGGTCAGCGATAACTTCGGCGGCGCCCATGCGGCCGTTTCACACTTGATTCAGATGGGTCACAGATGCATCGGGTTGATCGGCAGTACACCTGATGCCTATCCCAGCATCCGCGACCGGCGCAATGGCTACCTGCGCGCCCTTAAAGACCACGGCTTCCGGGAAACGTTCATAGAAGATGGCGACCTGACTTCCGAGGCTGCCTACCAGGCAACCCGGCGCCTGTGGGAGCGAGAGCCTTCCTTGACGGCCATCTTCGGTTGCAACGATGAGGTAGCCATTGCTGCGATGCGCGCCGCACTCGACAGCGGCCGACGGGTACCCGAAGACCTGTCCATTGTCGGCTTCGATGACATTGACCTGGTCCAGCAGGTCATACCGCCCCTGACTACCGTCCACGTGGATAAGTTGCTGATGGGAGCGTTAGCCGTCCGCCAACTGGTGGACCGGGCCCAGAACCCTACTCGCGCGACTATCACCACTGTCCTCAATGTGCATCTGATTCAGCGTCAGTCCGTCCGCGCCCCAAAATAGCCTGAGGTCGGAGAAAACTTATGCTCTATCCTAACGTTGAAATTGTCCAGCGCTACCCAGGTAACCCTATCCTCACTCCCAGCGATATGCCGGTGGCGGCCTCCGGCATCTACAACTCCGGTGTTGTCAGGCACAACGGCCGGTACGTCATGCTCTGCCGGGTGGAGAGCATTGACATTTCGAACTACTTTTTCGTCGCCACCAGCGACGACGGCTATCACTTCACCGTGAGCCCCCAGCCTATCCCGCTGCCTCAGGATGAGGCATACCGAAAATACACCGACGAGATGATCTACGATCCTCGTATCACTCCTCTCGAAGGCCGGTACTATATCACTTTTGCCGCTCACAGTTCCTATGGAGTCCGCATCGCCCTGATGTCCACCCAGGATTTTGAGACGTTCGAGTGGATGGGCTTCATCAGCGAGCCCGACAACCGCAACGGGGTGCTTTTCCCGGAGAAGATCGAAGGTCTTTACGCCCGCCTGGACCGCCCGCTTTTGCAAAACGACCAGGGAGACATCTGGGTTTCCTATTCTCCCGACCTGATCTTTTGGGGCAGGTCGGAGTGCGTTGCCACCCACGGGAAACACGGGACCTGGCACTGGCAGAAAATCGGGGCGGGCGCGGCGCCCATTAAAACCGACCAGGGCTGGCTTGTCATCTTCCACGCCGTCCATATCCTGGCCCGCTATCACTATGTATACCATCTGGGGGCGATGCTCCTCGATCCGGAGAATCCCGCCAGGGTCATCGCCCGCGCCAACGCACCCATCCTCTCACCCCGCGAACCCTACGAACGGGTGGGGCTGACCAGCAATGTGGCCTTCACCAGCGGAGCGGTGGTGGAAGACGATGGCGAGGTGAAGATTTACTACGGGGGCGCCGACACCGTCCAGTGCGTGGCCACCGCCCGTCTGGAAGACCTGATCCGGGCCTGCTTCGAGCGCTGAGAGCCACTGGAGGGCAAAGGTTATGGTCAAGGCAAGACGTGCCGTAGTGCAGCGTTATCACGGAAATCCCATTTTGACGCCCGACGAGATGCCCATCCTTGCTTCCGGGGTCTACAACGCCGGCGCTACTAAATTTGGCAACCAATACCTGCTGATGCTGCGGGTGGAAACGATCGAGATCAAAAATGTCTTCTGGGTGGCCACCAGCGACGATGGCTACCGGTTCACCCTGTGGGATGAACCGGTTCCGATGCCGGACACAGCGGAATTCCAAGAGTACACCAGCGGCATGTATTACGATCCGCGCATCACTCCTCTGGAGGGGCATTACTACATCACTTTCGCCGCCCACAGCGACCACGGAGCGCGCGTTGCCTTGATGAGGACCGATGACTTTAAGCGCTATGAGTGGCTGGGGTTCATCTCCGAGCCCGACAATCGCAACGCCGTGCTCTTCCCGGAGAAGATCGACGGCTGCTACGTTCGCCTCGACCGCCCCCTCCAGCAAGGAGACCGGGGCGACATCTGGATCAGTTACTCGCCGGACCTGATCCACTGGGGCAACTCTCGGTGTGTAGCTCGGACCGAAGGTGGTTGGGGCTGGAAGAAGATTGGGCCGGGCGCACCACCCATCAAGACCGACCAGGGGTGGCTGGAGATCTTCCACGCGGTGCACGTAATGGCCGGCTACCAATATGTTTACCACCTGGGGGTGATGCTGCTGGATCTGAGCGATCCCTCCAGGGTCATCGCCCGGACCAGCGCGCCTATCCTCTCGCCCCGTGAACCCTACGAGCGGGTTGGGCTGACCCCCAATGTGGTCTTCACCTGCGGGGCCATCCTGGAAGAGGACCGGGAAGTGAAGATTTACTATGGAGGAGCCGATACCGTCCTGTGCGTGGCTACCGCCCGTCTGGAGGACCTGATCTGAGCCCTGCCAGGCAGGGGCAAGCCCTGCCCCTACTCCGAATTATTGAGATATGGTTCAGGCAGGATAGTGGCAGGAGAAGGGACTGATGAAGGGAATCCATCTCGTCCGATTATCGGTCTTGGCAGTCCTGTTGGCAGGTATAGCTCTGGCGCTTGGTTTTGGAGTGCTACAGTTCCGCTCTAACAGGTGCGCCCCTGCTATTGAATTCATACACGTACCGCCTGGCGGCAGCTTTGAGAACCTCAAAGGGCGGGTTCGGTGCGTCAAGCCGGCCGATTACAAAGTTGCTGTCTATACTTATGCGTCGGGATGGTGGACCAAACCCTACTGGGCCTGGCCGCCGACAACGATCAAGGATGATGGCAGTTGGAGCTGTGACATTACGGCCTTCGGAGCCGGCCAGTTTGCAACGAGAATCGCCGCTTTCCTGGTCCCCAATGGGTATAACCCCTGGATCGGACATGGGGAGCCGACGCTCCCGGCGGAACTTTCTGAGAATGCGGTGGCGGATGTTATGGTAGAACGGGAAGAAGTCAAGTTCAGGAGGATCAACTTTTCGGGCTACACCTGGCACATCAAGGCCAGCGAAACTCCGGTAGGCCCCGGACCGAACTATTTCTCGGACCGGGAAGAGGATGTGTGGGTTGATGAAGATGGCCGGCTGCACCTGCGGATTGCCCAAAGGGATGGGCAATGGTACTGCACAGAGGTTGTCACGGAAGCCCCCCTCGACTATGGAAGGTATGTTTTCCGCCTCGCCAGTCGAGTGGATCAACTGGATAGGAACATTGTCCTTGGACTGTTCACCTGGGATGAAACCGATCCTGCGCCTGACAACCGTGAGATTGACATCGAATTGGCCCGCTGGGGACAGATGGGGGGCGAGAACGCCCAATATACCGTTCAGCCCTCCTATCACGGCGAGAATGTGCACCGGTTCCAGGTAGAATTGGGGGGAGAGAATTCAACCCACGGCTTCGATTGGCGCCCAGATCATATATTGTTCTACAGCCTACATGGTCACCCACCTTTCCCCGGCCCTGAAGAAAATGTCATCGCATCGTGGACCTACACAGGCTACGACATCCCCTCGGCCGGCAGAGGAAATGCCCGGATCAACCTTTGGCTGTTCAAGGGCAGGCCCCCTGCTAACGGCGAGGAGGCCGAAGTAATCATAGAGGCGTTTGAATTCGTTCCTCAGACGGAGTAGCGCAACCCGAGGATGAAAGGGGGTGATCAATGGGAGAACCAGTAACGGAATTGGGTTTCACAAACTTTATAGCTTCACACAAGGAGGAAAAAATGAAAGGGGTAATTCGAATTTTGGCCGTCGTGGGTGTGCTTAGCCTGATACTGAGTGCCTGCGCTCCCGCGGTAGCTCCCACACCAACGCCGAAGCCTACGGAGGTGGCGCCCACACCAACGCCAAAGCCCCCGGAGGCGGTCAAGCTGACCATCTGGGCCACTGGTTCTGAAGATGAAGGCAAAGTTCTCTTCGCCGGCGCCGAAGCCTTCATGAAGAAACATCCGAACGTCACCATTGAACTCCAGCCTATCTCCTGGGACGATGGCCACGCCAAGATCCTGGCTGCTGCCACCAGCAAGGTGGGACCGGACATCATGACCGGCGGTCTTTCGTGGGGGATCGAGTTCGGCGAGCTGGGCGGGATGGTGGACCTCAAAGCCAGGTACTCCGACAAGATCGCCGAGATCGCAAAAGTGGTCCATCCCAACATCTACAACTCCGTCGTCTCTCCTGGCAGCCAGGTCTACGGCGCGCCATGGGACCTGACGGTCTTCCTGATGTACTATCGCCCCGACATCCTCAAGGAGATCACTGGCTCAGACCAGCCGCCCAAGACCTGGGAGGAGCTGACGGCGGCCATCGAGAAGATCCAGGCGGCCGGCAAGAAGGGATTCGCCATGCAGTGGGGCAACGTCCAGTGGCTGCAGTACTTCAACTACCTCTACCAGGCCGGCGGGACGCTGTACGATGAGGGTTGCGCCAAGGCTACCATCAACAGCCCCGCGGGGGTGAAGGCGCTCAAGTTCTTCGCCGAGCTGTACACCAAGTACAAGGCGCCGACCGACGGCTGGCCCGATCTGGAGAGCGGCCTGGCCTCCGGCGACTACCCCATCGGCTACACCGGCTCATGGGTAGCCGGGTATCTGGACAGCGGCAAGCCGGAGATGGCCGGCAAGTGGCGGCTGGCTCCGCTGGCCGCCGGGTCGAGCGGCAAACCCATTACCTTCATTGGCGGGCGCGTCATCGGCATCATGGCCTACTCCAAGCACCCGGACGAGGCGGCGGAGTTCATACGCTTCCTCTACACCGATGAAGCTGCCGACATGATGGTCGAGAAGGCCGCCGGGCTGAACCTCCTCTTCATCCCACCTCGCATAGACTTCGCCGACAAGATCAAGGCTCCAGCCGACCGGGTGGAAGCCATCAAGACGCAACTGCAAAATGCCTACGGCCCACCCAACTGCATCGGCTGGGAAGAGAGCGCCCGCACCGTCCAGACTCAGATCGAGGAGGTGATTTTCAAAGGCGCTGATCCGCAAAAGGCCCTGGATGAGGCCGCCAAGGTGATGAACGAGAACCTG
>PHCA01000063.1:8334-17232 GCA_002842085.1 Chloroflexi bacterium HGW-Chloroflexi-1
CCATGCTCTAGCTGCGAAAGGAGTTCGTCCCCGTCGAAGAGGGCTGCGGGCGCGCCTCTGGCGCGCCCGCACCTCGTACCTCTTCTTATTGCCTTTTTTGGTGCTTTTTCTGGCCTTTGTTGTCTTGCCCATTCTGGCCTCTTTCTATCTGAGTTTGACCAACTTCACCGCTGTCAAGGCCCCTCAATTTGTTGGCCTGAATAACTACGCCCGGCTTCTTCAAGACGCACGCTTTATCAAGGCGCTGAGCAATTCCCTCTGCTACGTCTTCTTCGCCGTGAGCCTGAACACCATCTTCGCTCTGACGTTGGCCGTCTTGCTGGAGCGCACCACCCCCCTGAATCAGATCCTGCGAGTGGTCTTCTTCTTGCCCTCCGTCACCTCTTCGATTGCGCTGAACGTCCTCTGGCGCTGGGCCTTCATCGGTGAAGATTACGGATTAATGAACAGCGTCCTGCTGCGGCTGGGGCGATCCACCATCACTTTCTTGGCGGACCCCCACTGGACGATGCCGATCCTGGTGATTATGGCCGTGTGGGGAGGGATGGGCTATGTGATGGTGATCTTCCTGGCTGGCCTGCAGGCCATTCCATCTGAGATGCACGAGGCGGCGGCCATCGATGGAGCCGCTGAATGGCAGCGCTTCTGGCGCATCACCCTCCCCCTGCTGCGCCCGACGTTCTTGTACGTGTTGATTACCAGTATGATCTCCGCTTTTCAGGTCTTCGAAGCGGTCTACATCGTCTTCCGCAGCGTCGAAAGCATCGGCGGGGTGTTGGACTCCGGGCTGACCCTGGTGCCATATCTCTACTACCAGGGCTTCCAGCGGTTCAAGATGGGCTATGCCTCCGCGCTGGCCTGGGTGCTCTTTGCCCTCATCTTCGTCCTGACCCTGATCAACCTGTGGGTGGGGCGGGCAGGCGAGGCCGATTAGGTCGCGTTCAAAAATAACTTGGTTGCTGCGCGGTGGAACTACACGGAAGAACGGCCTGAAAGTACGGAGTTATTTTTGAACGCTTACTTAGGAGACGTGATGATGATAAATTCCGGACGTCGGGGGTGGAGTGGCAGGTTGTTGCGTATCCCGGTGCTCATCCTGGCCTTCACGATGGTCGTACCCTATTACTGGATGCTTACTGGCGCCTTCAAGTCGGTGCCGGAACTGCTCAAAAATCCCCCCACTTTCTACGTGGCCCGCCCTACGCTGAACAACTTTTATGATCCGCTGGGCAACCGTCCCCCCGACCACATAGAGGGGTTGTTTCAACGCCTGACCGGTGCTCCCTTGCGCTTTGGCACCTACTATCTCAACAGCCTCTTCATCTCCACCACCATCACCATCCTGAGTCTCATCCTGGCTTCGGCGGCGGCCTACGTCCTGGCCAAACACCGCTTTCCAGGGCGCGACCTGTTCTTTTTGTTCTTCGTGGCCTCGATGATGGTGCCCTGGCAGGTGACGATCATCCCCAACTTCCTGACGATGAAATACCTGGGCTGGATCAACACTTACTGGGCGCTGCTGGTACCGGCCCTGCCCAAGGCCTTCGTCGTCTTCTTCCTGCGCCAGTATATGCTCAGCCTGCCGGATGAGCTGCTGGACGCGGCCCGCATCGATGGCGCCGGCGAGGTGCGCATCTGGTGGCAGATTGTCCTGCCGCTGGTGGGGCCGGCGCTGACGGCGATGAGCATCTTCGTGGTCCTCAACGAGTGGAATAACTTCGTCTGGCCGTTGATCATCGTGCAGGATGCGGCGCACGGCACACTGCCGCTGGCGCTGTCTCAGCTCAGCTCCACCCTCAGCGGCCCGACCACCATGGGCGTGATGATGGCGGCTGCACTACTGGTCTCCCTGCCCACCCTGCTGATGTTCACCTTGTTCCAGCGGCAGTTTATCCGGGGGATCGCTTTGAGCGGATTGAAAGGCTGAACCCTATGATCCGCACTATGCCGGTGTTTCTCGCTGTGCTCTGGCTGCTGGCCGCTGGCCCCTGGCTGGCTGCGTGCCGCGGGCCGGCTGTTCCGCCTGCCCCTACCCTGATGGCCTCGCCCGCACCTCAGCCATCGCCTCCCCCAACGGCAACTCCAACCCCTGCCCCGACCGCGACCCCGTCACTCTCTCGCAACCTGAGCCTATGGGAGGATTTTGAGGGAACCGGGCCTACGTGGGATGCCGGGCAAGCGCCGAGCTACAGCGATAGCGATGCCCAGGCCGCTGAGGTCACGACCGAACACGCCAGCCAGGGCAGCCATGCTCTCCGGCTTACCTTTGATCTGCAGAGCGCCGACCGCAAGGCCATCTTCTACACTGAGGGCGACCTCGACCTCTCGGCAGTGGAACGGGTGCTGGTGGATGCCTATAATCCCGGCGAGCCGCTGAAACTGGCTCTCGCACTGAGCACCGGCGGTGCGTGGGAGTGGCACGAGAGTGTACCCATAACGCTGAAGAAGGGATGGAACCATGACCTGGCCTTCAACCTGCGGGCGCCGAGCTGGAAGGCCGCCCGCACCAACTGGGAGTTCGCCACCACCCCGGCCAATCTGCCGGTGACCAAACGACTGGCCCTGCTGCTCTTCGTCTCCAGGCCAGGCCCAGGCACACTGTTCGTAGATAACATCCGCTTCGAGATTGGAGGACGTGTGGTCGAAGAGACCGCCGCGCCACCGGTCACCCCAATGCCCCCGCGCTTGCTGGCAGTACAGCCCAGCGCCGCGACGCCGCCTCGCTACGCCTTCCTGGAACTGGAGGTCGCGCTGGAGGCTACCTTCAGCAATCCCTTTGACCCAGAGCAGGTGGACCTTTCGGCAACTTTCACTTCACCCTCCGGCGATTCGATCTCCATCCCCGGCTTCTATTTTCAAGACTTCGAGAGCTGGATGGTCAACGGTCAAGAGGTCCTGACCCCTGTGGGGGAGCCGGGCTGGCGCATCCGCTTCACGCCCTCCGAGGTGGGCCAGTGGCATTATACTGTCCGGCTGAGCACCGCCGACGGCGCGGACGAAACCACCCTTCTTTCCTTCGAGGTGACCCCCTCCGAGGCACACGGTTTTGTTCGAGTCAGCCCCGACGATCCAGCCTATCTGGCCTTCGAAGACAGTACACCCTTCTTCGGTATCGGCCTCAACCTGGGCTGGTACGGCCCGGCAGGCACCCAGGACTACGCTCACTGGTTTCAACAGGTGCACGCGACAGGGGCCAACCTGGCCCGCATCTGGATGCCCTCCTGGAGCATGGGGATCGAGTGGAACGACACCGGCCTGGGCGACTATACCGGCCGGCTGGACCGGGCCTGGCAACTGGACCGTGTCCTGCAACTGGCGGAGGAGCACGGGATCTACCTGATCCTCGTCCTGCTCAATCACGGCCCCTTCAGCCTCACCTACAATAGCGAATGGGCTGCCAATCCCTACAACGCCGCCAACGGTGGGCCGTGCGCCTCGCCCCAGGACTTCCTGACTGACCCCCGGGCCCGCCTCCTGTTCCAACGTCGCCTGCGTTACATCGCCGCCCGCTGGGGATACAGCCCCCATCTGCTGGCCTTGGAGTGGTGGAACGAGGTGGATTTGACCCCGGCTTCCGGCGATGCCCTGGCGCCCTGGCTGGAGGAAATGGATGCCTACCTGGACACCATGGCGCCCTATCCGCATCTGAGCACCATTAGTTACGCCCACCGCTGGGATGACCGGGTTTTCCGCCTTCCCCAGATAGCTCTGGTGCAAAAGCACGAATACAGCAAGGCAGATCCAGCTCTGACGATTCCACGCCTGACGAAGGACCTGCGCGCCTTTGGCAAGCCGGCCTTCTACGGCGAGTATGGCCTGAGCACGTCGGAGGAGAATGTAAGTAGCCTCGACCGCACCGGCGTACATCTGCACAGAGCGCTATGGGCCGGGCTGATGAGTAAAGGGGCCATTGCCCCGCTGTATTGGTGGTGGGATACGTACATGGAGCCATTGGATTTGTACCGTCATTTCACGGGCCTGGCCGCCTTCCTGAAGGATGAGGATCTGATCGCACCGGGGTACATGCCTGTGACCGTGGCCACCGATTCCCCTGGGGTCCAGGGCCTGACCTTGCAATCCCCAACGCGCATCCTGCTCTGGGTTTGCTCATCCCATTGCACCTACTCTGCAATTGAGCAACAATATGAGCAGGCGCTGCGCAAAGCGCTTAAAGCGGGCTCCTCCCCACCCACCGACTTCCAGCCGGCCTTTCCCCCCGTCCGAGGCGTCACCCTGACGGTAAACGTGCCCGATGACGCCTATCAGGTGGAATGGTGGGACCCATTGGCCGGCGTGATCGTCGAGCGCGGGTCGGCCCAGGCGGTGGGCGGCGTGCTCCGCCTGAGCCCACCGCCCTTCTCCTGCGACTTGGCGGCCAAGGTTTGGGCTGCAGAGTAAGCTGAGAGGGCCACTGCTCTTCTTCCTCCCCGGTCAGGTCGCGTTCAAAAATAACTTGGTTGTTTCGCGGACCTTTTTGATTTCTTTGCGCCTTTGCGTTGAAAACACCTTTGCGTTGCAAGGGGTTTGGTACCTTCTCAGTAATCCGGGGTGGCTGTGGCCGGTCTCCCAACTGAGCCACGGTGGCTCGGTCAGGAGACCGGCCACAGCGAGCGATTCCCCGAAAAATTGAGAAGATACGATAATGTCTTCTATCGAGCGCTGAGTAATGGTTTGATTCAGGATGTGGTTAGCCAGGCCTTCGAGTCCCTTTTCACGCGCAATCATGGCGCGCGTGCGGCGTTTGGGCTTGTATAACGCGTAGAGGTCTTCCAGCGCGGTCATGGTTGCGGCAGCATGGATGGCGGTGCGCAGTTCGTCGCTGCCCAGTTGACTGCTGGATTGCAACCTCAGCGCTGGACGCCCTGCTGGGACTCATCCCGTGGACGGCGTTGCTGGCGTGGGCATCGTTGCCGCTGGCGATTAAATCCACGCGGACAGTTTTCGCGCAGAGGGGACGTCCGCTTAACGCCGCGTTGGCGGGCACGGGTCAAACCGCGTTTTTGTTCAGCCTTTTATTCTGGGTGGGGATGTTAGTTTCGTAGTGACGATTTCAATCGTCAGACGACTAAAGTCGTCACTACGTAGGGCGATTTCAATCGTCAGACGACTGACGCGAAGCAGTTACCACAAAATTTTCAGCTACTGAGACTGGCGTTTTTGCCGGTCCCTTTTTTGTCAAAGCAGGTTGTTACTGAATCTGGACGACTTTCTCGGGCTTGGTCTTGCAGATGGGGCAGGCTTCCGTCGGTTGTCCGATTTCGATGTAGCCGCAGACCGGGCAGAGGTAGAACTCCACGTCCAGGTCTTTGCCCTGCTTCGCGGCTTCCAGCGCCATCTTGTAGAGCTTGACGTGGACTGCCTCGGCTTGGACGGCGTAACCGAACATGCGCTTGGCTTTGTGGTCGTCGGCTTCGGCCTGCGCCAGCATGGGCGGATACATCGTGGTGAATTCGTAGGTCTCGCCGTTAATCGCGGCCTGCAAGTTTTCCGCGGTCGAGCCGACCCCGTCCAGGGACTTGAGATGTCCCTCGGCGTGGATGCGCTCCGCTTCGGCGGTGGTGCGGAACAGCCGCGCGATGTTGAGCAGGCCGTCCTGTTCGGCTTTTTTGGCGCAGGCGCGGTACTTCTGGTTGGCCTGGCTTTCACCGGCAAAGGCTTCCTTGAGGTTATCTAACGTGGTAGTCATGGGGAATCTCCTTATAGTATTATTCTTGAGAATCTATCGCAATTGCGAAGATTCTGTCGTCATTGCGAGGGTGTTCTCCCTGGCACCGCCCGCCAGGGCAGGTGTCCCGAAGCAATCTCCTGGCGGTGAGGGGATTGCTTGCCACAGGCACGCTTCGCAGTCGTCGGGGAGAGCGCCCTCCTCGCAATGACGGCGATTTGGTTGCGGCTGGAGGCCGCTCTATGAAGAGCCTACTGATTTTATCGAAGTCAATGAAAAATGGCTCTCCGGCCTTTAGCGGGACGGTGGGATGGATCGCAACCACAATTGCGGGTTCTGCACGCCGAGAACCGTCAAGACGATTGAATCTGGGCATCCTGAGCCGTTTTGCATCGCACGGGTCGCATATTTGATTGCCTGGAAACCGCGCATCCCGCCAGAGGCCGGAGAGCCGTTAATTATACCAAAGCCAAAGTTTTGCGGTTGGCAGGGAAGGTACTCCGTACATGGCGCTGCGCGTGCTGCGCATGGAATTCACAGCACGGTCAGGCCGGGAGCGCCATAAAAGCCCCATCATCTGGGCCAGCCTCTGCTTATGGGGATTTATCGATCAGCGGCAGGAAGACGAAAATATCGGGGATGGCGCAATCACCGATGACGATATCGGCCTCAGAGGTGTTGCCTTGCCCAGGAAAAAATTGACTGCTTCCAAAACTGCCATCGCCTTCGGCATCCAAATATTTGATCTGGAACCCCGCCGTTTCTCCGGGATGCAGGCAAAAGTCCAATGTATCTCCCGAACAAAGGGGGTGCTTCCCCTCGAAGTGATTGAGCCCGTTTATGCGTTGGGTGGCCCCCTCCCCGTCACTCGTGCCGCCGCCCAGGGTATCTTCTTGGTTGGAGGAAGGAGCCGGCGTCCCAACAACGTAATTGTCCCCAAACTGTGGCGCTCCCGCGCTGAGGACAAGCACATCATCGCCCACTTGAAAGAGAGAGCCGCTGTGATCATTGTCAAAGACAAGTTTCAGGACATCCCCCTGGGGGAGCCACTGGCCGCTTTCGGAAAGTTCATCGTCGTTGATGGTAAACGCGTAATAGAGGTAGTACGCTCCGTTCATCACCCGGAGAGTCCCGGTGAGGGGAGTGGCCGTACCGGGCACAATCATCTGAAAGGTCTGCCTAGTAGCGCTGGCCCACTCGCTCTCATTTACCTGCCCATCCACGACCGCTACTCCACAGGCGGGGCCAAAGACATCCCCCGAATGGGCAGAAACTTTAGTCACGGAACGAATCCCCATGCTGCCCAACACGAGCATGGTGAAGATAAGGGTAAAAATGAGTTTCTTTTTCATCTGTATTCTCCTGTTCGCTCTTTTGAAAGAAAGGACTTGACTTCGTAGTAAGCTTTTTATGGTTGTGAGCTGCTGGGGCAGTTTGCAATCCTGCCCCAGCATGGGTGGTTACCGCACGATTAACGACAGAAATATGGACGAAACGCCCGGCGAGGCCCCATACTCGTAGGCGCCGATGTCGGGCGTGGCGTCACGGGCATTGCCGTTGAAGTCATTGAGTGGGGCGGCGGTGGCCAGGGCGGCGTCGATGGCGGGACTGTTCGACCACAAATGGGCGTCGAACGTATCTGTCCCAGTGTTGACCAGGCCGGGTGTCACACCGCATTGGTCGTGCGCGCCCGGGCAAAGATTATCCTTTACGTTGTTGATGATCGAATAATCCATGTCGAACGGGTTGGCGGGGAAGGTCTCCTGGTAGACGAGGCAAGTGTTTTCAAAGGGTTGCTGGAAATCCACCTGGCCCTGGAAGATGTTGTTGCGCAACAACACCCGCTCGGCGCCCGTGCCGTTCCCATCGTAGAATTCCGCTGTCACCAGGCAATCGCCCTCGCTGGTGAAGGTGTTGTTGGTTACCGTGACCTGGTCACCCGCCGTGAGACCGAGGGCCAGGGCGTTGCCCATGGCGCGGCAGTTGTCCACGTTGTAGGTGAAGGGTTGGCCGTCGAAGAAGGCGCAGTTGCCGACGATGATCGAGTTCTCGATCAGAAACGGTCCGCGGAAGTTCTTGACCTGGTTACCGGCGTTGCCCTCGGCCAGGGTGCGGCGGATGGTGATGGAGGAGCCGGCTTCGCGGATGTAGAGAAAATCCAGGCCGTCGGAGGTGTTGTAGCGGATGATCGAGTCTTCGATGAGCCAGTGTCCGCCGCTCAACCCGGTGGCGAAGCCGTCGCCGTAGCCCCCGGCGGATTGCGCCCAACAGCCGACCGGTTGTCCGCCGGGGTAGGTCTCGCCGCAGCCGTTCCACTCCACCGTCCAATGGCGGAAGGCCAGCGTGCCGGAGTTCGAGTCGCCGAGCGCGTCCCACAGGTCGCCGTCCCAGCCCACCGAGCCGTTGCCGGCGACGCGCACCCGCTCGACGGTCCAGTCAGTGAGGCGTCCGGCATGTACGCCCCCGGCGGCCAGCCCGTGGATGTTCAAATCGTGCAGATAAACGTTGGCCGAGTCTTCCGCGTAGAGACCGTAGGAAGCCCAATCCCCATAAGGCGGGGTATCCCGCTCGCAGGCCAGGCTGGGATGAAACTCGACGCAGCCGGAATGGTCGGTGATTTCGAGATAACCGAGCTCGACGTTGCTGGAGTCGGTCAGGTTGACGATGAACCAGGGGCGCTCCGCCCCCCATAACTCGGGCGGGTTTTGGCTATCGCCCAGAACGCGGGTGGGGTTGGCCGGGGAGGGGCCGCTGGGGATGGGCGGCATGAGGCAATCGTAAGCGCCACCGGCGTCACAATTGACGGAGGTTTCGGGCGCGTCGTAGCCCATCCTATACGAGCCAGGGCCGATACGCAGGGTGTCGCCGCCGGAGATGCGCGGCGCACCGCCCGGCGGCAGGGCGCGGAAGGGATGATCCCAGGCGCAGGGTTGATGCGCGCCGCTGCCGGGGTACGGCGCGTCCGCCAGCCCGGTGCATTGTTCGGCGGAACCGCCATCGGTGCGCACGTAATAGGCGTTGCCCTGAGCCTGTCGAAGGGTCGCGCCGGTGGCGGGGGCGAACGGTGTTCCCGGATTGGCGCGCACCGCCGGGGCCGCGGCCGCAAGGCACGCGGCGATGAGCAGCCCGGCGAGCGCCACAGTACCGATCTGTTTGCCGATCATGTTTTCCTCCCGCGCGAGAACTGCCAATTCACGCGCCTTGCCGTAGATTCATTCAACACCACCCCTAAC
>PHCA01000392.1 GCA_002842085.1 Chloroflexi bacterium HGW-Chloroflexi-1
GGCCGGCTGACCAGCCTGCATCAGTTGCTGGTAGGATTGTGGCCGCTTCTATTTTTCTACTGCCTGGGTTGTGTGTTGGTCGCGTGGAGCCACCGCGCCAATAGGGTCGCAAGTGGCCGCGGGCTGGCGCTGCTTGTCGTAGTGATGGTTGCTCTGGATCAGGTCAGCAAGACTGTAGCCAGCGCGCTTCTATCCCCAGACGCGACACTGCCACTGGTCAAAGGATGGCTGCACCTGGCCAACGTTCACAACGTCGCGGGGTCGTGGCTTACCCCTGTTTGGTTTAAGCCTGTGCTCATACTGGCGGCCATATTAGTGCTACCTCTGTCGGTCATCGGTTACCGCTATTATGATGTTTCCTCAGAACGCAAGAGTTTATGGGCCGACTTGGCCTTTCTGGGCATATTCGCATGCTTTGCAAGTTGGCTCTGCGATGTTTTCCTGCGCGGGTATGTTGTTGATTTCGTTGGGATTCCGGGCCTCGTGACGGTTGACTTCAAGGATCTGTTTTCGTCACTCGCTGTATGTGCCATTATTATTGAGATGCTGGATAATCCGGCTATATCACTCCGCTGGGATGGATGGAGAGCCGAACTCGAGAGTACACGCCGGCTTATCACAAACTTCACTGTTTTTGCAGCCGGTGAGTTGCGCTCCTGCTGGATCGTTGCCAGGGAAAGATTTAAGTCGCTGCTTAGGGGTGGTTGAGTTCTGATGGACTTACTCATTGACTTTGCTGATCGCTGGCGATATCGTCTACAGTCGTACTTTCTGCTTCGGGGCCTCTCTTCTCCAAGCACGTCATTTGACCCCAGTCTTGCAGAGGATGTAATGGAGGCTATCATGACGATCCCACTCCAACAAGTAATCCACCGCGCAGTCACGGACGCGCACTTCCGCGCCCAACTGCTGGCCGACCCCAGGACGGCCACCGCCTCCCTGGGCCTGACCCTGGACGCCGAAGAGCTGACCATTTTGATGGAAATGCGGCGCCTGTTCGCTCGCCACCCCGCCACCTGGTTGTCCGGCCAGGAAGACAGCGATCCCACGGGGGGCTGGATCTGGGGGCCCTCTTTCACCCACGCCGCGCTGGCTCGAGGATGGTGACGTGCCGTCTACGCTCACCGGTGCGAGGCCGCCCGCGCCTGACCTGGACGCAGGACATCTCTTGCCGGAGGTATGCGCACTCCTG
>PHCA01000393.1 GCA_002842085.1 Chloroflexi bacterium HGW-Chloroflexi-1
CAGGAGTGCGCATACCTCCGGCAAGAGATGTCCTGCGTCCAGGTCAGGCGCGGGCGGCCTCGCACCGGTGAGCGTAGACGGCACGTCACCATCCTCGAGTCAGCGCGGCGTGGGTGAAAGAGGGCCCCCTGATCCAGCCCCCCGTGGGATCGCTGTCTCCCTGGCCGGACAACCAGGTGGCGGGGTGGCGAGCGAACAGATGCCGCATTTCCATCAAAATGGTCAGCTCTTCGGCGTCCAGGGTCAGGCCCAGGGAGGCGGTGGCCGCCTTGGGGTCGGCCAGCAGTTGGGCGCGAAAGTGCGCGTCCGTGACTGCGCGGTGGATTACTTGCTGAAGTGCGATCGTCATGATAGCCGCCATTACATCCTTTGCAAGACTGGGGTAAAATGACGTGCTTGGAGAAGAGAGGCCCCGAAGCAGAAAGTACGACTGTAGACGATATCGCCAGCGATCAGCAAAGTCAATGAGTAAGCCCATCAGAACTCAACCACCCCCAAGCAGCGACCTGAATCTTTCCCTGGCAACGATCCAGCAGGAGCGCAACTCACCGGCTGCAAAAACAGTGAAGTCTGTGATAAACCGATGTATACTCTCAGCCTCGGCTCTCCATCCATCCCAGCGGAGTGATATAGCCGGGTTATCCAACACCTCAATAATGACACATATACCGAGTGACAGAAACAGATCCTTGAAGTCAGCCGTCACGAAGCCTGGAATTTGGATGAAGTCAAGAACATACCCGCGCAGGTAAATATCGCAGAACCAACTTGAATAGCCTGCGAATACGCCCAGAAAGACCAGGTCGGCCCATAAGCTCCTGCGCTTCGAGGAAACATAGTAGCGGTAACCGATGACTGACAGAGGCAGTACCAATACAGCAGTCACTACAAGCACAGGCTTCATCCACCCGGGGGCAAGGAACGACCCCGCGACGTTGTGAACGTTGGCCAGGTGCAGCCATCCTTTGACCAGTGGCAGTGTCGCGTTTGGGAATAGAAGCGCGCTGGTTACAGTTTTGCTGACCTGATCCAGAGCAACCATCACTACGACAAGCAGTGCCAGCCCGCGGCCACTTGCGACCCTATCGGCGCGGTGGCTCCACGCGACCAACACACAACCCAGGCAGTAGAAAAATAGAAGCGGCCACAATCCTACCAGCAACTGATGCAGGCTGGTCAGCCGGCC
>PHCA01000064.1:0-8459 GCA_002842085.1 Chloroflexi bacterium HGW-Chloroflexi-1
CAAAATCCACTTTTAGGCGTCTTCAAATTCCCAATTCCGTCACAGCCAACGCGGCCGCGCCCAGCAAACCGACGTCATCCCCGAGCGCGGCCTGGACGATGGCCAGCCCCTCGGTGTAGATCGGCCTGGCGCGCGCGTCGAGCGTTTCCCGCATCGGGTCGAACAACAGCGGGCCGGCCTTGGTGACGCTGCCGCCCAGCACGATCATGCGCGGGTTGAACAGGTGCAGCAGGCTGGTGATGCCCAGCCCCAGGTATTCCCCGGCCCGGCGGAAGGCGTTGATCGCGAGCTTGTCTCCGGCCTGCGCGGCTTCGTTCACGATCCGGGCATCGATCTTGCTCAGGTCGCCATCGACCAGCCTGACGACCCGGCTCTTTTTGCCGGCCTTGATGCGGGCGACCACGTCCCGCGCGATCGCCGGGCCTGACGCCAGCGCCTCCAGGCAGCCGCGATTGCCGCAGCCGCAGAGCGGGCCGTCCGGCTTGACGATGATGTGGCCGGCCTCGGCGGCCAGGCCGTTGGCGCCCAGCAGCATCCTGCCGTCGACGATGATCCCGCTGCCGATGCCGGTGCTGATGGTCAGGTAGATCATGTCGCGCACGTCGCGGCCCGCTCCGTAGGTGAACTCAGCCAGCGCGGCCACGTTGGCGTCGTTGCCCAGGAAGGTGGGGCGGCCGAAGCGCTCGCTGATCAACGTGCGCAGCGGCACGTTTTGCCAGCCGGGCAGGTTGGGCGCTCCCATGATGATGCCGGTGACGGGGTTCAACGGCCCCGGCGCGCCGATGCCGATCGCGGCAATCTCTTCGGAGGGAACCTCGCCGATGGCCTCCGATATGGTGCGCGCCATGCGTTCCAGGACCGCTTCCGGCCCCGATTTGGCTTGCGTGGCCCTGGCGACCCGGCGCAGGATTTGCCCGCCGGGATGGCACAGCGCGGCCCGGATCTGCGTCCCGCCCAGGTCAACGGCCAGGATGTATGGTGGCACGATGGCATTCCTACCTTGACAATGTTACATTTCGCCAGTCATTGCGAGGAGCGGGTTTGTGTCAGCCACCCTTGCGAAGGTTGCGAAAACCTTCGCAAGGGTTCTATGAGACACCCCACGTTTCTTGCGCAGAGGCGGTGGGTGAATCGATGGCGAGCCAGGCGCGGTTCAAAGTGGCGCTGCGACTTGGCAAGTATACCACGGACCGGCCGAAAACGCCCAACCTGTGACCGTCAGCATCTCCCGGTGAGGAGGGGGGGTAGCGCGGCGTTTTGGGGCAGGTGGGCATCGGATGCTATAATGGAGCACTGTTCGTCTGCAATTCGAGGCCACCTTCGCTATCAAGCACGAATTCGAAGCGGCGATCGGGCAGTCGATCTACGACTTGCTGCCCGGCGTGGTCGAGAACACGTTCGGAAGCTGCGACGGCCGCTGAGCCGGGCATCTACCTGTACCGGGAGGGCGCAATGCGCATCTTCATCGGGGGCGTCATGCAGGCATCCAACCACGGCAAGGAGCTAATGGATCAGGACTACCGCCGGCAGATCGGCAACGCGTTGACCGCGCGCTGGCCGGACGCTGAGGTGGTCGATCCCTACGCGTTGCACCCCAACAGCGTGGAGTACGATGACGCCGCGGCCAAAGCGACCTTGTTCGCCATGATCGATCTGGCGATCGGGAGCGACCTGGTGATCGCGTACGCGCCGGTCGCCAGCATGGGCACGGCCATGGAGATGTACGCCGCGTATCAGCACGGCATCCCGGTCATGGCCATCTCGCCGATGGCGGAGAACTGGGTCGTCCGCTCCCTCTCGCAACGCGTCTACGGCGACCTGGCGAGCTTCCTCGCCGCGGTCAAAGTGGCCGACACGCCTGCCGGATTGCTCTGAAGCGCATCGCACTCAATAATCCGGGGTAGGGGCATGGCCTTGCGCCTGCCCGTCAGGGCGACCGCGAGGGTGCGCCCCTACAGATCGAGAAGATGCCCTTGCGCCTGGCTGCTTCGGGGAATTGACAAGCCTTCTCTATCTCGTTAGAATGGACGCGGTGATGGGTGGAAGGACGGGTTCGAGCTATGAATTCCATCAAGTATGTGCATCGGGTTGACGGCGAATACTGGGTCGGCTATCTCGTTGACTACCCTACCTACCTGACGCAAGGGATGTCTGAAGTCTGAGGGATTCTGATGAGCCGAACTCGCCGGCTGACCTTTCGCCTCCATGCCCTACAGCGTATGTACCAGCGGCGCATCAGTGATGCGGACGTGCGCAAGGTTGTGGAAAGCGGCGAGGTCATCGAGGACTATCCATCAGATGAGCCCTATCCCAGCCAGTTGCTGCTGGGATGGGTAAGGGGGCGGTCTTTGCATGTCGTCGTTGCGCACAATGCCGCCAATGATGAGGTCATCGTGATTACGGTCTACGAGCCGGATGTCACGCTGTGGGAATCTGACTTGAGACGACGGAGGAAATCGTGAAGTGTGTCATTTGCAGACAGGCTGAGACCCAACCCGGCCAGGCCACGGTTACTCTCGAACGCGACGGGCGGGTATTTGTCGTCAGACGCGTGCCAGCTACCATCTGTCCTAACTGTGGCGAAGAGTACGTGGAGGAGATGGTGGCGCGGCGCATCCTGGCGCGCGCGGAAACAGCGGCTGATAACGGCACGCAGGTTGAGATTCGTCAGTACGCGATGGCTTGAGAACTTTGCCCCTGTAGCTCAGTGGATAGAGCAGAGGACTTCTAATCCTAAGGCCGCTGGTTCGAATCCAGCCAGGGGTACTTGTGAACCAACTTGATGAGCCGCCTACTGCCTCAACTGCTCCGCCACCCACGCGGCCATGATCGGGTCGGCGGCGATCTCCGGGCCGAGGGTCCACGGCTGCCAGGTCTGCGACTTCAGCGTCCCGTCGGGGTTGATGACCAGCGTCGCCGCGCCCAACCGGCGGCCGGCGTGGCCAGGGTTAGCCGCATCCACGTGGTAGATCGGCGTGCCTGTCACCGCGCTGACGATGGGCGTAGCCTGCGCACCCGGACCGCCGCTGACGATGGCCGCGATGCCCGGCACGGTGTCGGCGATCTTCAGATCCATCTCCGGGCCGGCGTGCGAGAGCAGGATGATCACGTCGGCTTGCCCTTTGACCTCCGCCACAACCGCCTGGGCAGTGGCCAACGGGTCCTGGACGACGATCTCGGCAGCGCTCTCGCCGCCGCTCAGCCCGATGATCGCCACCCGGTAACCGGCGAGCTCAGCCACGACGTAGGGGGCCGCCACCAACTCGCCCGTGGCCTTCTCGATGGCGTTGGCCGAGAGCACGGCAAACTGCGCCTCGGCCATCCGCTGCCGTAACACTGCCAGCCCCAGCGCCAGATCGTTCGGCCCCAGGGTCATGGCGTCGTAGCCCAGCCGGTTCATCACGTCGACGCTGGTGCGCCCCTGGGTTGTGCGCGCCGGGTCCTGGTCCCCGACCAGGCTGTCGCCCGCGTCCAGCAGCAGGACGTTTTCTTTGGTCGACCGCTCCTCTGCGATTTTGGTGGCCCGCCGGGCCACGCCGCCGACGGCCGGTTGTCAGCCGCAGGGCGAGAGGTAGCCCCAGGTGTCGTTGGTGTGAAGCAGGGTCAGTGCGAGCGGCTCTGCCGGCGTGGGCCTGGGGGCCGGCGCGGCCGTGGGCGGGATTGGGCCGTCAAGGCTGGTTACCGGCATGCAACTCGCGGCAAGGGCCAGGAGCAGCAGCGCCAGAAGCAGCGCGCGCCACCGGCGGGTGAATGAATTCATGGAGGGTGAAGGGACTTGGTGCATGTGAACTCCGTTTTGGTACGGCGGGTCATGGCCTATGCAAAAGCCACGACTGACGCCTGTACAGTCTGATATGGTTGAGCCGCTTGCTCGTAAATTGCCATGAATCGCCGTTCGATCTCCAATAGAGCTGTCCCAGCGTAGTAACGCTCACCACAGTGGAGACAGACTTCACAAGGTACATCGCGCACGATCAGATAGTCGCCGTGGCGTCTGTATACGTACGTCACAGAGCGTTCTTCACATTCACGATGTCCACAGATATAGCAGCGCGTTTCGCTCATGATCACCTCCGGCGGGTCCACGGATTTATGAACTTGGGTGGCTTCGGAATGTAGACCGTGATAACCAACACTGATTCATGTCGCCAGCCGCAGATAACATGAATTGGCCTGTCGTTCACGAAGCCCAAAAGCAGACAGCTCTCACCTCTGCCAGTATCTTCGTAGTGTTCCAGCATATCGGCATTCAGAATGGCCTCGCGAATCTCCTCGATGCCTATCTCTTCGTCAGCGGCCTCAAGATCGGCATGACTGCTCAAGACAAAGTCATTCGCACGAGTTCTAGCCTTGATCCCTTCGATCTCCGCGCGTGGCCTCCTGCGCGCTTTTGGCTCATGTATGCGTCACATCTGTATCTTACATCAGTCTACTCAAGTCCACAAGTTGCCTCCATCGGCAAGCTGAGTATAATGGGGCCTAACCAGTGAAGCTCTTGTTCAACAGGCAAGAATTTTCCGGATGATTTGGCCTGTTTGGGTCCGGCCTGTAAGCGCAGCGGCCTTGTCCGGGTCAGGTGGTGGCCGCAGGTAACCCACATCGCTGCTGCGGGCTGCTGGCGACTCGGCGCCCTCGAATGGTGTCCGGTCGCCGGTTCATTTGGGGATCACTCTCGGAGGCATGCTTTTTGTTACCAGTCTTCTACGGGTTCCTGGTCTTCTGGTTGAGCCTTTACGGTTTTCAGTCGTTTGTGTTGACCTATCTGTATTTTCGCCATCGCTCCGAGCGCAGCCAGGATGCGCCGGTCGACGCGGGGAATTGGCCACACGTGGCGGTGCAACTGCCGGTTTACAACGAACGCCACGTCGTCGCGCGTTTGATCGATGCCGCGGCCGCGCTCGATTATCCGCCCGATCGGCTGGAGATCCAGGTGCTGGACGATTCCACCGACGACACGACCGGTCTGGCCGAAGCGCGAGCCGCCTATCATCGAGCCAACGGCGTGAACGTCCAGGTGCTCCACCGGCCGGTGCGGGAAGGGTTCAAGGCCGGCGCGTTGGCCTGGGGGCTGACCCGGACGGACGCCGAGTACCTGGCCGTGTTCGACGCCGACTTCCGCCCGCATCCCGATTTCCTGCGCCGGACGATCCCCCCGCTGGTGGCTAAGCCCGGCGTCGGCATAGTCCAGACCCGCTGGTCCCACCTGAACGAGGTCTACTCGTCTCTGACGCGCGCCCAGTCGTTGGCGCTGGACGGGCATTTTGTGGTCGAACAGACCGGCCGGAACCGCGCCGGCCTGTTGATCAACTTCAACGGTTCGGGCGGCGTCTGGCGGCGGACCTGCATCGAGAGCGCGGGCGGCTGGCAGGCGGACACCATGACCGAGGACATGGACTTGAGCTACCGGGCGCAACTGGCGGGTTGGCACAGCCTCTACCTGCCGGACGTGGATGCGCCGGCCGAGCTGCCGCCCCAGATGGAGGCGTTCAAGCGGCAGCAAGCGCGTTGGGCGCAGGGGTCGGTGCAGTGCCTGCGCAAACTCAGTGGGCCGATCTTGCGCAGCCAGTTGACCGGCGTCCAGAAGGCGATGGCGTTGGTCCACATCAGCAGCTACCTGACGCACCCGCTGATGATCGTGTTGCTGCTGGCCTCGTTGCCGTTGCTGTTGCAGCCGGGGGCGACGCACGCGCTCTTCATCGGTCTGAGCCTGGCGAGCCTGGGGCCACCGCTGTTATTCATCGTGGCGCAGAGCGTGCTCTATCCCGATTGGCGGAAACGGGTGCTCTACTTCCCGATGCTGGCCGTGGTGGGCGCGGGGATCACCTGGAGCACCAGCCGCGCGGTGTGGCAGGGGCTCACCCAGTGGGGGGGCACATTCCGCCGCACGCCCAAGTTTCGACTGGAAGGGAGACGGGGGCAGTGGTCCGGCAGCGTCTATCGGTTGCTGCCCGATCGGGCGGTGTGGGGTGAGCTGGCCTTGCTGCTCTACGCAATGCTCGCGGTCTGGGTAGCCTGGGTGCACGGCAATTTCGGCGTGATCCCGTTTCTGATGCTCTACGTGTGTGGTTTCGCGCTCGTGGCGGGCAGTAGCCTGTTACAGGGCGCGCGCCGGTAAAGATGAGGTATCTTCTCAATTCTTTGGGGGATTGCTTGCTGTGGCCGGTCTCCTGACCCTTGCTGTGGCCGGTCTCCTGACCGAGCCACCGTAGGGCAAACTGCTTGCTGTGGCCGGTCCCCTGTGCTGTGGCCGGTCTCCTGACCGAGCCACCGTGGGGCAAACTGCTTGCTGTGGCCGGTCCCCTGTCCCTTGCTGTGGCCGGTCTCCTGACCCTTGCTGTGGCCGGTCTCCTGACCGAGCCACCGTGGGATACAAGATGAGGCTGTTGGGATGCGCAAACTGACGGTCATGCTGGTTTTGCTTCTTCTGTTTGGCTTCGCCAGCGCGAGTAGGACGCTGGCGAAGGAACCGGTGGTGCGGGCCGTGCTCTTCTGGGCAGAAGGCTGCCCGAGCTGCCAGGCGGTGGTGGGTGAGACGCTGCCCGTCTTGCAGGCGCGCTATGGGGATCAGCTTGACGTCCAGTTGATCGAAGTGTCCGAGACGCTGAGCTACGACTACTTCCGCCAAGTCGAGGATCTTTACAGGGCGCCTCCAGAACGCCGTGGCGTTCCAGCGCTCTTCATCGCCGACCAGTTGTTGGTGGGCGACGACGAGATCCCGGCCAGGCTGCCCGCGCTGATCGAGCAGTACCTGGCGGCCGGTGGCATCGGCTATCCGAATCTGCCTGATCTCGCCGCGCATCTGCCTGCGGCGCAGCCGCTGGCCCTGAACGCGGTTTCTACTCTCAGTGGCAGCGTTGCGACCGAGAGTGAGCCTGCCGCGAGTGGCTTCCTCCTGGCGCAGGTTGTGATGGGGATCCTGGTGGTGGCCTTGCTCTATGCGCTGGTCGCGGCCGCGCTTGGCATGCTGGGTCGCGGCGTGCCGGCCGGTCCGGCCTGGCTGGGGACGCTGACCCCGATCCTGGCGGTGATCGGGCTGGGGGTGGCTGTCTATCTGACATACGTAGAGACGCAGAACGTGGCGGCCGTGTGCGGGCCGGTGGGGGACTGCAACGCGGTGCAGGCCAGCCCATACGCCAGGTTGTTCGGGTTCCTGCCGGTGAGCCTGCTCGGCGCCATCGGCTACGTGGCGATCCTGGTCGCCTGGGCGGTCGGGCGCTTTGGGCAGGGGCGGGCCCCCGCGGCCGCGCGGGGGCTGGCCGAGCTGGCCCCGCTGGCGCTGCTGGGCATGGCATTGTTCGGCGTGCTCTTCTCGATCTACCTGACCTACCTCGAGCTGTTCATCATTTATGCTGTGTGCCTTTGGTGCCTGACGTCCGCGGTGATTATGGCGGCGTTGTTGGCGCTTTTCGTCGGGCCGGCGACGGCGATGTTGGGGGAAGAGGAGTCGTGACGGGAAGGTTCCTGCTGAGAGAGTTCCTCTATGAATCTACTCGATCAACTTTCGTCGCGCGTGGGCGACCGCACAGCGGAGTCGAACCGGCAGGTGGCCGCCCGGTGCCTGGAAGACTCCGCTTTGCTCGGGCAGGTTGCCGCGGGGCTGACCAGCCAGGACGCGACGCTACTCGGCGACTGCGCGGAGGTGTTCACGCTGGTGGCCGAAGCGCGGCCCGAGTGGGTGGCCCCTTACGCCGGGGCGTTGCTCCCCGTGCTGCCACACAAGAAGACGCGCGTTCGCCGGGAAGCGGCCCACGCGCTGGCGCTGACGGCTGCGCTGGCCCCGGAGATCCTGGCGCCGATTCTCCCCCAACTGGCTGAGATCGTCCGGACCGATGGCAGTATCATCGTGCGCGACTACACCGTCGACGCGATCGGCAACTACGCGGTATCGAGCGCTGAGGCCGCGCGGGCTGTCTATCCCCTGTTGTGCGAAGCGCTGACGGCCTGGGATGGCAAACACGCCGCCCATGCCATCGACGGGTTATGCCATGTGGCGGCCGTCGTGCCCGATCTGGCAGATGCGCTGCGGGCCATCGGCAAAGGCTACCTGCAGAACCGGAGCGGCGTGGTGCGCAAAGCGGCCAGGGCACTGGTCCGGGCCAGTAACGGCCACTGATTATCGCAACTTGGAGGTTACCCATGAGCGTTAAGTCATCTGTACCGAGAGACATCGCGCTGAAGCTCTGCGCCGATATCCGCCAGGAGGGCCGGCGCAAATGGTTTTCGGTCGCCGCGGGGCAGTGTTGGGGCTGCGCCAAGTTTTCCAAAGGGGATCCTGCCAAAATGTGCGGCGGTGTCGTGAGCTGCAATCTCGTCCTGGCCCGTTATACTGAGCGGAAATGAATGCAGTGCATTGGGTCATTGCGAGGGCCTCGCTGTGGCGAGGGCCTCGCTGTGGCGAGGGCCTCGCTGTGGCGAGGGCCTCGCTGTGGCGAGGAGCGTTCTTTGCGGTTGCGAGGCAC
>PHCA01000064.1:8589-26648 GCA_002842085.1 Chloroflexi bacterium HGW-Chloroflexi-1
TCGCTGACTCGCTGACTCTCACGGAGTAGATTCATGACAGATTCCCGCCAGAACCCCTTCAGCGCCCGAACCCTGCTCGCGGGCAGCGCCGCGCCGACCTGCTACTACCGGCTGAGCGCCCTGGAAGAAGCTGGCGTCGGCCACGTGGCGCGCCTGCCGTTTTCTATCAAGGTGCTCCTGGAGGCGCTCCTGCGCCAGATCGACGGTTTCCAGGTCATCGAGCAGGACGTGATCCGGCTGGCAAATTGGGACGCCAAGAACGTGGCCCCCGTGGAGCTGCCCTTCAAGCCAGCCCGAGTGATCCTGCAGGACTTCTCCGGCGTACCGGCTGTCGTCGACCTGGCGGCGATGCGCTCGGCGATGGCGCGGCTGGGCGGCGACCCGAGCCGGGTCAACCCGCAGATCCCGGTGGACCTGGTGATCGACCACTCGGTGCAGATCGATCAGTTCGGCTCCCGTTTTGCGCTCTTCTACAACGCCGAGCGCGAATTCGAGCGCAATCGCGAGCGCTACGAGTTTCTCAAGTGGGGTCAGGGTGCGCTGGACAACTTCCGCGTGGTCCCGCCGGCCACCGGCATCGTGCACCAGGTCAACCTGGAATACCTGGCGAGCGTAGTGCGCGTATCTCCGGTGCCGGAAGCACCAACACGCAACACGCAACACGTAATACCCAATACCCAATCCCCAATCCCCAATCCCCAAAACCAACCCCGCCTGATCTACCCGGACTCCGTGGTCGGCGCCGACTCCCACACCACCATGATCAACGGCCTGGGCGTGTTGGGGTGGGGCGTGGGCGGCATCGAGGCCGAGGCGGTGATGCTGGGCCAGCCGATCTACATGCTGACGCCGGAGGTGATCGGGTTCAAGTTGGTCGGCGAGCTGCCCGAGGGCGCGACGGCCACGGACCTGGTGCTGACCGTGACCCAGATGCTGCGGGCCAGGGGTGTGGTCGGCAAGTTCGTCGAGTACTACGGCCCCGGGGTCGCGAAGCTGAGCTTGCCGGACCGGGCGACGATCGCCAACATGGCCCCTGACTACGGCGCGACCATGGGCTTTTTCCCGGTGGACGCTGAAACCCTCAACTATCTGCGGGGTAGCGGCCGCGACGCGGCGCTGGTTGACTTGGTCGAACGTTACTGCAAGGCGCAGGACCTCTTCCGCGCCGAAGACGCGGCCGATCCGATCTTCACCGACACGCTGACGCTCGACATGTCCACCGTCCAGCCCAGCCTCGCCGGCCCCAAACGGCCGCAAGACCGTGTGCTGTTGGGCGATATGCCGCGCGTGTTCCAAAAAGCCTTCCCGGATCAAGCAGCACGCAGCACGCAACACGCAACACGCAATACCCAATACTCAATACCCAATACCCAATACCCAATACCCAATCTCCAACCCGGCGCCGTCGTCATCGCCGCCATCACCTCCTGCACCAACACCTCCAACCCCAGCGTCATGGTGGCCGCGGGCCTGTTGGCGAAGAAAGCGGTCGCGCGCGGACTGAAGGCCAGGCCGTGGGTCAAGACCAGCCTGGCGCCCGGCTCCAGGGTCGTCACCCGCTACCTGGACGATGCCGGGCTGACCCCCTACCTGGAGGCGTTGGGGTTCCACACCGTCGGCTACGGCTGCACCAGTTGCATCGGCAACAGCGGCCCGCTGCCCGAGGCGGTCGCGGCAGCCATCGAGCGGGACAAGTTGATCGTCGCCGCAGTGCTGTCGGGCAATCGCAACTTCGAGGGGCGCATCCACCCGCTGGTGCAGGCCAACTACCTGGCCAGCCCGCCGCTGGTGGTGGCCTATGCCCTGGCCGGCGCCGTGGACATTGACCTGACCAGCGAGCCGCTGGGCTATATTTCAGATAGCTCTGGCCGGTCTCCTGACCGAGCCGTCCCCGTTTATTTGCGCGACCTCTGGCCGACCCAGGCGGAAATCCAGGCTGAGGTCAGTCGCAGCCTGCGGCCCGAGCTGTTCCGCGACCAATACGCCGACGTCTTCACCGGCAACGAGACCTGGAACCAGGTCGCCGCGCCCGGGGGCGAACTGTACGCCTGGGATCCCGAGAGCACCTACATCCAGGAGCCGCCGTTCTTCGTGGGTCTGACCCCCGAGCCGGCGCCGCTGGCGGACATCCGCGGCGCCCGAGTCCTGGCCTTCCTGGGCGACAGCGTCACCACCGACCACATCTCGCCGGCCGGCTCGATCGAGCCCGACAGTCCGGCCGGCCGCTATCTGCTGGCGCACGGCGTCGAGCAAAGCGAGTTCAACTCGTACGGCTCCCGTCGCGGCAACCACGATGTGCTGATGCGCGGCGCCTTCGCCAACATCCGCATCAAGAATCGGCTGGCGTCTGGCGTGGAGGGTGGGTATACGGTGTATCAGGGGTCAGGGGGCAGGGGGCAGGGGGCAGGGGGCAGGAGACAGGAGTCAGGGGGCAGGGGGCAGAACGGTCAGGTGATGCCTATCTACGACGCGGCGATGAAGTATGTGGCGGACGGCACGCCGCTGATCGTGATCGCGGGCAAGGAATACGGCGCCGGCTCCAGCCGTGATTGGGCCGCCAAGGGGCCGAGCCTGCTGGGGGTCAAGGCGGCCATCGCCGAGAGCTTCGAGCGCATCCATCGCAGCAACCTGGTGGGGATGGGGGTGTTGCCGTTGCAGTTCCTGCCGGGGGAAAACGTCGACACCCTCGGCCTGACCGGGGCGGAGACGTACGACATCCTGGGCCTGGCGGACGGGGAGATGCAGCCCCAACAGCGGCTCACCGTGAGCGCGACCGACGCCGCGGGCATGGTGAAAACGTTCCAGGTCGTTTCGCGGATTGACACGCCGGTCGAGGTGGAGTATTATCGTAACGGCGGCATCTTGCAGACGGTGTTGCGGCAGATGCTCAAGGCGTAAAACAAGGACGAATGCTCATGGGCACTACGCTTGATGTCAGCGAAGCAGTGCGCAAAGCCCTGGCGGCCCGGAACCAAACAGGCAAAGACGTCCAGCAGATTCTTGTCTGTTGTGCGCTCTGATGTGTCGGGCGGCGCGAGTAGGCGCAACACACAGCTTCTGAGAGGACAACTCGTATGATCTATGGCAAAGTAGTGATTCCTGCCGACGGTGCCCCTATCACCGTTCACGAGGGGAAGCTGCACGTGCCCGACAACCCGATCCTGCTCTGGATCGAGGGGGACGGCATCGGGCGGGACATCATGACCGCGGCCAGGCGGATCTGGGACGCGGCCGTCGCGAAGACGTATGGTGGCCAACGCCAGATCGCCTGGGCCGAGATCTTCGCGGGGGAGAAGGCCGCGAGGATTTACGGCGGCGATTATTTCCCGGCCGAGAGCCTGGCCGCGCTGCGCGAGTTCCTCGTGGGGATCAAGGGGCCGCTGACTACGCCGGTAGGCGGCGGTTTTCGCAGCCTGAACGTGGCATTGCGCCAGGACCTGGACTTGTACGCCTGCATCCGGCCGGTCAAGTGGTATCCGGGGGCGCCCAGCCCGCTGCGTCGCCCCGAGCTGGTGGACGTGATCATCTTTCGGGAGAATACCGAGGATGTTTATGCCGGGATCGAGTACCAGGCCGGCACGCCGGAAGCCGCGAAGGTGGAGCGGTTCCTGAAGGATGAGATGGGCGCCCGTTTCTTCGATAACTCCGGCATCGGCATCAAGCCGGTGAGTGAGTTTGGCTCCAAGCGGCTGATCCGCAAGGCGATCCGGTATGCGCTCGACCACGGCCGCCGGAGCGTGACGCTGGTGCACAAGGGCAACATCCAGAAATTCACCGAGGGCGCGTTCATGGTGTGGGGCTACGAGCTGGCGCGGGAGGAGTTCGGCGACGTCACCATTACCGAGAAGCTGTTGTGGGACGAGCTCCGCGGGGTGCAGCCCGACGGGGTGATCGTGATCAAGGATCGCATCGCCGACATCATGTTCCAGCAGATGCTGCTGCGGCCGGCCGAGTACGACGTGATCGCCACGCTGAACCTGAACGGCGACTACCTGAGCGACGCGATCGCGGCCGAGGTGGGCGGCGTGGGTATCGCGCCCGGCGCCAACGTCGGCGATTACCTGGCCGTGTTCGAGGCGACCCACGGCGCCGCGCCCAAATACGCGAACCTGGACAAAGTCAACCCCGGCAGCCTGCTCCTTTCGGGCGTCATGATGCTGGACTACATCGGCTGGGGCGAGGCAGCCCGGGCGGTGGAGGATGCCTACACCCGCACGATCGCCGACAAGATCGTCACCTACGACTTCGCGCGGCAGATGGAAGGGGCGAGAGAAGTCAAGACGTCGGAGTTCGCGTCCGCGGTGATCGAGCGGTTGTAGAGGCTCATATGGGCAATCAGGTGAAATGGGGTTGTGTCAGGTGAATGGAGTCGAGGCTTCAGCCGGTTTTTGCCCGTTGCTGACCGGCTAAAACCTCGAGTTTTGTGATCCCAGAGGCCTTGTGGTATATTTGGCACGGTCTTTCGTGACCCCAAAGCATTCGTGTGCGCAACACCACCATCGAGGTCCGATAACCTTGACTGCTACGCTGCCTGATGTGGCGCTGTCGCCACAGATCGACGCCGATCTTGCTGATCCCCGTGACCTCATTCGGTCAGGTAAGCCCCTGCCGCGTGGCGGCGCCTGCCGCGATTTCGAGCGCCCCGGCGCCACCACGTTTTTCTTGACCGCACCCTCCAAGCCGGCCGCGCACCTGGTCGGCGATTTCAACAACTGGGATCCGACCGCCAACCCGATGCGCCACGACGGCCGCGGTCTGTTCTGGGTCACCGTGCCGCTGACCGGCCCCACCCGCTACAAGTTCGCCGTGACCCGCGACGAGACCGGGAAGCAGACCTGGGTGGCCGATCCCTATGCGCGAGAGATCGTCTGGGACGCCTGGGGGCCGAAATCGGTCCTGGCCGACGACCCACCCTACGCCTGGCACGACCAGGGCTGGCAGCGGCCCGCGCTGCGCGATCTGATCATCTACGAGCTGTGCGTGCGGGACTTCGCCGGGCAGAGCAGCCTCCGGGGCAACCAGTTCGGCACGTTCGCCGGGATCCAGGCGAAGTTGGACCACCTGCAAAGCCTGGGCGTCAACGCGATCGAGCTGATGCCGATCAGCGAGTTTCCCGGGGACAGCTCGTGGGGCTACAACCCGGTCTTCTACATGGCGCCCAAGTGGATTTATGGCCGGCCGGCCGAGCTGAAAGCGCTGGTGGACGCGGCGCACCAGCGGAGCATCGCGCTGATTTTGGACCTGGTCTTCAACCACGCCTGGGCCGACCACCCCTACTACCGGATCTATCCGCCGTTGTTCGGCCCGGACGGCAAGATGCTGCCGGACCAGAACCCCTGCTTCCACCATCACACCAACGGCCACGCCAACAGTTGGGGCGGGCTGGATTGGGATCACCACTCCGAGTACACCCTGGCGTACATGCAGGACGTCGTGCGTTTCTGGCTGGAGGCATACCACTTTGACGGCTTCCGCTTCGACTGGGTCGGCGGGGTGGAGTTCGACCCCTGGCAGCCATACCGGGATCGTTTCGACTTCCACTCCGGCATCGCGCCGATCGCCCGCGCCGCCCGAGAGGCTGCCCCGGATTGTTACCTGATCGGCGAATACTGGCCCATCGCCGGCACCAACCACGCCAAGACCGCGGCCGGGCTGGTGCGGGAGACCGAGATCGCCGCGGTCTGGAGCGACCTTTACCACCACACCCTGGAAAATTGCCTGTTGCAAACCTGGCAGTGGGAATGCCAGGACATCCCGCACGCCCTCGGCGGCTTCCGCACTCAGGGCTTCACGCAGGCCGACCAGGTGATCACCTACATGGTCAGCCACGACGAGCGGCGCCCGGAGCACGAGATCCAGTTTTGGGGCGAGCACATCCAACTGCCCGATCCCGAGTACGCCGCAGCGTTTCGGACCCGCTGGGAGCTGGCCATGCAGAAAGCGCGGCTGGGCCTGGCGGTCCTGATGACGACGCCCGGTGTGCCGATGCTCTATGCCGGACAGGAGTTCGGCGAAGACAGCCCGCGGACTATCGACTTCTGGCCGCTGGACTGGACGAAGCTCGGGATGCCTCAGGGCCGCGCGCACTTCGCCGTCTATCAGCGGTTGCTGCGTTTGCGGCGCGATCACCCCGCGCTGCGCTCCGACTTCATCGAGTTCTACGGTGACGACTTCCAGCGCTTCAAAGTGGTGCGCTACAAGCGGTGGGACGGGAAGGGGGACGTGGTGGTGGTGGCTGCGAACTTCGATTGTGTTCCGCATGCGACCGGCCTGGGGTTCCCGCACGACGGCGCCTGGCGCGAGGCGATCAGCGGGATGCAGGTGATGGTGCAGGGCTACTGGCGAGAATTCACGTTGCCGCCGTGGAGCGCCGTCGTCCTGACGCCGGCCGGCAGCCCGGGGTCGTGTCCCCCACACTTTGACTAACGTCAGGCTGCGGGGTATAATCCGCAAGGTCGTTTTTGTGTAGCGTGCTTTGGGGGTGAAGGGTGCTTGGCGATCCTATCCCCAGGACCATGTTGGTAAGGAGGCCGGCTGGATGAGCGCGTTGCGAACCTCGCACGGTGACGAACTCGGACGACGCAAATTCCTCTCCGGGATCATCGGGATTGTAGCTGGCGCTGTGGCAGTAGTGGTGGGTCTGCCGGCCATCGGCTATCTGATCTCTCCCGGCGTCAAGCGCCAGAATCTGGAGAAGTGGCTCACCCTGGGCCCTGTGGCGGGCTTGACGCCCGGCGCCCCCACCGGATTCCCCTATTCGCGCAAGATCCAGGACGGCTGGGTGGAATCCGTACAGACGGGTGTGGCCTACGCGGTGACGCATGATGGCCAGAACGTCAGGGTGTTCTCCAACATGTGCACCCATCTGGGTTGTCGGGTCCATTGGAACCCGGACAAGGGTGGGTTCTTCTGTCCGTGCCATGATGCCCTATTCGGCGTGGATGGCGAGATCCTGTTCGGGCCGCAGCCGCGACCGCTGGACCAATTCCAAACCAAAATCGATAACGGGCAAATTCAGATCCTGCTGGAGGCTTAGCCGTGGCCGATACGCACCCCCCCAGCCCGAGCCAGGGCCAGCCCCCGCTGCCGCGCGGGGGCCAGGCAGCCTTTGATTGGCTGGACGAGCGGCTGGGTCTGCGCACGATCCGGACGACGATCTTTGCGCGGGCCGTGCCTAAAACGAACTGGTTCTACACCCTGGGCAGCGCCAGCATGATCCTGGCCATGTTGCAGGTCATCACCGGTATGCTCCTGACCATCTACTACGTGCCCACCCCCGACCACGCTTACGACAGCATTCAGTACATCATGAACGAGGTGACCTTCGGCTGGCTGATCCGCGGGTTGCACCATTGGGGGGCCACCCTGATGGTGATCACCGTGTTCCTGCACATGTTGCGCACCTTCTTCATGGGCGCGTACAAGTACCCGCGCGAGATCACCTGGATCACCGGCTCGCTGTTGCTGCTGATCGTCCTGGTGTTGGGCTTCAGTGGCTATCTCCTGCCCTGGAACCAGAAGGCCTACTGGGCCAGCTCGGTGGGCACGGCCGTCGTCGGCGCGCCGCCGATCATCGGGCCGTTGCTGTTGCGCATCGTGCGCGGGGGCGACGAGATCGGCGCGGTGACGCTGGCGCGTTTCTACGGCCTGCACATCTGGTGGATGCCGATCGCGCTGCTGGCGCTGATCGGCGTGCACCTGTATCTGGTGATTCGGATTGGGATTACTTCACCACCGGAGCGTGATGAGTGATCAGTAACAAGTAACGAGTAACGAGTAAATCTTACTCATTACTCGTTACTCATTACTTGTTGCTCGTTACTCTTGGAGAAACCCTCGTGAACGAAGCCGAAAAGAAAGACTACCTCGAACGCTACAAGAAAAAGAAGCAGAACGGCGAGTACTTCTGGCCCGACACGATCGCCAAAGACGCCGTGGTTTCGCTGGGTATTTTCGTTTTGTTGATCTGCCTGGCGGTCTTCGTCGGCGTGCCCAACGAGCCGCCGGCTAACCCCAGCGACGCGTCCTACATCCCTCGCCCGGAGTGGTATTTCCTCTGGGCCTTTCAGTTGCTCAAGTATTTCCCTGGCAAACTGGAGGGGATCGCGATCCTGGGGCTGGGCGCGGCGATCGTCGTCGGGCTGTTCGGCCTGCCTTTTTTTGACCGGAACCCCAAGCGCCACCCCCTGAACCGCCTGGTAGCGACGACGGTGATGACCCTGATCGTCGTCGGCTTGGTGTTCCTGACCATTCAGGCGGTGGTCTCCACGCCGCCGCAGGTCGAGGCGATCGACCTGGGCGCGGACCTGGCGAGCCGGGTGGAAGCGGGGGGGACGCTCTACCAGGAGCACTGCGCCGAGTGTCACGGCGCGGATGGCGAGGGCGCCGAGATCACCAGCAGCCCGGGTGACTTCACGGACCCGCTCAACTCGGAGGACTTCCTGATCACCCGCTCGCGCGACACTATCTTCCAGGTGACCAACTACGGCCAGCCGGGCCTCGGTATGCAGGCGCTCGGCCTGGCCTACGGCGGCCAGCTCACGGATCAGGAGATCCGGGTCATCGTGGACTTCATCGAGGCGTGGTATGTCTCACCGGAAGAAGAGGCTGCCGGGCCGGATCTGGCGCTGATCGAAACGCCCAGTTATGCCCAGCACGTGCAGCCGATCCTCGACAAGCGCTGCGCAAGCTGTCACAGCCGCCGGTTGAAGGGCAACTATAGTGTGGTCGATTACAACGCGGTGATGACCAGCGGCGACAATGCGCCCGTCATCATCGCGGGCGACGCCGCCAACAGCATCCTGGTGCAGATGTTGCACGGGATCAAGACGGACGCCGGTGGGCAGATGCCGCCGGCGCGGGCCTTGCGCGCGGACCAAATCCAGTTGATCGAGCGCTGGATCGATCAGGGAGCACAGAACAACTGACAAGGTGACACGGTGACAAGGTGACCGAAATTCGCCCTGTCACCGTGTCACCGTCCGATGCGCAGCATCGGCGTCACCTTGTCATTCATCAGGGGGAACCATGAGCAAACTCGCTCGCGTAACTTTGCCTCAAGCCCTGGCCTACCGCGGCGGGCAGCCGATGCTGGCCTGGCTCCTGCACCGGATCAGCGGCATCGGGATCGTGTTCTTTGTCTCGATGCACATCGTCGCGGCTTTCTTGCTGTACAGCGTCCAGGGGACGACAGGCGACGTGGCCAACGCGCTGACNNNTGCCGGCGTTCCTGATGATCATGGGGACAAAGGTGTAACGGGGTATTGGATATCAGGTATTGGGTATTGGCGCTGTTGACAGGCGATCCGATAGGGTGTATCATCATTGTAGATATATTCTGGAGGTGCGGAGATGGAAGCTCGAGTGCAAAAATGGGGCAACAGCCTGGCGATCCGAATTCCTAAGCTGTTCGCTGCCGAAGCAGGTTTGCAGCAGAACTCGCCGGTCGAGGTGTTGTTAGAAGGTAAGAGGCTCATGGTTGTGCCGATTGCCACACCGACTGTAACGCTGGAACAACTGTTAGCTGGGGTGACGGAGTGCAATCTGCACGCCGAAGTTGACACTGGCCTGGCCGTGGGAGGCGAAGTGTGGTAAGCCCGGCGACCTACGTCCCTGATCGGGGGGATGTCGTCAAGATTTCCCTGAATCCACAGGCCGGTCACGAACAAGCCGGACGCCGGCCTGCGACCGTGCTTTCGCCGGCAGCCTACAATGGCAAAGTAGGATTGGCTATCCTGTGCCCTATCACCACCCAAATCAAAGGCTACCCGTTTGAGGTCGTTATCCCCGCTGGCCTGGTTGTCACCGGCGCAGTTTTGGCCGATCAGGTCAAGAGCCTGGACTGGCGCGTTCGTAATGCCGAGCTGATATGCACCTTGCCAGAGGCGACAATATCCGAAATATTGCGCAAACTTGGCGCGCTGTTGTCGAGATAGACAGCAAGTGTATCTTCTCAATAATCTGGGGATGCTGTGGCCGGTCTCCTGACCGTGCCACGGGTGGCTCGGTCACAGACCGGCCACAGCGGATGGATCCCCCGAAAAACTGATAAGATACCAGCAAGTCCACTCGTCGGAATTTACGCAGTACGCACTACGTCTTTGGGAGGCCTGGATGGTCACACAAGCCAACGTGATGAATAAAACTCGCTCCGGCAGCAAATTCGAATTGTACATGTGGTTCTTCACCCGCGTGTCGGGCATTCTGTTCCTGCTGATGGGTGCTTTCAACCTGGTGTACGCCAACCTGACCGGCGGGCGGGGCCATCTGGATGTCGGCGCGCAGATGCGCTGGGCGTTCTTTCCGATCTCGTTCCACGTGACCTCCACGACGGTCGAGGTGGCGCCCAACTTCTCGAACCCGTTCTGGCAGGTTTACTGCTTCCTGCTGTTCGCCTTCGCCGCCACCCACGGCTTCAACGGCCTGCGCGTCATCCTGGAGGACTACGTCCGGCGGCCGCTGCTGCTGGCCTGGCTGAAAGCGCTGTTGGCGGGGATCTGGCTGTTTGTGCTGATCGCGGCGATCTTCTTGATCTTTGTGTTCAACCAATGAGAAGAACTGGAGTACAGGTTCCTGGGGGTCGCGATTTGAGAGCCTGTCGAGGAGGCATGTGATGGACACCGTGTTGGAGTCGTACGAGACGCGTCTCAAGCCGTTGCCGATAGTCGAGCGATTGCAGTTGGCGCAGTTGCTCATGAGCGACCTTGTTAAGTCAGCTCCGCGCTGGACAATTGACGTCAGCTATGAGTGGAGCGATGAAGACCTGATGGACTTCACTCGGGCCACGTTCGCTCACGCTGCACAATCGTTCGGTGAGGAGGAAGACGATGTTTAGCGCGGGTGACATCGTACTCGCGGACTTTCCTGGTGCGATGGGCACGAAGCGCCGTCCTACGGTGGTCATCTCGTCAGGCGAGTACCACCGGCATCGTCCAGACATCATCGTCGGCGTGCTGACGACACAGATCGCGAAGGCATCTGCGCCGACAGATTATGTCTTGCAGGACTGGGCCGCATCAGGTCCGGACTATCCGTGCGCCTTCAGATCGTATCCGGGTACACTTTCGGCGGCCAGTGCTGAACTAATCGGCCGCTGCTCGGAGCGCGATTGGCGCGAGATCAAGGCACGGCTGTTGCGAGCTCTGGCTGTCTGAATTGGATCCTTGAGTCTGGCGACTATTTCGGCAAGCCAATACCCAATACCCAATACCCGATCTCCGATCGCTTCCATCGAAAGGAGTGCGAATCCAACCATGCTTCATCGTTATGATGTGATCGTCGTTGGCGCAGGCGGCGCGGGGCTGATGGCTGCGCTGTACGCATCGCGCGGCGCCAAGACGGCCGTGATCAGCAAGCTGTATCCCACCCGCTCGCACACGGGCACAGCCCAGGGCGGTATCGGCGCGGCGCTGGGCAACCTCGAGGAAGACCATCCCGAATGGCACACCTTTGACACCATCAAGGGCTCCGATTACCTGGCGGACCAGGATGCGGTCCAGGCGATGTGCGCCGATGCGCCCGGGATCGTCTACGAGCTGGAGCACATGGGGCTGCCCTTCGATCGGACACCCGATGGCCGGATCGCGCAGCGCCCCTTCGGCGGCCACACCAACAACGCGACCAGGCAGCCCGTGCGCCGGGCCTGTCACGCCGCCGATCGTACCGGGCACATGATCCTCCAGACCCTCTACCAGCAGTGCATCAAGAACAACGTCACCTTTTTCGACGAGTACCAGGTGGTCGATATGCTGGTCAACGATCAAGGCCAGATGGCCGGCGTGGTCGCGATGCACATCGACAGCGGTGAGCTGCACACCTTCCACGCCAGGGCGACGGTGTTCGCCACCGGCGGCTTCGGGCGCATCTGGAAGATCACCTCGAACGCCTACAGCTTCACCGGTGACGGCGCGGCGATTGCCTATCGCCGCGGCATCCCGCTGGAGGACATGGAGTTCTTCCAGTTCCACCCGACGGGCATCAAGGGGCTGGGCATCCTGATCACTGAGGGCGTGCGCGGTGAAGGCGGCGTATTGGTCAACAAGGACGGTTATCGGTTCATGTATGACTACGCGCCCACGGCGAAAGATCTGGCCTCACGCGACGTGGTCTCGCGGGCCATCTACCTGGAGGTGCGGGACGGCCGGGGCATCGACGGCGAAGATTATGTCTACCTGGACGTGCGGCCGGAGACGGTGAACTACTATTTCGAGAAGGACGGCATCAAGAACCCGGACGGCTCGCCCCGGCGGATCACCGAGCACGATGTGGAGCAGAAGCTGCCGGACATCGCCGATTTCTGCCGCACTTACCTGGGGATCGACCCGCTCAAGCAGCCGATGCCGATCCAGCCCACGGCGCACTACGCGATGGGCGGCATCCCCACCGACATCCGGGGACGGGTGGTGATCGATGCGCGAAACACGCCGCTGCCCGGTTTTTATGCGGCCGGCGAGGTGGCGTGCGTCTCGGTACACGGCGCCAACCGCCTGGGCACGAACTCGCTGGTGGACATCCTGGTGTTCGGCAAATGGTCGGGCGAAGACGCCGTAGCCTACGCCGCGCGGGCCGATTGGCCGGCCCTGCCGCCCGATCCGCAAGGGCGGGCACTCGCCGAATTGGAGGGGCTGCGGCATAGCCAGGGCGGTGAATCGGCAGCCGAGATCCGCAAGGCGATGCGCGCGCTGATGATGGACAACGTGGGCGTTTTCCGCACCGAAGAGCTGCTCGCCGGCGCGGTGACGAAGGTGCGGGAGCTCAAGGCGCGCTTCCGGCGGGTCACCATCATGGACAAGGGCCAGCGCTGGAACACCGATCTCCTGGAGGCCTGGGAGCTGGGCTGCCTGTTGGACCTGGCCGAGGTGACCGCGGTGGCCGCGGTGGCGCGCAAGGAAAGCCGTGGCGCCCACGCCCGGGAGGATTACCCGGAACGGGACGACGAGAACTGGCTCAAGCACTCCCTGGCCTGGCTCCAGCCCGACGGCACGATCCGGTTGGACTACAAGCCGGTGCGGCTGGGGCTATACGCGCCAGCGAAGCGGGTGTATTGAGTAGTGATCTTTCCCGAACAGGCATGTACTCGAAGTACCATGACCGTACTGTTTGCTTGGGCCTGCACCATGGTATATAATAGCGCAAAACGTGCAATTTGCATACTTTACTCGAGGTGAGCCATGCCTGAAACTGCAACGATTTCCGCAACCGACCTGCGCCGCAAAACACACGACGTTATCCAGTCGGTGTACTACACGCGTCAGCCTGTGGCAGTGACGTTGCATGGCAAGCGCCCGACCGTAGTGATCGTGAGTTACGACGATTGGCAAGGGTTAGAACATTTTTACATCACGCGCCATCCCGGCATCAGTGGCGGCGAGCCGATCATTCGCGGGACGCGGATCACCGTGCAACGAATCGTTGAACTGGTGAAGGCCGGGGAGTCTGTGCAGGATATCCTGGACGCCTTGCCTCACTTGACAGCGGCGCAAGTACACGATGCGCTGTCCTACTACTACGATCACCAAGCCGAGATAGATCGGCTGATTGAAGCAAGTCAGCCAGAACAAGTGCTGAAGCCTCTGGGTTTGCGGCTCGAACGCGTGGCTGAGGGTATCGCATTTGCCCGCAAAGCCACGGATCGTTAATCCGGAGCGAGGCAACGATACCCAAACACAGGGGTATTCTATGGTCACGGCGGCGCTTCCGACGATCCGGCTCTATTTCGATGAGGATGCGGATGGCAGACTGGTTCAGGCCGTCCGCCAACGGGGTTATGACATCCAACTCGCCCGCCAGGCGAACATGCTGGGGGCCTCTGACGATGATCAGTTGGCCTATGCAGTCAGCCAGGGGCGGGCATTTGTGACCCACAACGTCCAGCACTTTCCACCGTTGTGCGCTGAGTGGGAGGCCGCGGGGCGAGAGCACAGTGGTGTGATCATGCTCCTCGGACGGCCAACCATTGGGATCTGGCTCCGCCGGTTGGAAAATCTGTTAAGTTCCTTTGGAGCCGAGGATCTGAAGAACGCGCTGGTATTCCTCGGTGTTGAGTTCGACTGAAGCTTACACGGGGGCGAGCATGAAAGCACGGATCAAGATCCGCCGATTCAACCCGGAAACCGATCGGAAGCCGTACTGGGCCGAATACCGGCTGGACGCCGAGCCGTGGGACCGCGTCCTGGACGTCCTGGTGAAGATCAAAGATTACCAGGACGGCACGCTGACCTTCCGGCGTTCCTGCGCGCACGGCATCTGCGGCTCAGACGTAATGGTGATCAACGGACACAATCGCCTGGCGTGCAAGGTGTTGATGAAGGACGTCGGCGCCCGGGTGACGATCGAGCCGCTGCGGGGCCTGCCGGTGATCAAGGATCTCACGGTGGACATGGCGCCGTTCTTCGCCCACTACCGGTCGATCCAGCCGTTCCTGATCAACGATGATCCCCCGCCGTACACCGAGCGCCTGCAAAGCCCTGAGGCGCGTGCCCGCTTCGACGACACGACCAAGTGCATCCTGTGCGCGGCGTGCACCACGTCGTGTCCCAGTTTTTGGGCCAACGATAGCTACGTCGGCCCGGCCGCCATCGTCCAGGCGCACCGGTTCATCTTCGACGATCGGGATCACGGCGCGCAGGTGCGGCTGGCAATCCTCAGCGACGCCGACGGCGTGTGGCGCTGCCGGACGATTTACAATTGTGTCGAGGCGTGCCCGCGCGACATCGACATCACGCGCGCCATCGGCGAGGTCAAGAAAACGCTGCTGTTGGGGAAGACTGCGTAGACCCTGCGGGTTTTTGCGGTTCAATGCATTGGTCAAGATCATGGTGCACGAAGCCACCGGAGTCATAGGCCGTAGATGGCGCTGCGGCGGGCTTAGCGCTCGGCAGATGAACACGAATTTCCCTTCTGATCTGCGTGCATGCGCGTCAATCCGCGGCCGGTCTTCGATGCAGAATCACGTTGACCACTACAGTTTTTGCGGTTCAACTGTACTGGTCAGAGACGTGATGGACGCCCAACCTGCGGTTGGGACGCCTGAAAGACTCACGCCAAGACGCAAAGAACGCCAAGAGACCCTATATTGATTCTTTGCGCCCTTTGCGCCTTTGCGTGAGGCTTTTCCAAGTCCAGCAGGTCATTGACCACTACACTATATTGATTCTTTGCGCCCTTTGCGCCTTTGCGTGAGGCTTTTCCAAGTCCAGCAGGTCATTGACCACTACAGTTTTTGCGGTTCAACCGGTTGTGTGCGCCATCGTGCGCCATCGTGCGCCATCGTGCGCCATCGGACAGGGGTTCAATCCCCCGGCGCTTGCTGCTCCAGGCTGAAGTCCACGTACTTGATCCCCAGGTGGGCGCGCCGAGGCGAGTCCGGGTGTTGCCCCAACTTGACGTCGATGGTGCGCGTCTCGTCGAAGCGCCAAACCGTGAGCTGGACCTGATCGCCCGGCTGGTATTGCCCCAGCACGTCGGCCAGGCTGTGGTTGGCGTCCAGCGGCGTCTGGTCCACCTGCGTGATCAGATCGCCCAACCTGAGGCCGGCCTGATCGGCCGGGGCGCCAGACACGACCTCGCGCACCAGCGCCCCGCTTTGTGGCGCTCCTTCAGGCAGCACCGGCCCCGGCATCTGCGGGATGCGCGGCGCGCTGGGCGTGATCTGCGGCTGGAACTGCTGTTCGGGTAGATCGAGCGGTTCCGGCGCGGCCGAGCGACCGACAAAGTAGCCGCCCACCCCGCCGGCCAACGCGCCCAGGCAGAGGCCCAGCAGCAGGGCGATCACGCCCGTGATCACAGCGATGAGTAGGGTGCGGTCCTGCTTGTTCTCAGTCATCTTTTTCCTCCTAACCTGGGGTGGCGGTGGCTCGGTCAGGAGACCGGCCACAGCGATTCCCACGGTGGCTCGGTCAGGAGACCGGCCACAGCGATTCGACCAGCCACAGCGATTCCCCGCGACCGGCCACGGCGATTCCCCGCAAAATTAGATCACCCGCGGCCTGGCGTCAGGGCAGCGCTCAACGCGTCCCCCAGCAGCGTCACGCCCAGCACGGTCAGCGAGATGGCCAGGCCGGGGATCGCGCTGGCCCAGGGCGCCGAGCCCAGGTATTCGCGGCCCTCGAAGAGCATCAAGCCCCATTCGGCCTGCGGCGGCGCCGCGCCCAGCCCCAGGAAACCCAGCGCGGATACGTGCAGGATCGCCCAGCCCACGTCCAGGGTTGCCAGCGCCAGCACGGGCGCGATCACGCCGGGCAGCAGGTGGCGCCAGAGGATGCGGCCACTGCTGGCGCCCACGGCCCGGGCCGCCTCCACGTAGGGCGCCGATCGGTTGGCCAGGGTCACCCCCCGCACCAGCCGGGCGTAGTTCGGGATCCCAGCCACCGCCACCGCCAGGACCAGCGAGCGCAACCCTGCGCCCATCGACGCGATCACCAACAGTGCGAGCAGCAGCGTGGGAAAGGCCAGCAGCAGGTCGATCAGCGCGACCCAGGCCTGCCCGGCCCAACCGCGGCTGAAACCGGCGAGCAGCCCGATCAACGTGCCGGCGGTCATAGCCAGCCCGACCGCCGCGCCGGCGATTCCCAGGGTGACCCGCCCGCCGAACAGCAACCGGCTGGCCAGGTCGCGGCCGTAGAAGTCGGCGCCGGCCAGGTGAGCCAGGCTGGGAGGTTGGAGTTGGGCCCCCAGGTCGATCTGCGCCGGCGGGAAGGTTGCCAGCCATGGCGCGGCCAGCGCGCCCAGGAGCGCGCTGCCTACCAGGAGCGCGCCGAGCCACGCGCCCGGTTGGCGGATCAGCCGCCGGAGAAGGTGGCGCAGCGGGCCACTCTGGAAGGACTGGTGGATCACACGCGTGGACGAGGGGAAGCCGACATTCATTGCCAGCCCACCTGCGGGTTGAGCCAGCTTATCACCAGGTCGATGACCAGGTTGGTCACCACGTAAACCCCGGCGGTGACCAGCGCCACGCCCTGGACCACGGGTAGATCGCGCCACAGGATCGCGTCCACCAGCAACCGCCCCAGGCCCGGCCGGCTGAAGAGGGTCTCGGTGACCACGGCGCCGCCCAGCAGGAAGCTGAGTTGGAGCCCTGTGATGGTCAACACCGGGATCAGCGCGTTCCGGGCCGCGTGGCGAAACAGCACCTGCCGGTCGTTCAGCCCCTTGGCCAGCGCGACGGTCACGTAGGGTTGGGCCAGCGCCTCCAGCAGGGCCGCGCGCGTCAGCCGGGCGATCGGCCCGGCCGAGCTGTATCCCAGCACCAGCGCGGGCATCACCAGCGTCCGCCAGCCGTTCGCGCCGGCCGATGGCAGCCAGCCCAACCGCACGCTGAACAACCAGATCAGCAGCAGCCCGGACCAAAACACCGGTACCGTGACCCCGCCGATCGCCAGCAGCATCGCCAGGCGGTCGATCAGGCCGCGGGGCCAGCGGGCCGAGATCAGCCCCAGCGTCAGCCCCAGCAAGAGCGCCCAGGCGAACGCGGCCAATGCCAGTTGCAGTGTGAAGGGGAACTGCTCCCGGATCAGCGCGGTCACCGGCCGGCCGTTGAACAGGGAGCGGCCCAGGTCCCCACGCCCGACCGCGGCGAGCCAGCCCGCGTATTGCACCGGCAGGGGATGATCCAGGCCCAGCTCGATGCGCAGCGCCTTGACCGCCTCCGGCGGTGCGCCCGAGCGCGCCAGCAGCGTCTCGGCCGGGTCACCGGGCAGCAGGTGGACCAGGACGAAGACTACCGTGGCGACCCCCAGCAGGGTCAGTGCGGCGATGAGGAGGCGGCGGCGGAGATATTGGAAGCTGGAAGCTGGAAGCTGGGTGGTGGACATGGCAAGTTGGTAGATTGGTAGGTTGGTAGGTTGGTAGATTGGGAGGTTGGTAGATTGGTAGGTTGGTAGAATGGTAGGTTGGTAGATTGGGATGGGATGAGTATTTTTCTGGAACTATCATAGCGCGGCCTCCTGCCGCAACCAAACACAACAACGAATTTAGAAACCAACGAAGCCTTGCTGTGGCCGGTCTGCGACCGAGCCACCATTGTATCTGCCCTGAAAATGCACAACGAATTTAGAAACCAA
>PHCA01000064.1:26909-28402 GCA_002842085.1 Chloroflexi bacterium HGW-Chloroflexi-1
CACAACGAATTTAGAAACCAACGAATCCCTTGCTGTGGCCGGTCTGCGACCGAGCCACCATTTTGTCACTGCCCTGAAAATGCACAACGAATTTAGAAAGGAACGAAAGAGGGTCAATTCGTTGGTTCCCTAATTCAAGGTCTTTGCGCTTTTGCGTCTTTGCGTTGAAAGATTTGCGCAGATGGCGCAAATGTCACAGGGTAATACTATAGACAAGTAGATAAGGAAACAAGTCTAGTCCAGCGGGCTGCGGACGGCCAGGCCGCCACGCTGGAGAACGTGAGTGTAGATCATGGTGGTTTTCACATCTTTGTGGCCGAGGAGCTCCTGGACGGTGCGGATGTCGTAATGGTTCTCGAGCAAATGGGTAGCGAAGCTGTGGCGGAAGGTGTGGGGGCTGACGGGCTTGGGGATGCCGGCGGCCTGGGCGGCGGCGCGGACGGCGCGTTGAACGGTGCTTTCGTCCAGGTGATGGCGGCGGACCGCGCCCGACCGCGGGTCCACGGAGAGGCGATCGGCCGGGAAGACGTACTGCCAGGCCCACTCGCGATTGGCGTTGGGGTATTTGCGCTCCAGGGCATCGGGCAGGTAGACGGCGCCCAGGTCTTTGGCGAGATCCTCATCATGGAGGCGTTGGACGCGTCGCAGATGCTGCTGGAGGGGCGCGACCAGGCTATCGGGAAGCATGGTGATGCGATCTTGCTGGCCCTTGCCGTCACGCACGGTGACGGTGCGATAGGAAAAGTCGAGGTCCTTCACGCGCAAGCGGAGGCATTCGAGGAGGCGTAGCCCACTGCCGTAGAGCAGTTGAGCGATCAGCTTGTAGATGCCCGACATCTGGCCGATGACTCGGCGGGTTTCCTCTTTGGTAAGGACCGTGGGCAGGCGTTTGGGTCTGACGGCGCGCACCGAGTCAATCGGAAAATCCAGGGGCTGTTTGAGGACTTCACGGTACAGGAACAGCAGGGCATACAGGGCCTGATTCTGGGTGGAGGCAGCGACATGGTCTTCGACGGCCAGGTGCGTGAGGAACGCTTCGATCTCTGGGCCAGCCAAGTCCTTGGGATGGCGCTTATCATGGAACAAAATGAAGCGCTTGATCCAATCCACGTAAGCCTCTTCAGTGCGGATAGAGTAGTGCTTGAGACGGATCACGTCACGCACCTGATCCAGGAGCTTTCTGGGTTGGGTTTCCATAGTATCCTACTCGCCAACAGAGGGCTTGACAGGCAAGGAATTGTGTGCTATATTATCAAGAGCCGATAAGAAAGTCTTCTGCGGTCTCTGGCAAGTTGATTTTAGTGCAGAAAGTCGGAAAATGCAACTCAGGGGTGGATTAGGTTGCATCCGTCTAATCCACTCCTGAAGAGTAATAGACCGTATCCGTCTAATTCATAGTTAGGCAGAACTAACCGACACTGTGGGTCAACCAGCGTTTTTCAGGGGCGGTGTTCGGCGTTGCGGCCGGTGGCGCAGCCCATTGGGCCGTTGGT
>PHCA01000065.1 GCA_002842085.1 Chloroflexi bacterium HGW-Chloroflexi-1
GCGGGCTGTGGCCGGTCTCCTGACCGAGCCACTGGAAGCCTCGCCGGAGCAGCTAAACCGGGCCTCGGAGCGGGCACGGTCGGGAGACCGGCCCGAGCGAAAGGCAAATGTCAGCGACATTGGGTCACGGACCGGCCACAGCCATCCTGGATTGTCAAAGGATACCCGCTCACCATGAGGAGACTTCATGACTCCACCACCCGAAATCCACGAACTGATCGACCGCTTTCACCAGAACAGCGCGGCCTACACGCAGGTCCGCTACAACGAGACGCAGCTCCGCCGCGAGTTCCTGGACCCGTTCTTCGAAGCGCTGGGCTGGGACGTGGCCAACAAGCAAGGCTACGCCGAGGCCTACAAGGACGTGGTGCACGAGGACGCGGTCAAAATGGGGGGCGGCACCAAGGCGCCGGACTACGGCTTCCGCATCGGCGGCAATCGCAAATTCTTCGTGGAGGCCAAGAAGCCGTCGGTGGACATCAAGACCGACATCCACCCGGCCTATCAGCTCCGCCGCTATGCGTGGAGCGCCAAACTGCCGCTGAGCATCCTCACCGATTTCGAGGAGTTCGCGGTCTACGACTGCCGCGTCAAGCCGGACCAGGCGGACCAGGCGTCCGCGGCCCGGGTGATCTACCTGCGCTACAGCGACTATCCCGACCGCTGGGACGAGATCGCCGGCGTCTTCTCGCGCGAGGCCATCCTCAAGGGGTCCTTCGACAGGTACGTCGAGTCCAAGAAGGCCAAACGGGGCACGGCCGAGGTGGACGCGGCTTTCCTGGCCGAGATCGAGCGCTGGCGCGACCTGCTGGCCCGCAACATCGCGCTGCGCAACCCGGACCTGAGCCAGCGCCAGCTCAACTTTGCGGTCCAGCGCACCATCGACCGGATCATCTTCCTGCGCATCGCCGAGGATCGGGGCATCGAGCCATACAGCACGCTGCTGGGGCTGACCAACGGCGCCGAGATCTACGGCCGCCTCCAGTTGCGCTTTCGCCACGCCGACGCCCGCTACAACTCCGGTCTGTTCTACTTCGAACAGGAGAAGGGCCGGGCGGACGCGCCCGACACCCTGACCCCCCGGCTGATCATCGACGACAAGGTGCTGCGGGAGATTCTCAGGAGCCTCTACTACCCGGACAGCCCCTACGAGTTCTCGGTCCTGCCGGCCGACATCCTGGGCCAGGTGTACGAGCAGTTCCTGGGCAAGGTGATCCGCCTGACCCCGGCCCACCGCGCGGTGATCGAGGAGAAGCCGGAGGTGCGCAAGGCCGGCGGCGTTTACTACACGCCCACCTACATCGTGGACTACATCGTGCGGCAGACGGTCGGAAGGTTGGTGGAAGGCAAGCGGCCCGGCCCGCGCGGCGGCTGCCGCAAGCTGCGGATTTTGGATCCCGCGTGCGGTTCCGGCTCTTTTTTGCTCGGCGCGTACCAGTTCCTGCTGGATTGGCACCGGGACCAGTACGTCGCGGACGGGCCGGCCGGCTGGGCCACGGGGAGCACGCCGCGGCTCTACCAGACCCGCACCGGCGACTGGCAACTGACCATCGACGAGCGCAAGCGCATCCTGCTCAACAACCTCTACGGCGTGGATATCGACCCGCAGGCCGTGGAGACCACCAGGCTGTCGCTGTTGCTCAAGGTGCTGGAGGGGGAGGACGAGCAGACGCTGGGCCAGCAGATGGCGCTCTTCCCGGAGCGCGCCCTGCCCGACCTGGCGCACAACATCAAGTGCGGCAACTCGCTGATCGGGCCGGATTTCTACGAGGGGCGGCAGTTGGGGCTACTGGACGAGGAGGAGGCGCTGCGGGTCAACGTCTTCGATTGGGCGGCGGAGTTTCCCGATATCTTCGCTCTCTCCCTCGCGCCGGTGGAGGGCCGGGAAGGGGGTTTCGACGCGGTGATCGGCAACCCGCCGTATATCCGCATCCAGGCGCTGAAGGAGTGGGCGCCGGTGGAGGTGGAGTACTACAAAGCGCGTTACCGGGCCGCCAGCAAGGGCAACTGCGACATCTACGTGGTCTTCGTCGAGAAGGGGCTGAGCCTGCTCAAGGAGCACGGCCGGCTGGGCTTCATCCTGCCGAATAAATTCCTCACAACTGACTATGGGCAAGCAGTACGAGGATTCATCTCTGAACGTCAGGCACTCGCAGCACTAGTGGACTTTGGCCACGAACAGGTTTTCAGCCAAGCGACGACTTACACCTGCTTGTTATTCCTGTCGGGTAGTAGGATCACGACATTCGATTTCGCTCAGGTTGAGCCATCTCCGCAAATACTTGGCGAGAAAGTCGAGTTCATCACCAGACCTTCCAGTATATTGACAGAGGCGCCGTGGCAGATAGCAGCTAGATCGCATACAGCCATTGCCGAGAAAATTAGTGTGCGTGCCACTCCACTGCTTGCTTTGCCGGCCATAATGTCCCGTGGTTCAAGTAGTGGTGATGACAAAGTCTTTATTCTTCAGCACACCTCAGAGGTGGGACGATACAGGACAGCGGATGGCCAGATCGTCGAGCTCGAGAAGGACATCTTGCGAACCCCATTGTTCGCGACCGATTTTGGCTGCTATCGGTTTACCCCGAAGGCTGACAAGGTGATCGTGTTCCCGTACCAACGGCAGGTAGATGGCTCCATGCAACTGGTATCAGAACCTACGCTCAAGTCGACATACCCCAACGCGTATCGATACCTTCTCTCACAAAGGAAACGACTCGAGCAAAGGAAGCAATTCAGGGTTTGGTATGGATTTAGCGCATCCAGAAACCTTGAAGTACATGATGCTGCACAAATGGTAGTGCCTTTGCTCGCGGACAAAGGTTTGTATGCGCGGTTGCCGGTCGATCGTGAGAAGTACTGCTTGATGGCTAGCGGTGGATTCAGCATCACGGTTGACCAGAACTCCGGTCTGTCACCGGAATACGTTCTTGGGCTGTTGAATTCGAAGTTGCTGTTTTGGCAGCTTCAGTCCATTAGCAACCTGTTCCGGGGTGGATGGATCACATGTACCAAGCAGTATGTTGGCACTTTGCCCATCCGCACCATCGACTTCACCGACCCGGCCGACGTCGCGCGGCACGATCGGATGGTCGCGCTGGTGGAAAGGATGCTCGACCTGCACCGGCGCGTGGCGGCCGAGTCAGTGCCGCACGTCAAGACCGCGCTCCAGCGCCAGATCGACGCGACGGACCGGGAGATCGACCGGTTGGCCTATGAGTTGTATGGGTTGACGGAGGTGGAGATTGGGGTGGTGGAGGGGCGTTAGGGCAATTTCGATCAATTGACGCCCCGCCCTCCGAGTGTTACAATCTGTGCCAGATGCGTATGGCCGGAGCGGAGTGAGACAAGATGAGTGTCTTGCAACGGATTCGCCAACTGGTGATCGATAGGCGCTACTACTTGTCTGCCCACGCCGAAGAGGAGATGTGGGCCGATGGGTTGGAACGCCCGGATATCGAACGGGGCATCCTCGGCGGACGTATCGAGAAGCGAATGACCGAAGATGTTCGGGGCACACGCTACCGGATCGCAGGTCGAGCAAGAGATGAACGGCCTATTCGCGTGGTCTGTCGCTTTCACGAGATCGAAGACCTGCTGATCATCACCGTGTATGCGGTGGAGGTGGATGATGATTTGTGAGTTCTGTGGGGGCAAGACGATCAAGAAAAAGGTCCGCAAGGTTCATTGGCTCCGACGACAACTCTTCATCATAGACGATGTCGAGGCTGAAGTCTGTCAGGAGTGCGGTGAGCGCTACTACCATGCCACTACGCTCGATGCGATCGACCGCATGTTGGCAGCGGGCAGCCTGCCCGTCAAGCAGCGCCTCCAGGTGCAAGTGGTCGGCATGCCTGCGAGCAATCCAGCCTGACCAGCGCCTCAAGATTGACTGTCCTTCACCCGCATGCAGGCCTCGCCCGTTGCGCACAGTTGTTTCAGCCTATCATCTTCTCCCCATCCGCATCATCGACTTCACCGACCCGGCCGACATCGCGCGGCACGACCGGATGGTCAGCCTGATGGAACGGATGCTCGACCAGCACCGGCGTCTGGCCGCGGAGTCCGTGCCGCACGTCAAGACCGCGCTCCAGCGCCAGATCGCCGGGACCGACCGGGAGATCGACCGGTTGGCCTATGAGTTGTATGGGTTGACGGAGGCGGAGATTGGGGTGGTGGAAGGGCGATAGCATCGGGTTCCTTCAGCGACCTTGTCAGGATAGGCGATTTGGGGTAAAGTAGTGTTGATGTGCAGCGCGGTCGGTGCTGAAGGGAATTGCAGAACATCCGGTGTTCGATTGCAGACAGCAGGTACGGAGAGTAATACGATGACTGATACGACTAAGGTCGCGGGACCAAACCGGCTGCGGTACACGATCATCGAGACCGACGCAGAACCGCTGATCAGCGAAAGCCGCGTCAGTGTGTTTGATGTGATGGATGCTCACGATGCTGGAGATTCGATTTATGAGATCGGCCTGACCTTCAACTTGTCACCCTTGCAGGTTGAAACCGCGCTGGATTACATCTCCCAGCACCGCGCCGATCTGGAGCCGCGACTGGCGGAGATCGAACAGCACTTGGCCGAACGCGAGGCGTACTATCGTCGCCAGGCCGCACAGATCGATCAGTATATTGCCACCTTGCCCATGACCTCTCAGCGGGCGGCTCTGCATGTCCTTCGAGAGCGCGCCGAAAACGAGTATAAGGCAGACACTGATGCAGATCGTGCTGAGCGACCATAACTGCGAAGGGCAGGCGCGAGCGCTCTTCCGCGCTTTTGACACGGGCGGTTACCTCAAGCTGATTCCCATGGAGTTGCGCTTGTTTGTCGATGTTGGCCTGTCGGCAAGCGCCGAAGACGCCGCAGTTTGGCAGTATTGTCAGGACAACGGCTGCGTCCTCCTTACCGGCAATCGTAAAACGAGCGATGGAGAACGTTCGCTGGAGAGTACGATCAGGCGCTTGCGCACGTCGGAGAGCCTTCCGGTCTTGATTATCAGCAATCTGCGACGCGTGCTCACCGACCCAGCGTATTGTCAGGATTGTGCTCTCAGACTGGCAGAGGTCATACTTGACATCGAAACCTATCGCGGTGTCCATCGCCTGTATCTTCCAGGCTGAACCGCCGCGCGGCGGCTGAGTCCGTGCCGCACGTCAAGACCGCGCTCCAGCGCCAGATCGCCGCGACGGACCGGGAGATCGACCGGTTGGTGTATGAGTTGTATGGGTTGACCGAGGTGGAGGTCGGGGTGGTGGAGGGGCGTTAGGAAGCCCCTTCTTTCGTTCAGCACCAGGATCCGCTGACCAGCGCAACCTGGTGGGTCGTTTGGTTCCATCGGTGCCATACATGCGTCCGCGGCCTACGGTTGAAACCGTAGTCTGGCATAGCCGAAACCCGTTCAAACGGGTTGCCGCCACGACACGCAGTGCGTTTCAACGCACTTCGGGTAACAGACGGTGATTTCAATCACCGGCCCGAATGGCTGAACACGTCCCGAACGACCCACTAGAACGATTCAGCTGGAGGATGTTTGTCCAGCCAAGCAGCGATCTCAGCCAAGACCTGGCTCAAGCTGGGCTGGTCGGAAGGGGCCAGACGGTCTTGCGGCCCAATGTGCTTGTGATGCGGAAATGTGATGATTTCAGGATGATGTGCGGCGTTGTCGTAGCGAAAGACGCGCTGTCCCCTTTGCAGATACGTATAGGCGTAACCGATGCGCACCGGGTAACCCAACTCGGTGCTGACCACCTCATAGAGGTCGAGAAAGGAGTCATCCCAGAAGAAAACACGGCCCCGGACGAGCCCATTGAAGTCGTCCGAGGCCAGGCAAGTGAACGGCTCCAGCAGGTGACTTACCAGCGGGTCTTGGCGCAGGCTTCGTTCAAGGGATGCGAAGTAGTCATCAATTGTCACGCCGCCACCAACTCGCTCTGCATAAACTGGCGGACTGGCAATGAGGTCAGATACAGGTGATACAAGCCCGCCCACATCATGAGATCATCGTCATCACCCAGTTCGCCATTGCGGTAGCGCCGGTAGAACTCGATGGTCGAGTATCCGTACTCGCGCTCATAGCCGCGCAGGCGTTCATTTAGCTGGTCAAAGGTCAAACGTTGTGGTGTCAGCATGGCTTCACTCCTCACATTGTTGCTCCTTGGGGATTATACCTGCCTGGGGCAGTTTTGACAACACGCAGGCACCCAGTCGCCCAGTTCATCGCCGACGCGGCGTGACACGACCGGATGGTCAGCCGGGTGGACCGGAAGCGGATGCTCGACCTGCACCGGCGGGTGGCGGCCGAGTCAGTGCCCCACGTCAAGACCGCGCTCCAGCGCCAGATCGCCGGGACCGACCGGGAGATCGACCGGTTGGTCTATGAGTTGTATGGGTTGACGGAGGCGGAGGTCTGGGTGGTGGAGGGAGAGGGGAGGTAAACTCACATATGAACGTTGATCTCATGCAACTTCAGGTGTGGCTGGACGCCAAAGAGGACGAACATCTCGAATTCAAAGAGGCAAAATGCCGCTATGACTTTGAGAAGCTGGTCAAGTATTGCGTCGCCTTGGCCAATGAGGGCGGCGGAACGATCATTCTGGGTGTCACCGACCGGCACCCCCGCCGCGTCATCGGCAGTCAGGCTTTCCAAAACTTGGAGCGCACCAAAGCCGGGCTGATCGAAAGGTTGCGGCTGCGAGTGAACGCCGTCGCGATCCAACATCCCGAGGGGCGCGTGATTGTCTTCAGTGTGCCATCACGTCCGGCAGGAATGCCAATTCAGTACGGCGGGGCTTACTGGATGCGTGCCGGCGAAGACTTGGCGCCAATGACATCCGATCTCCTCAAACGCATCTTCGATGAGGTCGGATCGGACTTCTCAGCGGAGATCTGTGTAGGGGCATCCCTGGGAGATCTGGATTCCGTGGCCATTCAACAATTTCGGGCAATGTGGCAACGCAAGTCGGATAACAAGGCCTTGGATGTGATCTCCGACGAGCAGCTTCTCGCCGACGCTGAGTTGATCATGGATGGCAAGATAACTTATGCGGCACTGATCTTGTTGGGCACACGACAGGTGCTTGGCAAATACCTCGCGCAAGCCGAGATGATCTTCGAGTACCGCTCCAGCGAGGCGTCTGGCGCGCCGCAGCAGCGTGAGGAGTATCGCCAGGGATTCTTTGCTTATCAGGACAACCTGTGGAACAGAATCAGCCTACGAAACGAAGTGCAGCACTTCCAACACGGTTTCTTCGTGTTCGACGTCCCAACGCTCAATGAGGTCACAGTTCGGGAAGCGATCCTCAACGCTGTTAGCCATCGCGATTACCGATTGGCCGGATCGGTATTTGTACGGCAATTGCCCCGTCGATTAGAGGTTGTCAGCCCGGGCGGCTTCCCGCCGGGAATTAACTTGGACAATATCCTGTGGCGGCAAGCGCCGCGTAACCGTCGCATCGCAGAAGTCTTCGCCAGGTGTGGGCTGGTCGAACGCTCTGGCCAAGGCATGAACCTCATGTTCGAGGAGTGCATAAAGGAGAGCAAACCTACCCCCGATTTCACTGGCACCGATGACTATCAGGTTTCCGTGACGCTGAGCGGCGAAATCCAGGACCCTCAATTCTTGCGTTTCCTGGAGCAAATTGGCAGGGAGAGACTAGCCACCTTTACGACACAGGACTTCCTGGTGCTCGACCTGGTTCGGCGGGAACAGCCCATTGCCGATCAGCTAAAGGAGCGTCTACCGAGGTTGATAGATGAGGGTGTCGTGGAGACAATCGGACATGGTAGAGGGGCGCGATACATTCTTTCCCGTCGTTTTTATGGTTTCGTCGGGAAGAAGGGGGTATATACCCGGAAAAAGGGGCTTGATCGTGAGACAAACAAGGCGCTTTTGGTGAAACATATTGGGGACAATCAACGAGAAGGCAGTCAACTCGCTGAACTTCTTCAGGTACTCCCAGCACTGTCCAGTCATCAGGTTCAGCGTTTGCTGCGAGATCTAAAGTCCGAGGAACGCATCCACATAATCGGCCGCACCAAAGGGGCTCGCTGGTTCCCAGGTCCCGGCCCGGCGGTGACTCATCATAGCACTGATGACCTGTCGGTGTAGACAGCCAGCCGTTTTCAGGTGCAGAGAATTGCGTGATGATTGCGTCAAACAATTACGTTTGACGCAATTATGGAGCAATTCTTGCGTAATTATCGCAGCAGGACAAGAGCAGAGCGTATATTACGGCATGGGAGTCAAACATGGCCAACCTGAGCGAAGACCGGTACCGGGAACTCCTCGACCAGGCCACCGTGGACTGCTACAACAACGAGGAAGAGCAACTCATGAGCATCCTTTACACGCTGGAAGAGCAGCTCGATTTCCCGCTTAATGCCCAAATCCTTGGCGAACAAGTCGAACTGCTCGGTCTGGATGATCGGGCCAGCAACCTGCGCCGCGGGATCGTGGCGCGGGTACGCAAGGGCGGGGTCGAGTATCGCGTGGGTCTGTCGGAGCTGGCGTTCGTCGGCCTCGATCCGGCGAGCGCGGAATGGCTGGAGATGTATCGGCGCTGGACGGAACT
>PHCA01000066.1 GCA_002842085.1 Chloroflexi bacterium HGW-Chloroflexi-1
CCGTCACTGATTCCCCCCCAACAGCCCACCCAGGTTGATGTTCATGCCACCGCTGGGGCCACCGCTGCCGCCCTTGCTCTCGGGCAGGTATTGGAGCACTTTGTTGGCCAGCTTCATCAATGGCATGGTTTGCAGCCACACCTTGCCCGGCCCGCGCAGCGTGGCCAGGAACAGCCCCTCGCCGCCCAGCAGGATGTTCTTGAACCCCTTCATGATGGTCACGTCGAAGTCTACGGTGGGTTGGAACATCGCCACGTGGCCGGTGTCCACCTTCAACACCTGGCCCGGCTGAAGATCATAGGTGACGATCTCGCCGTCGAACTCGACGAACGCGTCCCCGGGCCCGGTCAGCTTCTGCAGGATGAAGCCCTCACCGCCGAAGAACCCCGTGCCCAGCCGCTTGCGCAGGTGCATGTCGATGTCCACCGACTTCTCCGCACACATGAACGCATCCTTCTGGATGATGACGGATTCGCCCTCGCCCAGGTGCAGGTCCACGACTTTGCCGGGGAACTCCGAAGCAAAAGCCACGATCCCCTGGCCCGAGTTGACGTAGAAATCGGTGATGAAGAGCGATTCACCGGAGAGCGCCCGCCGGAACATCTTGCCCAACCCGCCGCCGGTGTTGGTCTCCATCTCGACGTTGCCGCTCATCCAGCTCATGCCGCCCGATTCGGAATAGATCCGCACACCCGGTTCGAGCTGAACGGTGACGACCTGCAAGGTGGTGCCATCGATCTTGTAATTTAGCGCCATGGGAAATGTCTGCGACCGAGCCAGGGGAGTTTGGTTGTCTCAGATGAGGTGATCGTGATGCGGATTGCGTATTTCGCAGCCGGTGTTTCAACGGGATGGGCAACACGCAACACGCACTCCGCAGTATGCAATTTGTGACGCCCAACCGTCTCCGGGGGCTGTGGCCGGCTTCGTCCTGAGGTTCGTCCTGAGCCAGTCGAAGGGCTCAGCCCGAAGGGTCTGCGACCGCTCCACCCAGGATTATGTCTACGCGATCGTCTCCGCCGACGCGAGTCGCCGATCGCGCTCTTGCACCCACAGCGCCACCGCCAGCGCGCCGACCACGAGGAAGGCCGCCGAGAGCAGGAATGGCGCCCTGAGCCCCAGTCCCGCGGCGACCGCCGCGCCGGCCATCGGCCCGATCGCGTTGGCGCCGGCCACCGCGCTGGCGTCCAGTCCGAACACGATCCCCTGGTGCCCGTCCGGGGCCAGCCGCGCCAGCAGCGCGGTCACGGTGGACAACGTGCCGCCGACCGCGAGCCCGCTGAGGAGTTGCCAGAAGATCAGCGCCCGCGTATCGTGGATAAAAGCCTGCGGCACGAAACAGAGCGCCGCGGCCAACGCGCTGACGATCAGCCAGCGCCGGTGACCCTGCCGGTCGCCCCAGCCGCCGACCACCGGCGAGCCGATGGCCGAGCCCAGCGCCGTAGCCGCGGAGATGATCCCGGTCATGGTCGCCACGCGCGCACCGGCCGGCAGCAGCGTCTGCACGAACAGTGGCAACACCGGCCCCAGCGCCCGGCTGCCCGTCCGCAGCACGATCCGGGCGACAAAGAGCGCCAGCAGCGCGCTCGACGTCAGCACCAGCCGCATCCCGTTGCCGTAGCCATGCCGGCCGGCCCGGACGACGTCTTCCGCCGGCTGGAAATCCTCGTGGACGAACAGCGCCACCAGGATGCCGGAGACCAGCAGGAGCCCGCCGGTGATCCAAAAACTGGGCCGATAGCCGAATGTGTCGCCCATGAAGCCGCCGAACAGCGGGCCGAACGACACGCCCAAGAACACGGCCGTTTGCAACGAGCCCAGCGCCGCGCCCAGACGTTCCTTGGGCGTCGCGCTGGCCACCAGCGTCGTCGCCGCCGACACCGTGCCGGTCAACATGCCCTGCAAGAAACGCAGCACCAGCAACTGCTGAACATTGGCGGCGAACCCCATCAGCGCCATGATCACCGCACCGCCGAAAGTCGCCCGCAGCACCATCAGCTTGCGGCCATAGCGATCGGACAGCGCGCCCCACACCGGCGCCATCAGCGCCATGCTCACAGCCTGCGCCGAGGTCACCAGTCCGGCCCAGATCGCAACCAGTTTCACGTCTGTGATCCCCAACTCCTGCACGTAGTAGGGGATGAACGGCATGACGAAAGAGAAACCGGCTACGGCGATGAACTGGATGAACCAGACGGTGTAGAGGGTGCGACGCCAGGTTGGCATGAAACTATCTTCTTCTTTGAAAACTGGTGCTCTGGCCGGTTTGTAACCGAGCCAGCTTTGTCTTCATTCTTGGCGGTGGGTTGGCGCCCGTGACGACTTCTTTTCAGTGATCCGCGGGCAGCGCGTCCCGGTAGCGGATCCGCCGGCCATGCCCGCGCGTCCCGCGCCGGCGACGCCGGCTCTCCTCCTCGGTCGCGGCGCGCAGCGCGGCGACGGGCACCTCGATGCGGCTGGCCTGGCCCAAAAAATCGACCAGGATGCGCACCCGTTCTGCCGGGCCCAGGGGGCCCTGGAAGATGCCGCTCAATCCGGCCAGCGGGCCCTCTTCGATGATCACCTCGTCGCCGGGTTTGAAATGGTGCGTTGGCAGCCCACCCTGCGCCTCGATCTTGCGCAGCAGGAAGGTCTTGAACCCTCGCACCATCAGGGTCCGTGCGACCTGTGCTTCCGCGTTGGGTTTTGTGTAGAGCGCGTACCAGGATTCCATGTGGCCTCATTCCGGTTGGTGGTCAGAACCGATTCCAATCGTGTGCGCAATATGGGGATGTTAGCACGGCGCCTGGACCTTGTCAAACGTCCGATCATACCAGGATGCGCCACATAGAGTCTATCAAAGAATTGCTTCCCGCTCTGGCCGGTCTGCGACCGAGCCAGAAATGGAATCCATTTCTTGACGGCCTCATAGCAACGCAACCACTGCTCAGCGTGGTAGAGGGAAATTCACGCCGAAGGGGTTACCTGTGCTATAATTGAGTCGGCCGGCGTGAGGGAAACAATCCCTGTTTGAGGGTAACTACTCAGCCGCCGTGTCATTGCGAGCGTTTTTTGCGAAGCAATCTGGATTGCCGCAATCGAGATTGCTTCGTCGGCAAAAAACGCCTCCTCGCAATGACAAGCTGAGTAGTTACGTTTGAGGAGGCATTCCATGAAAGAAACGGCAGAGTGGACTCTACCGCCTCTGTTACGAGAGGGTGTGGCTGTGGTTCCGGAGACCGGGTTCTACACCAGTGAGAGAGAATTTGTGACCGAGGCGATCCGCACATTGCTGGCAACCCGGCCAGATGTGCGGCTGGCCATCGCGTGCAAACTGTACGCGCGCGGATCCATTTCTCTGGGCAAAGCGGTGGAGCTGAGTGGTTTGAATGTGGAAGCGATGAAAGCGGCACTGCACCGCCACGGCGCTTCGCGCGTGGCCCCAGAGAGCCTGGCCGAGACTTCGGCAATGGCTAAAGCCGCGTTGCAAATCGTCGGGAGGTAAACCCGGATGCCCACCGTGATCTCGGATACCGACTTCCTCAGCTCGTTCCTGAAAATCGGCCGCCTGGACCTGGTGCGAGAGTTCTGTCAGGTGGAGACGTTGTGGATTCCCCCGTGGGTGTACCGGGAGGTTGCCGAGACGGAACTTTTGACGCGTCTGGCAGAGGTTCCGTGGATTCGGATTGCCGCACCGGATGCTGACATTCTCAATGATCTACTACGTGACGAAGATTTCCGAGACTTGGGAGCCGGAGCACAGGAAAGCATTGCCCTGGCGTTGGGCCGCGCCGAGGCTGTGCTGATGATCAGCGACAACAAAGCACGAAAGATAGCGTCGCGCCTGGGAGTCGTGGCGATCCACATTCCAGCCTTCTTATTGGCCTGCAAAGTGACCGGGCTGGTAAATCGAGAAGCGCTGGAAGCCATCGTTCAAGACTTGCGGAATAAGGACTATTACGAGTTTCGCCCGGACGTGCTGGGCGCTTTGCTGAGTTGAGCAGGCTGCGCTTTACGTTTTACGTTTTACGCCGGCGGAAAGATCTTGCCCGGATTGAGAATATTCAACGGATCAAACGCCCGCTTGATGCGGCGCTGGAGCGCGATCGTGATCGGGTCCTGGACGAGCGGCAGATAGCGCGAGCGTTTCGAGCCGATGCCGTGCTCCCCGCTGATGGTGCCGCCGAGCCGGGCGACGGCTTTGTACAACTCCTCCAGGAGCGCGGGCAGGGCCGCTTTGTACTCGGCCGCGGGCGCTTCGGGCTGTTTGACGATGTGCACGTGAATGTTGCCATCCCCGGCGTGGCCGAAGGCGGGCAACAGCACCGGGTAGCGCGCGGCAAGCCGGTCCAGCTCAGGCATCAGGTTGGGGATTTGCGCCATCGGCATCACCAGGTCTTCCGCGCTCTGCTCGGCGTACGTGACCTTCAAAGCCTCGGCAATTACTTGCCGGGGATGCCACATCTTGGTGATCTGGGTCGGCGTGTTGGCGACGTAGGCGTCCAGCGCACCCGCTTCCAGGCACAGGTCGACCAGGGTGTTCAAATCGGCTTCGACCTGGGCCGCGCTGGAGCCATCGACTTCGATCAGCAGCAGGGCGCCCGCTGTCCGGTTGGGCAGCTTCTCGCCAACGTGGGTGTAGCCGGCCTCCATCGAGAAGCGATCCATGAACTCCACGGCCGCGGGCACGATGCCGCCTTGCGTCATCACGCGTGGCACCGCGGCGATCGCGCTGGCCACGTCGGCGAACGGCACGAGCATCGTCATCCGCACTGTGGGCAGCGGCAACAGGCGCAAGGTGATGCGGGTGAAGATGCCGAGCGTCCCTTCCGATCCGACCATCAGGTGCAGCAGGTTGTAGCCGGTCACGTCCTTGACCCGTTTGCCCCCCAGCTCGATGATCTCCCCCGTGGGTAACACCACTTCGAGCCCCAGCACGTAACGCCCGGTCACGCCGTACTTGATCGCCCGCCCGCCACCGGCGTTTTCGGCCACGTTGCCGCCGATGAAACAGCTCTCCACGCTCATCGGGTAGCCGGCGTAGAACAGGCCGTGTGGTTTGCACGCCTCGTCGATGTCGTTGGTGATCACGCCCGGCTCGACCACGGCCACCATGTTCGCCAAGTCGATCTCCAGGATGCGGTTCATGCGCTCCAACGAGAGCAGTATCCCACCGAAGACTGGCACCGCGCCGCCCGACAATCCGGAGCCGGCCCCGCGCGGGGTCACCGGGATGCACTCACGGTTGGCCAGGCGCATGATGGCCGCGATCTGGGCCGCGTCGCCGGGCTTGACCACGACTTCGGGCATGTGGGCATATTCCTCGCCGGCCACTTCGTCGTGCGCGTAGTCCAGCATGCGCTCCGGTTCACCGTAGATCACGCAACTGTCGCCGACGATGGCGCGCAGCTCGGCGGCGATGGTCGGGGTCACGGGTTGGTAATCGTGGGAAGCTGGTTCAGGGGTGATGGGGCTTGTCGGTGTCAAGGATGTCTGCTCCAGGATCGGTTTTTGGGTAAATTATGTTAGCGCGTCGAAGCGATGGGATACGGGGGCACGGTCGGGAGACCGGCCCCAGCACTTTGGGTCGGGAGACCGGCCCCAGCACTTTGGGTGTCTTGAGTGGCGCATCTTCAGTCATCAGTTCGTTGCCAGGGTCGGCACCGTCTGCGGCCCATCGGGCAGCACTGCGATGGTCGCTGTCGGGTTTGCGCGGCGCAATTGGGCCACGGTTTCTTCGATAGATCGACATGGTGTCACCAGCGCGCGGCGCAATTCTGCATCCGTCAGGCCGTCGGCGTAGACGCGCACGTTCGCCTTGAGCTGGATCTGCGCCTGGAGTTGTGCTTCCCACTGGTCGTGGCAGCGGAAGCCGGGGGCCATGATCCGGTCGAGCAGGTCCTGGGGCGAGCTGGCCTCCCACAGGAGCCGCCGGTATTCGCCGTGCGCGGGGATGCCGTCCCAACACTCGGCCACCACCATGATGTCGCCGCCCGGTTTGACGATGCGGGCTGCGGCCGACATCCCCTTGACCGCCTGGTAGAGGTTGAGGTCCAAGGGGTAGCCGCTGTTGGAGGTGATGACGATGTCGAAAGGCGCCGGCGCCGTCTGGATGGCGGTCCGGTGCACGAATGCGGTCCCCGCGCGGTGCGCCATCAACAGGTCGCCGGCGAAGACGCCAGTGATCTGGCGATCGCGGTTCAGGGTGACGTTGAGCAGGAAGGTCGGCCCTGTGCTCTGGGCGACGGCCAGCATCTCCTGCCAGATCGGGTTGCCCCCTCGACCTTGCTCTGGGCAGGCTTCGGTGACCGCCCAGGTCGCGTTGGGGTCGGCGATCATGGCCGCGTCGTGGTTGTCCAGGATCGTTTCGAAGTCGCAGATGCCGGGCAAGACCGCCTTGGGGCCGCCGCTGAATCCGGCGAAGATGTGGGGCTCGATGAAGCCGGTCAGGATACGGACGGAAGCGTTCATGTACGCGCGGTTCACTCGCACCGGACGACTCAGACGGTTCCTCGTGACTTCGACCAGGTTGGCGTCGTCCCAGGCATCGTGTTGGCTGACGCGGTAGCGGTCGACGATCCCATCCCCCAACATGCGTCGTAACTCCGCGTCGGTCTGGGCGCGGTGGGTGGCCAGCGCGTTGATCAGCACGATTTGCGCGTCCGGCACGCCGGCCAACGCCAGCTCGTCCAGCAGGATCGGCAGCACGCGGTCGTTGGGCATGGGCCGCGTCAGGTCGCTGAAGACCACGGCGGTCGTGTCGTCGGGGCCGGCCAGCTCATGCAACGGCCGGCTGCCGATGGGCGCGGCCAGCGCGTGCGTGATCGCGGCGCGTTCGTCGAGCAGGCCGGCCACGAACCGCGGCTCGATGAGGGTCACGTCGTCGGGCAGGTCAACCCAGAGCCCGGCGCGGCCGTAGGCAAGTTTGATGCGCATGGGTGCTCTCCCGTGAATACGCGTCGATACGCGTCAATACGCGCCGATCTCGTGCAATCGATCGTCACTGATCCCGAAGTGGTGCGCGATCTCGTGGCGGACAACCCGGCCGACCAGCTCGCGCATCTCGGCCGGCGTACGACATTGCTGCTCGATGGACCGGCGGTAGATGCTGATCCGGTCCGGCGGGACGAGGCCGTAGTAGGTGGTGCGAGCGGTCTGCGGGACGCCGTGGTAGAAACCGAGGAGCTGATAGGGCGAGCGGATGCCGGCGACGCGCAGGGTCTCGCGGTCTGGCCAGTCCTCGACGAGAATGGCGACGTTGTCGAGCATTTCGAGAAAAGCCTCGGGCAGGTTTTCGATCGCCTCAGCGACCAGGTTTTCGAAAGTGTCTCGGTCCATGTGTGATGATCACCGGGCTTTGGGGAAGAGAATGGCTTCGCCGCCTTGGGCGAGCTGCGTCAACGGCGCCACTATGACGCGGTCGGCCAGAGGATAGGCGCGTTGGCCTGGATAGATGACGACGAGATGATCGAGTTCCAGGTCCTGCAACGCGATGTGCATGGACCTGGTGAGGCGGGGCGCGTCCACCCGTTTGCACTCCACGCCCAGGCGGCGACCCTCCTTGAACAGCAGCAGGTCCAGCTCCGCCCCAGCGTGGGTGGCCCAGAAATAGGCCTCGTCCGGTTCGGCGGCCTTGAGCGCCTCCTCGACAACGTACCCTGCCCACGAGGCGCCACTTTTGGGATGTGTCAGCAGTTCTGGCTCGCTGCGCACGCCCAGCATCTGGTGCAGGATGCCCGTGTCACGGAAATAGACCTTGGGCGATTTCAGGGTTGTCGCTTCGCTATTCCGAATGGGTCCTTATCGAACCGGTTCGGGGCGATTATAACGTCAGTTGAGCGAGAAAGCAACTACATGGGGTTGCTGCAACCTATTGCAATGCGGGGTGTTTTGTGATATATTAGACATTACAGAATTTCGTAGTCTTGGAACACTACAGCCTGAAACGCTGTAGCTTGTCAGGAGGCGCATCATGGTATCTTTCAAGTGCCTGAAACGCTGGTTTCCCTTGCTCCTGCTCGGGTTGCTGCTGGCCGCGTGCGCTCCGGCGCCCAAGCCCCAGGCCGTAGAGAAGGCTGTGGAACAGGCCATGCCGATTGCCGTGGCCGCAGACGAGGCGCCCGCGCCGGCCGAAGTGCTCGCGCCGGTCGCCGGGCAGGTCGCCTCGGCCAAAGGGATGGGGCTGGGGGACGTCGGCCTGTCCCCCTACCAGGTCGGCCGCAAGATCATCAAGGACGGCCAGATGAACCTGCTGGTGGCCGACACGGACCGGGCGATTGATCAGGTGGCCAGCATCGCTGTGGACAGGGGCGGCTACATCATCAACTCGCAGGTCTCGATGCGCGGGGATGTCAAGATCGCCACCCTGACCCTGGGCGTACCGGTCGAGCAGTTCGAGAACGTCCAACGCCAGGTGCGCGCCATCGCCATCCAGGTCATCAGCGAGACGGCCTCGGGCAAGGACGTGACCGACGAGTACGTGGACCTGCAATCGCGCCTGACCAATCTGGAGGCCACTGCGGCGCGCGTCCGCGAGTTCCTGAAGCAGGCCCAGACGGTCGAGGAGGCGCTGAAGGTGAACGCCCAACTGACCGAGATCGAGGCCGAGATCGAGCAGGTGAAGGGGCGCATGAACTACCTCAAGGACCGCTCGGCGTTCTCGACGCTGACCGTCAACCTCGAGCCGCAGGTCCCGACCCCGACCCCCACGCCTACCCCGACGGTGACACCGACGCCCACGCCGGTCGCCTGGCGGCCGGGGGAGACCTACACAGCGGCAACCGGCGCGCTGGCGGTCGTCCTGCGCGTGCTGGGGAACCTGCTGATCTGGTTCGGCGTGGTGATCTTGCCGTTCGCCGTGGTGGCGGCGATTATCGTGATCGTCTGGCGGCGCCGGCGGCCGAAGAAGCCGCAGACATGACGTGAGGCGAACAAACCCGAGGGAGGCGCAAGGTATCCTCTCAATAATCTGGGGGCTGTGGCCGGTCTGTGACCGAGCCACCGTGGCTCGGTCACAGACCGGCCACAGCATACCCCGAAAAACTGAGAAGGCGCATAACACTCGGTATCATTTCGGTCCTCGTTGTACTTTCCTTTGCTACCCATCCCCCGCGCCCCGGGGGTTCGGGTAAACGGGTCGCACAAAGCTGTGTTAGACTGTCCAATCCAACACTGTGGGTCAACCGGCAGGATGACGCATATCTCGCCGTCGAGACTGATGCTCGCTGACATGAGGCAAATGAACAATGAGAACTGGGTTTGTCGAGCGACATGGCAAACTGGCCGAACTTGACCGGTCATTCGACCTCAAGTTCTGGCAAGACCAACCGGCCCAGGCGCACTTCGACGCGGCCTGGGAGTTGATCGTCCACGCGCACAAGGTCAAAGGCGGCGATGTTCGTCAACTCCGACTTCAGCGATCTGTTGAGGCTTTTCAACGCCAACCAGGTTAAGTATCTGGTCATCGGCGGCTATGCGCTGATTCAGTACGCCGAGCCACGCTATACCACAGACCTGGATCTCTGGATCAATGCCGACGCGTCTAATGCCCAAGCCGTCTACCGCGCCCTGCGGGAGTTCGGCGCACCATTGGCGGACTTGACCGCAGCCGATTTCGCCCAGGAAGGCTACTTCTATCAGATGGGTGTGCCACCGGTGCGCGTGGACATCTTGATGGATATTCCTGGCGCCATCTTCGCTGAAGCTTGGCCGCGACGCATGGAAGTGGACTTCGACGGGTTGTTGGCGCCATTCATCGCCCGCCAAGACCTCATCGCGGCCAAACGTGCGGCTGGACGACCGCAGGACTTGCTATAGAAGTTCAGATAATGTTTCGTGGTAGGGGCGATCCCTTGCGGTCGCCCAGGGCAGGCGCCAAACGCCGTAAAGTCAAATGAGTGGTGCGTTTTTGCAGTGAGGTAGTCAGCCACGGTTCGCCATCATGGGCGGGTCTCGCATGGGGTGGGGTGGTGGCCAGGGCGGGGCCTAACACTCGGTTCCAGCTGACGGCTGCGCCGGTAAGGTCAGGGGCAACGAGAGGCTCGCCAGGCGCAGCCGCAGCTGAACCTGACCGTTAGGCCGCCAACGTTAGCCAAAATGGCTGGACGCGCAAGGACAGAACGGGCCTCACGAGATAGGTTGGTATGTAGTGAGCTGTTTCCGCGCGCCTACCGGGGACGCGCCGCTCAACTTATTCGTTGCACGAAAGGAGTACAAGATGGGTCGCAAATCATTGCTTCATAGCGTTCTGCCGACTATGTTCACGCTAGCGATAACCATGTTAGTTGTTATCGCTTTGGGCCAGACGTATCCTGGCATCGCTTCCAGGGCAGCGCTGTTCGATTCGCCTCTACCGACACTTACTCCTCAGCCGCCAGCACCTACACCAACGCCTGGCCCTTCGCAAGCTGCTCAAGTAGCTCTGGCCTTGGAAAAAGATGGTGACGCTTTGTTGGACTTCTTTGAAAAAGAGCTGGAGTTTCAGGATGCGTTTGGGGGTATTTACTTGGAGCATGCTGCGGGTAGTAAGGATAATACTGCCGGTGGCAAATTGGTCTTGCAGCTTGTGCGAGACTACGAGAAGGTAAATGACATTCTTGCAATATTACCATCCCTCCGGTATCCCGAAAGACTGCGCATCGAGTGGGTTGATTTCTCTGGTGAGCGGCTGGCACAGCAATTTTGGGCAATTTCGAACGCTGCTGCACAGCATCCCGAGCTCCGAGCAGTGGCTATTGATGGAAGAAATAATCAGGTTGAGGTGCTCATCGCGCCATCCGATGCATGGAGAATATCTGATGGAGTCGTTGAGAAAGCATCTCTGCCCGATGACCTTGCCACATTGGTAGCCGATCCATCCGTTATCGTCCGGGAAGGCGAGATTGAAGAGGAACCTGTTGCAGTGAGAGGGGGCGATAGTTGGAGCAATACCAGTGGTGGGAGCAATTGTACTCTTGGATTCAAGATCGAATACAATAACACATATTCCATGTTGACCGCCGGGCACTGCATAAGCGCTCTGGGGATGTCGGCAGGGGACGATGTATACCTGATGCTGCGATCCTTTATATGAATGATTTTTGGACTGCTTACGAGGATGTTATTGACTACAGTTCCTACCGTGACATCGTTGGCTCGACTGATAATTACGTCGCAGGATACTGGCGGTGCTTTACGGGACAGAGCTCTGGAACAAATTGCGGCGAAATAAAATGCACAAGTATTACATATCAATCCGGCGGACGCTGGTACACTGACATGTTCACGATCGATCCGGACACGGTGGCGGGCGACAGCGGTTCACCAGTGTACAGACCAGAGACCAACTCAATGGCAAGTGTCACTGGAGTTGTGCGCAGTCGTGCAAGTGGGGCAACTTGTATGAACGGCTGGGACACGTCTGCTTCAAAGTGGCACAATATACGCGACTATTGGAGTCTAACATTGATAGCTGGCGATGCCTATCTTCCCCTGATACTAAAATAGGTGGCAAGTAGCCAAAAACTGGACAGTAGATAAAGTCTTGCGTACAAAGGAGGTCAAGATGAAACATTTCATTTTGGTTGGCTTTCAGTTGCTCGTTGCAGCCGCAGGTTTTCTCTGTTTGACAGTGGGTTGTACGACTGATGGTGGTACCGGGATACCCCCGACTCACACTTACATTGTGCCAGTGACTAGCGAACCAGATCCGTTGGACGGCACACGCTGGGAATTGCTGGCCTTTGAAAGCGAGGCCAGGACACCTGGTATACCCGAACAACCCCGGCTGTTCATTGCATTCAATAGAGGCGAGTTAAGCCTGCAAGGCGGTTGCAACGCTGTCAGTGGGCACTACCGGATTGAAAATAACCGTATCGCAATTACATTTGTGGAAGCAACCCAGGTGGACTGTTCGGATTCAATGCCAGGGATTAATGAGATAGAAGATGCGTTTTCCAGTGCTATGCCAACATTCGAGTCGTACATGATTGAGGGTGACCAGCTTCGTATCCGCTATGCTGATGGTGAGTTATTATTTCGCCGTGTATCAGATTGACAGTCCTACCCCTTTGCAGCCAGCGGGGCGTGCTAACTCCTGCTGCACCTGACCGCGCTATAGCTGCGGTGAAAACGACAGTACGCTGCTATCGTGGTTCGTGTGGAAGATGAAGGAGACGCTGACAAGCCGCGCGGCAGGTGAGCTTGGTCCGTTAGACGGCAAGGGGATGACGAATTCATCATTCATCATCCCCCGCCTTGATGTGCTGCGTCACGTCTATGCCCGCAGCGTCGCGCCGATCTCCTGCCGCGCCGATCTCCTGCTCCAGCCGCCTGACGATCCTGGCGCGCAGCTTGCCCGTGTCCTGGTCGGTCAGCGTCCGGTCCGCCGCCTGGAAGGTGAGCGCGTAGGCCAGCGACTTCTTGCCCGCCGGGATCTGCTGGCCGCGGTAGATGTCGAAGAGTTGCACGTCGGTCAACAGCTTGCCGCCGGTCTGGCGGATCAGCGCGGCCACCTGGGCGGCCGGCGCCGCCTCATCGACGACCACCGCCAGGTCCTCGTAGACGGCCGGCTGGGTCGAGATTTCGGTCATCGGGTTGACCGCGCCCCAGGGCGCCAGCAGGGCATCCAGGTCCAGCTCCATCACGGCCACCGGCGCGTCCTCCGAAAAATCAAACGCGGCGCGCACGATCGGGTGCAACTCGCCCACCGCGCCGACTTCAGCCCCGTTCACCGATAGCTGGGCCGTGCGGCCGGGATGCATGGCCGGGTGTTCTCCGTGCTCCCAGGTCACGTCCGGCAGGCTCAGCCGCTCGATCAGCGCCTCGACAACCCCCTTCAGGTCGAAGAAGCCTACCGGCTCAGTGTCGTGCGGCTGCCAGGTGGTGGCCGCGCGCGGGCCGACCAGCAGCGCGGCCAGCCGGCGAGGCTCCGCGGGCAGCGGCTCCTCCGGCCGGGGGATGTAGGCGCGGCCGACCTCGAAGATGGCGACGCGGTCCAGGAAGCGCAGGTTGGCGCGCGCGGTGTTGAGTAGCCCGGGCAACAACGTCCGGCGCAGGTGCGCGCGATCGACGGTCAGCGGGTTGAGCACGCGGACGTAGTCTGCCGGGTCCGGCGCGGTCTTGTCCGCGCGCAATCGTCCCTCGTCCGCGATGTCGATCATCGAGTAGGTGATGACCTCGTCCAGGCCGGCGCCGACCAGGATGTCGCGCACCTTCTCCTCGCCCTCTAGCGTGACGTTCCGGCGCTGTGGCGGCAGCTCATCGTCCATCAAAGTGATCGGCACCCGATCGTACCCGTAGACGCGGCCGATCTCCTCGGCCAGGTCCGCCGGGATGTTGACGTCCAGGCGATGGCTGGGGACGGTGATTTGGTAGATTGGTAAACCGGTAGTTGGTAGATTAGTAGTTGGTAAATTGGTAGATTGGGTGTTGGGCAAAGCGCCGGTAACATCGAACTCAAGGGCGCGCAGGATCCGCACCATCTCCGCGGCCGGGATCTCGATGCCCAGGATGCGGTTGACGTAATCAGGAGCAAGATCGATGTAGCGCGGGGCCGGCTTGCCAGGGTAGGCGTCGCCGAAAACGGGACGCACGGCGCCGCCGGCCAGCTCCGTCAGGAGTTGACTGGCCCGGGCCAGCGCCTTGACGGTCAGCTCGGAGTCCACCTGCTTGCCAAAGCGGCTGGCGGCCTCGCTGCTCAGCTTGAGAATCTGGCTGGTGCGGCGGATGCTCAGGAAATCAAAGTTGGCCGATTCCAGCAAGATGGTCGTCGTGTCATCGTGGACCTCGGTGTCCGCGCCGCCCATGACCCCGCCCACCGCGATCGGGCCGGCCGTGTCGGTGATCATCAGCATGTCGGGGTCGAGCGCGCGGTCCACGCCGTCGAGCGTGGTCAGGTGCTCGCCGGGATGGGCGCGGCGCATGATGATGGTCGGCCGGTCCGAGAAACCGGGTTTCTTCGAGAAACCCGGTTTCTGGGTGTGTGCGCGGGCGCGCAGCAGGTCGTAGTCGAAGGCGTGCAGCGGCTGGCCCAGCTCCAACATGACGTAGTTGGTCACGTCCACGACGTTGTTGATCGGCCGCATGCCGGCGCGCTGGAGCCGTTGTTGCATCCAGCGCGGCGACGGGCCGACCGTCAGCCCCTCGATCAACGCCGCGGAGTAACGCAGGCACAGGTCCGGGTCCTCGATGACGATGCCGGTGAAGTCGGCGTCCGGCACGATCTCCACGGGCTGGCGGTCGAGGATGGTCAGGACATCCCGGCGCAGCGGCTGCCCGGTCAGCGCGGCCACCTCGCGGGCGATGCCCACCACCGACTGGAGGTGTCCGAACGCGCCCTTGATGTCGAGCTCTAACACCGTGTCGCCCATGTAGTCGATCAGCGGCACGCCCACCGGCGCGTCGTCGGGCAGCAGCAGGATGCCCTCGTGCTCGTCGCTGAGGCCCAGCTCCTTCTCGGAGCAGACCATCCCCGCGGACTGGATGCCCCGGATCTTGCCGGGCTTGAGCCTGATGATGCGCCGCTCCGCGCTGTGACCGTCCACCAGCCGCGCGCCCGCCTCCGCGAAGGCGACCTTCGGCCCGCGGCCGCCGCTGAGATCCTGCCCAACGTAGGGATACAGGTTGGGCGCGCCGGTGACCACGGTCAGCGGTGCGCTGGCGCCATACTCGACCCGCGCCAGGACCAGCCGGTCGGCGTCCGGGTGCTGGGTGACCGACAGGATCTGCCCGACGAACAGTTTGTCTCGGTCCCACAGCTCGCCGATCTGGGTCAGCGATTCGACCTCTAGCCCGGCCAGGGTCAGCCGTTCAGCCAGGGCAGTCGGCGAAGTAGTTATGTCAACGTGATCTTTGAGCCAGCTTAGTGGAATTTTCATTGTACGCGCTCCGGAAAACTAACGAGTGACGAGTGATGAGTAACGAGTGACGGTATCTGTGTACCGTCTTGGCGGTCTCAACCTTGATCTCAGCCTTGACCTTGACCTCAGCCTTAGCTGAATTGTCTCAGGAACCGCAAATCGTTCCCGTAGAAATACCGGATGTCGTGGATGTCGTATTTCATCAGGGCAGGGCGCTCGACGCCGAAGCCGAACGCGAAGCCGCTGTAGGCCTCCGGGTCGTAGCCGCCGTTGCGCAGCACGGTCGGGTGGACCATCCCCGCGCCAGCGATCTCTAACCAGCCGGAGTATTTACAGACACCACAACCCTCGCCACCGCAGAGGATACAATCCATGTCGGCCTCGATGCTGGGCTCTGTGAACGGGAAGTAGCTGCCGCGCACCCGCAACTGGCGCCCCGCGCCGTACATCCGGCGGGCGAACTGTTGCAACGTGCCGATCAGGTCGGTCAGGCGGATGCCCTTGCCGACCGCCAGCCCCTCCACCTGGTAGAATTGGTGCTCGGAGCGGGCGGTGATCTGCTCGTAGCGGTAGCATTTGCCCGGCAGGATCACGCGGATCGGCTCCGGGCAGCGCTCGCGCATGACGCGAATCTGGCCGGGGCTGGTGTGCGTGCGCAGCACCAGCTCGGGGGACAAACCCGGTTTCTCCGAGAAACCGGGTTTGTTTTGGGTGACCCAGAAGGTGTCCCACATGTCGCGGGCCGGGTGATAGGGCGGGATGTTGAGCAGCCCGAAGTTGTATTCGTCCGTCTCGACGTCCGGCGCGTCGTACACCTGGAAGCCCATCTCGGCGAAGATGGCGTAGAACTGGCGCAGGGTCTGGGTGGTGATGTGCAGGTGGCCCAACGCCGGTGGGCGTCCCGGCAGCGTGACGTCGAGCGCGCCGCCGGTCAGCTCGGCCTGCAATGCGGCCGCCTGCATCGCTTCCTGGCGTTCGCCGAACGCGGCCTCCAGCGCGGTTTTGACCTGGTTGGCCGCCTGCCCGTAGGCCGGCCGCGCCTCGCGCGGCAGGGCGCCCAGCACTTTCATGGCATCCGTCAGAGTGCCTTTGCGGCCCAGATAGTGCACGCGCCAGCCCTCCAACGCGGCGGCGTCCGCCGCGGCGCCTAGCGCGGCCAACGCCTCGGCTTGTAATCGAGATAATTCTTCGTGCATGAGACCTCCAACGTCAGGCAACTGGTAGATGGGTAACTTGGTAGATTGGTAGATTGGGTATTGGGTATTGGTGATTGGGTATTGGTAGATTGGTACATTGGGGATTGGTACATTGGTAGATTGGGCTGCTCCCAACCTACCCACTCCACCAATCTACCAATCTACCACTCTACCAATCTACCAATCTACCGACGTACCAACAAACAAAACGCGCACGCCGTCACAGGGACGAAGTGCGCAAGCGAGCTCCGCGGTACCACCCTGGTTCCCCCACGCATGGGGACCCTTGGGCCGGCGATCCGGTTATGCGCCCGATTGAATCGAGCCTACGGATTTACCGGCTGTCCCGATAACGGCGGGCTTCCGGGACGAACTACTTGACCGATTGCAGATTTTCGATTTCGGACTGCGGATTGACCTTACGTCAGAACGATTCAAGCCGAAATCCGCAATCCCAAATCCGAAATAGTTTTCACTCGTCCGGCTCGGGAGGGAACTTCGGCGGGCTTCACGCCGGCCAGGCTTGCAGCCTCATGTCTGAGGCCCGGCCTCTCTGGGGTCATCCACCCGCTTACTTTCCTCTGTCACGGCCTTTACTTGTGGCGATTCAGTTGTGGGGCTATTATGCCCCAGAACCCAGCTTTTATGCAAATCGCAGCAATTTGTAGTGGTCAATGACCTGCTGGACTTGGAAAAGCCTCACGCAAAGGCGCAAAGGGCGCAAAGAATCAATATAGGGTCTCTTAGGAATGGGGATGGTTCCTCGGTCCGTGATACTTGAGGGAGTTATTTGTGGATACTCAGACGATTAGCCTTGCGAAGGTTCCCGAAGACGCCATTTCTAGCCCAAGTCGGGGTAAAAACCTTCGCAAGGCTGTCCATCACGTCTCTGACCAGTACACAAATCGCAGCAATTTCAAGTAACGAGAAGATCGTCGGTTTGCCTGCTGGCGGAGTTAGCGTTATATTACATCCGGACTGCGCATGGGAGGAGGCGGAGGCTCATGGTCCCAACTTCATCTTCGAGGATCTCGCTGACCTGCACACGGCCTGACAGAAGGCGCGTTCGTCTGGCCGCGGCGTTCGCTCGCGCTGAAGACCTCACCCCCTTGCCCCCCTCTCCTCGCAGGAGAGGGGGGGATCAGCGCTCCCCTTCCCTGGTAGGGAGGGGGTTGGGGGGTAGGTGGGCGATTTTCAGGGCAGGGCGACGCCTTACGCCAACACAGCGCCGGACGCTCCTGGCAGTGGCCGTGCTGGCCGCCGCGACGCTCTTGCTAGAGAGCGCACTCACCCGGCTCCTCGCGGTCGCGCAGTACTACCACTTCGCTTTCCTCGTCATCAGTCTGGCGTTGCTCGGCTTCGGCGCGAGCGGAACCTACCTGAGCCTCGTCAGGCGGAGCTACCCCCTCGACCGGGTCCTGGCGCTGGCGGGCGCCGGGTTCGCCCTGAGCACGGTCATCGCCTATGCGGTGGTCAATGGCTTGCCGTTCGATAGCTACAGCATCGCCTGGGAACGCCGGCAGATCCTGTTCTTCGCCCTTTACTACCTGGCGCTCGCGGTACCGTTCTTCTGCAGTGGCGTGGGGATCGGCGCGGCGCTGGCGGCCGCGGACGGCCAGAGCCACCGCATCTATGCCGCCAACCTGTTCGGTTCGGGGATCGGCGCGCTGCTCGCCCTGTTTGCTTTGGCCGCGGCGGGCGTGCCAGGCGTCATCCTGATGAGCGCGATGATCGGCCTGGCGGCCGTGTTCGCCGGGCCGCGCGATGGCCGCGGGTGGTCACGCCTGCGCGGTTTCAGCGCGGCGATCGAGTGCGTCGGAGTTGCCGGGTTGCTGCTGCTGGGCCTGTTGAACGCACAGGCGCGGGCGCCGATGGGGCTGACCATCTCGCCCTACAAGGGCCTGGCCCACGCGCTGCGCTACCCGGGCGCAACCGACCTCTTCCAACGCTGGAATGCCGTCTCCCGGGCGGATGTGATCGTCGACGCGGGGACCCGGATGCTGCCAGGGCTCAGCTATGCCTACGCGGGCGTGCCGCCGCCGCAGGCCGGCCTGTCGCTGGATGCCGGATCGCCCATGCCGGTCACGCTGATCGCCCCGGAGGAGTTTGCGGCCGCAGACTATCTGCCGGAGGCGCTCGCCTTCAAGCTGCGCCCCGTGGCTGCCGTCCTGGCGCTGGAGCCCGGGGGCGGGCTGGGCGTGCTGCAGGCGCTCGTCACGGGTGGGGGCGCGACGGCGCCCGCTTCCCGCACGGTGACCGCCGTGGTCGGCAACCCGCTGGAACGGCAGGCCGCCGGTCGCGCGGCGGGCGCGGCGGACGTGTATCGCAACCCCCACGTCATGACGGTCAGCGAGTCGGCCCGCGTCTTCCTGCGCCGCGACCGGACACCCTACGGTCTGGTCTACTTCCCCTTGACCGACGCGTTCAAGCCGTTGACCAGCGGCGCGTACAGCCTGGGGGAGACCTACAACCTGACCGTCGAAGCTTTCGACGACGCGCTGGGCAGACTGGGGCCGGGCGGGATCCTGGTGATGACGCGGTGGATGCAGACACCGCCGAGCGAGAGCATCCGGTTGATCGCGAGCCTGGCGACGGCGTTGGAGCGGCGAGGCGCCACGCCGGCCGCCGCGCGCCTGGTCGCCTACCGGGGGATTCAGACGATCACCGTGTTGGCGCAGCCGGACGGATGGACCGCGGGGGAGTTGGCGCAGGTGCGGGATTTCGTGGCGACGCGGCGCTACGATCTGGTCTGGGCGCCCGACATCCGGCCGAATGAGGTCAACCGTTACAATCGCATGCCCGAGCCAGCGGACTACCTGGCGATCCGCGAGTTCTTCGACGCGTCGGATCCCCGCGCGTTCTACGCGGGGTACCCGTACGCGGTCCAACCGGCCACCGACGACCGCCCGTTCTTCTTTCATTTCTTCAAATGGCAACAGACGCCGGAGGTGCTGGCGACCCTCGGCCGCACCTGGCAGCCATTCGGGGGCAGCGGCTACTTCGTGCTGCTGGCACTGTTGGCATTGGTGCTGGTCCTATCGGTGGCGCTGATCGTCCTCCCCATGGTCATCGGCCGGCCGCGCGGCGCGCCGGCAGCGGGCAGGGGTGTTCCCCGTCTGCGGTGGCGCGCCCTGGCCTACTTCGGTTTCCTCGGCGTGGCGTTTCTCTTTGTCGAAATTCCGTTGATCCAGCGCTGGATCCTGCTTCTCGGCTACCCCACCTGCGCGTTCACCGCGGTGGTCCTGAGCCTGCTGCTCTGTTCGAGCCTGGGCAGCGTGCTCGTGCGTGCGGCCTGGTTGCCGAAGCGGGCTGCGGTGGCCGCGCTGGTGGTGCTGGCCTTTGCGGCCGCGGCGCTGATCGGGAGGCTGACCGACGCCGCGTTGGGGTGGCCGCTGTGGGCGCGAGGCGCGGCCGCGGTGCTGGGGTTGGCCCCGTTGGGGGTGCTGATGGGACTGCCGTTTCCGCTCGGGCTGGCCTGGCTGGAAGAGGAGGCGCGCGGTCTCGTGCCGTGGGCCTGGGCCGTCAACGGATCGGCTTCGGTCCTGGCATCGGTGCTGGCCGCGATCCTGGCCCTCAGCTATGGGTTCACCGCGGTGCTGTTGCTCGGCGCAAGCTGCTATGCCGCGGCCTGGGTGCTACTCTTTGGCTCGCCAGGAGTTCGCGCCGGGCGCCCAAACTGAAACACTCTGCTACTTAATGTCATTAAGTTAAGACCTGACAGGTTTCCCGAAGTAGCGCTCCGAGCCGGATTCGGTCTCATCAGAGGTGGATGTATGCTGAAAAGTGACCTCGAAAACCTGTCAGGTCTGGGCTAGTTCCCTTATCTTAATGACATTGCTCGGCTACTTGCCGCCGGTCAGGGGCACGAAGGTCACAGCGCCCAGGTTTGTCGCCACTAACTCCCCGTTTTGCTTCTCGAAAAGCCAGAGCGTCTGGACGCTGCCCTGTGGACCGATGGGGATGATGAGCCGGCCACCCTCGACGAGCTGCGTCGCCAGCGGCTGGGGCAAGTGATCCGGCGCGGCGGTCACGATGATGGCGTCGTAGGGCGCGTGCTCCTGCCAGCCAAAATAGCCATCGAGGTTCTTCACGTGTGCCCGGGCATAGCCCAGGTCGTGCAGCAGTTTCTCGGCCTGCGCCGCCAATTCCGGGATGATTTCGACCGTATAGACCTCAACCCCGAGCTCGGCCAGGATCGCCGCCTGGTAGCCACTGCCTGTGCCAATCTCCAACACCCGGTCGCCAGGTTTTAGCTTGAGCGCCTGGGTCATCAGCGCAACGATGTACGGCTGCGAGATGGTCTGTCCGTACCCGATCGGGAGCGGGTGATCCGCATAGGCCTCGGTCAGATAGCGTTCGGGGACGAAGCGATGGCGCTCGACGGTCTCCATGGCCCTGAGCACCGCGTTGTCGGAAACGCCACGTCCGGCGATCTGGTCGCGGACCATCGCGCCGCGGGCCTGCTGCGTCGGATCGGGGGTGGGGATGGGGATGGGGATGGGGATGGGGCTCAGGGTGGGAGTAGGGGTAGGGGCTGCGACGCGTGTGGATCCCGCGCAGAAGAAGACGATCAGGAGCAACAGGAGCAGTGCGCTGTATCTGGACATCTTCCCTTCTCCGGCCGGCAGGAGTGCCGCGCGTTCTCTGGGTTTGGTCACCGGGCGTGGAAGCGGTCATGAAAGGCGACCTGTTCGGTAGGGGCGATCTCTTGCAGTCGCCCAGGCAGGTGCGATTGCCGCAATCGAGATTGCTGCAAGCTCCTGGCACTGAACGCGAGGATTGCGGCAATCCCGATTGCTTCGTCGGCAAAAAACGCCTCCTCGCAATGACAGGCTGAGTAGTTACGTTTTCTGTGGCAACGCGCAATCCGCACGCCCGCGGGTACGGTTACAACCCAGCCAGGTTTTCCTTGAACGCGGCTCAATGCCGGAAATGCCGCTCCCCGGTAAACACCATCGCCAGCCCCAGCCGATCGGCAGCGGCGATAGCCTCCGCGTCCCGCATGGAGCCGCCCGGCTGAATGCACGCCGTGACACCTGCGGCGGCTGCGGCCTCGATGCCGTCCGCGAACGGGAAAAAGGCGTCTGACCCCATCACCGAGCCCCTGGCCCGGTCGCCCGCCCGCCGCGCGGCCAGATAGACGGCATCCACCCGGTTCATCTGGCCCGCACCCACGCCTACGGTGGCCGTCCCCTGCACGAAGACGATGGCGTTGGATTTGACGTGCTTGACCGCCAGCCACGCGAACGCCAGGCTACGGCGCTCGGCCCCGGTGGGTTGGCGTTTGGTGACCACCTGCCACGTGCTTTCGTCCACGCCGCGCGCGTCGGGGGTTTGCGCCAGCAGGCCACCCAGCACCGAGCGCAAGACCAGCGTAGGGGCGGCGCCTCCGTGCCCGCCCTCCCGGGCGACCGCGGTGGGGGCGTTCGCGATGGGGGCGACCGCGGAGGGGGCGACCGCGGAGGGAGCGCCCCGACGTGATGACCGCGCGACCATCACCCGGCAGTTCTTCTTGTGCGCCGCGAGCCAGGTCAGCGCGGCGGGTGTGTAGGCGGGTGCGACCAGCGCCTCCACGAACAGTGCGCCGATCTCCTCGACCAGCGCCAGGTCGGCCTCCCGGTTGACCGAGATGATCGATCCGAAAGCCGACACCGGATCGCACTGATAGGCCAGCCGGTACGCTGCCACCAGTGAATCCGCCGTCGCCAGGCCACTGGGGTTGGTGTGTTTGATGATCGCGACGGCCGGCTCGCTGAACTCCTGCGGCATGGCCCACGCGGCCTCCAGGTCTACCAGGTTGTTGTAGCTCAATTCCTTGCCCAAGAGTTGCTCGAACGCGGGTGCGGCGCCGGCCCACCGGTAGAGCGCGGCCTGCTGGTGCGGGTTTTCGCCGTAGCGCAGGGTCTGCACCCGCTCGGCGGCCAGGTTGAGCGTGGCCGGTAGCGGCGCCTCGTCGCGGTGGCCGGCTTCGTCCTGAGGCCTGTCCTGAGCGAAGCCGAAGGGCTCAGCCCGAAGGGTCTCCGACCGAGCCACCTGCCCCGTCAGCCAGGTGGCGATGGCGGCGTCGTACGCGGCGGTGTGGCGAAATGCCTTCAGCGCCAGCCGCCGGCGCTCGTCCAAAGATATCCCCGCTGGGGCCGACCCTGATATCCCCGCTGGGGCCGACCCTGATATCCCCGCTGGGGCCGGTCTCCCGACCGAGCCCCCTGCCCCTCGCAACGCATTCAGAACGCCGGCATAATCGGCCGGATCGCAAACCACGGCCACCGATTCGAAGTTTTTGGCCGCGGCGCGCAGCAACGTCACCCCGCCGATGTCGATCTCCTCCACGGCTTGCGCCTCCGTGACGCCCGGCCGGCTGACCGTCTCGACGAAGGGGTAAAGGTTGCAGACGACCAGGTCGATGGGGGCCACGTTGTGGCTGGCCAGCTCGGCCAGGTGTTTTGAATTGCGACGGGCCAGGATCCCGCCGTGAATGGCCGGGTGTAAGGTTTTCACGCGGCCGTCGAGGATCTCCGGGAAGCCGGTGATCGCGTCGACCTGAGTCACGGGCAGGCTGGCCTCGCTCAACGCCCGCGCGGTGCCTCCGGACGCGATCAACTCGAAGTCCAGCGCTACAAGTCTCTGGCCAAGCTCGACCAGGCCGGTCTTATCGTATACGCTCAGAATAGCACGTTGGGTCATGGGTTCACAAGCCTCAGAAATGATTTTTCGGGCAGAGATTTTTAAGATATTTATCAAAAGGTTACCACATTCTTGGCATCTTGTCACTTGTCCCCCCAACCTTTACATACGCCCTATGGGCACGGCACGGTGGAAGATAAACGAGTCCACATCTTGAGCACAACGGCATCACTTGATTAGTTCCAGAAAAATACTCATCCCATCCCATCCCCGAGATCCCCAGGGAAACCGGCGATTACGGGGCTAACCAGCCCGACATCTATTTTTCTGGAACGGCCTTGTCCACCACTCTGCCTGCCAGCAACGCCCGGCGAAACTCTCCCAGCGACAGCTCCGGTTCCGCCAGCGCCAGGTCGGCCCCATACGGCGTGTGCAAGCCGCATCCTACATCCACACAGATGTCCCCTTGATTCAGGCCGCCGCGCGGGTTTCCGAACACGTCTATCAGATGCCTGCTAAACCTTTCCAAGGCCTCAGAACAACCCTGGTGGTCGCCGCGCGGGTTTCCAAACACGTCTATCAGGCGTCTATTGAACCTTTCCAATCCCTCGGCATAACTCTGACACTCGCCGCGCGGGTTTCCGAACGCGTCTATCAGACGCACTGACGCTGGCGGGAAACTCACTTCGACGACGTGCGGCTTGTCGAACGGTCCGCGCATTCCCTCCCAGTATTGGGCGAGCAGGCGCCTCTCGGCTGACTTGAAGATGAAAAGGCGGATGTTCTCAGGCATCGCAAGATTTTGCTCGATGGCGGTAGCCCTCAGCAACACCGGGCTGCAATCCGGATTTATGAGGTCGAACCGGCGCTCGATGGGTTTGGTCAACCCAAATGCCCGCCCCATGTGAATCGGGTATGTGGCTGCACAGCCGGACCAATCTTCACCCAAGGCAATGAATTCGACCGTCGCGGGATCATACGTGTACCCCGCCCGCGCCAACTGCCTGTCGAGGTCGATGGCCCATGCCTTCGAGTGCACCCACACGTCCCACTCCGCCTTGCTCAGACCCCACCTGCCTCGGTTCTCTATTACCCTCCGCCAGTCGGCCTCCAGTCCGTCCGCAAAATCAACCCCAAACGCCTGCTGGACGCGCTCGGGGCTGCCCTCCACCGCGCAGACCGCGCACCGATTCCCGAAAGTCTTTCTCGCCAGCTCGATGAGCGGGATGTCGCCCGTCAAGCCGCTGGGCAAGAAAAAGACGCCCGCGGCCTCGTCCGGCACGCTCAGCAGGCGATAGTATTTCTCCTTCAGGCCGAACTCGTATTGGTGGCAAATCTCACAACGGCCGGGCCATTGCTCCCACAACTGCGTCTTGCGCCTCGGGTCCTCCGGCGTGATCTCCAGCCAGTTCAGAGCGTGAACCACCAGGTAGATCCTGGAAAGCTTTGTCAAAGTGGGTTGCTTATTCATGCGCCGACCCACCCTGCGTGGAACTGTTACCGCCACAAACCTTTTGCTTAATCTGGGCCAGCCGGCCATAATACTCCCGGTCAAACCGGGCCAACTCAGCGGGGGGATAATTCGTAGGCGAGGGGGTGAGGCGCCGGTTGAAGCGCACGTGGTTCCGCAAGGCCATCTCCACGTGCTCGGTCTTCGGCACGATGTCGTGATAGCCGGGCTCGTCGCTCCACGAGCCATAGTAGCACCACACCCCGACCGAGTTGCTTATCTGGTGTCCGCTCACAACGTAGCGGATAAACGGCTCGAGCTCAAGGCCACCGCGACTCGCTTCCCCACCGAGCACGAAGTCGGCATACGCAAAAACACCAGGATCGCCCGCGCCCGCCGCATCAGGTGATAGCCGACGCGGAAGTCGTCTCGCTGGCCGATCCAGCCGTCGAAATACAGGCCGTCCACCCCGTACTCTTTCAGGACGCGCTCCATCGCGCCGAACAGGTCAGGGGCGTTTGAGTAGAACGGGCTGAGATAAACGACGAACTTCATCCCCAGCCGATGTGCTTCATCGCGCACCCGTGCGAACTCGTTCGGGTCCGCTGGCACGTGGCTGTCCGTCTCCCAGGGCTTCGGGAACTGATAGTTCGAGCCTGGCGGGTTCTCGGCCCATTCCGGCGCGTCCGCCGCCCAACCCTCGTGGACGGCGAGTATCTGACAGAACCGGGCGTCATCGCGGATGATCTCGTTAGAGGGATACGGAGCATGGAGATACTCGCCCTCATGTGCGATTGACTGGAACATCCGCTCGCGGTTCTCGGCGCGCGGCGGGCAAACGGAGACCCACAACTCGTCCCAACGGGCCAAGTGGCATTTGAGCAGCCAGGAGTCCGTCTCGCCCTTTTCGATCTCGGTCGGCCTCGGCGGGATTCCGAAGAACCCGCAGCCGCCATCGGGGTCGAGCAGGAGGCGGTTGCCACGCACCTCCTGAGCATATTGCGGTCGGAAGCGCCCCTCGAAGTTGAGCTTCATGTGCTGCCGCGGCGCAAAGATCAAGACCGAGTCACCCTGGACGGTCAGGTCGAGACCGTTCCCCGCCAGCACACACCGGAACGGCGTCCAGAGCGCGAGTCGCCACGGGGGAAGGTTGACCGGCAGCCGACAACTGAAAAGCAGCCTGTCTGTGCCGATGCGCTGCCGGACGTTGAGCAGGCCATCGGCCTCCAGCGTCACGCCGGCGCCAGGAGTCAGAATCTCGAACCGCCCGTCTTCAACCTTGACAGATTCAATGCCCATGCCCATCAGGGCCAGGTCTTCGATGTCTAAACTCATTCTGAACCTCCTCTTCTGGCAATCCCGCGTCCAAACCTGACGTACCCCCATTTCGCATGGGGCGATGAGATACCTGACGGCCCAGGCATGCCAGGGTCTGCGTCGCTCCTCGCGGCAGCACAGGCGCCTTTGCAGCGGGCACGTGGCTGCAGGGGCTCGATGAGCCGGTGCTTACGTACGGCGTACGGCGTACGGCCAGGCGATTGGTCAGATCACCGCACGGTGAGTATAGTCCATGGGGCAAAAGCAGTCAAGGGCGGCGTTAGACCTGTCAGGTCTTGGCTGGCGTATTACTCTCCAGCCCTCTCACCCTTCAACCAATGATCAAACCACTCGTATGCCCTCTCTCGCATATCTTTTCGAAATACGTGTGCTTTTGCATCATACACAACGCTTTCATACCGCTCTGGGACACCTGATTCCCTATACCGTTCCCGTGCCTTTCTTGACTTCTCATCCACCATTTCCTGTGTGAAGTCCCCGTGTGTCTCCAAAAACGGCCGGGGAGCCAGACCCGCCAGCACATCATCCATATCTCCCCACTGCGTCAAGCCAGGTACCACCAGCATACTTCCAAAGCCATTGATCGGCTTGAGATAGTCTTGGCCATAAACCCATCTGACTAGAAACGTTCCACTCGACGCACATCCCACTTTGATCCTCGAGTCAATGTACATTAGCAGAGCGCTCAGAAACCCCCCCGCCGAGTGGCCGATAGCCCCTATCCGGTTGTTATCCACTTCTGGTAAACTACACAGGTAATCTACCGCTCGTTGCAGCTCGTAAAGCTCTTTTCCCAGTGCTGTGCGCCCCTCGACCAGTAGCCGGTTCGCCACACAGCCTCGGTAGAGGTCCTCCGTCAGATCAACATCCCGTCCCCCATATGAGGTAGACACCCGGAACTGGGCAAAGGTCTCCTTGTGTTTCGACTTTGCCAAACTGCGACTCCCAAACGGGAAGCGATCAGGGCAGATAACCACATAGCCCCGCAGACAAAGTTCAAGCCCGTATTGCAGCTCTCGGTCACCCGCGACGCCTGCTGGCTCGCTGCCACCATATTCGTAGGGGCGCCGTTCCCCATCTTGATGGATTGCCAGGACGGCCGGCTTTCGCTCCAGATTCCCATTGGGTAAGAGCAGATAAGCCTGGACTCGCTCGTCACGCTCGGTGGAATAGTCTATCAGTCTGCGCGTGATGCCATCGAGACTGTGCTCACTCAGGACCCTTGCGTTGAGAGGCGTCTTCTGCGGGAATTCGCCCAGTAACGCCAGGAAACCTTCAAGACTCGGTGATCGTTTCATTTTCTCCCTGCTATTGCTTGAACTGGAGCGCGTGCAGGTCGCTGTACAATCCCCCCTCGGCCACGAGTTCGCTGTGCCGGCCGCGCTCTGCAACGGCGCCACTGTCCAGCACATAGATCACGTCGGCCTGCTCGATCGTCGACAGGCGGTGCGCAATGGCCACGGTGGTGCGCCCGTGCATCAGCACCTGCAGCGCCTCCTGCACTTGCCGCTCCGACTCAGAGTCCAGCGCCGAGGTGGCCTCATCGAGGAGCAGGATGGGCGCATCTTTGAGCAGCGCCCGGACGATCGCGATGCGCTGTCTTTGGCCGCCAGAAAGCCTGGCGCCGCCTTCGCCCACCGGCATGGCATAGCCGTCGGGCAATTCCGTGATGAAGTCGTGGGCATAGGCGGCCCTGGCCGCAGCCAGCGCCTCGTCGTCCGTCGCGCCTGGTCTGCCGTAGCGGATGTTCTCCAGGATCGTGCCGGCGTAGAGGTAGGCGTCCTGCGGCACGTAGGCAAACAGGTCGCGCAGTCGGGCCGACCAGAGCCGCTACCTGGCCCTGGCGCACCTCGAACGATAACCCCTTGAGCACCCCCTGGTCATCCTCGTAGCCGAAGGTGACGTCTCGGAATTCGAGCATCACGTTCGCCGCCGCCGGGGTGACTGCGCCCAGCCCCGTCCCTTGAGCCAGGCGCTCCGGTTCGGGCGGGGCGTCCAGCACGTCCAGGACCCGATCGGCGGCTGCCAGGGAGCTCTGTAGGCGCGTGATGGTTCCGCCCAGCGACAAGGTGAACTCAAGCACGTGGTTGCTAAGCTGCGTGAGCGCCACAAACACGCCGAACGTGGTCTGCCCCTTTAGCACCAGATAGCCGCCAAACGCAAAGGAGAGAAAATAGCACAGACCGGCAAACTCGCTGGCGCCAGAGAGCGAGGCTTGCAGGCGCACCCGCCGCAGTGAACCCTCCAGGACGTCGGCGTTGGCCCGGTCGAACCTGGCGACGATCCATTGGCCCAGGTTAAAGGCGCGGATAACCTGGTAGCCGGCGAGCAGGTCCGACAAGCGCTCACTCAACGTGCCCAGCCTGGCCTGGATCGTGTCCGCGATGCGCCGCAGGGGCTGAGCGAAGGGGGTGCTAACCGCGAGCGGGACGAGGCCGCAGACGACGATCACCAGGGCCAGTTCCCACTGCATCGAGAACATCAGGATGGCCGCCGCGGCGACCGCGAGCGTGATCCGCAGCAGGTTGAGCAGGTCGTCTCGATAGGCCTGTTCCATTGCGGCCAGATCGTTGGTCAAGACGGACATCACATCGCCCGAGTGCCGGCGTGTGTGGTAGTCGAGGGGCAAGCGTTCCAGGTGGTCGAAAAGGACCTGACGGATGCCCATCGTGATCCTGTAGACAGAGGAGCGCCACAGGCAGAGAGGAAAAGGAATGACCAATACGTATGCCCCAAAGAACAGCACGCTGAGCGTGACGACGGATGTGAGTCTGGGCAGGTCTTTGGCCATCAGGGCATCGGTGACACCCTTGAGAACATAGGCGATGAATATGCTTACGGCGGTGTTCGCCAGGGCGATACCGAGCATGCTGGTCAGATATTGCCAGCGGTTTGGTTTGGTAAAGCCGAACAGCCGCTTTAGGGTCGGTCGCTTGGGCTTTGGCTCAGGCATTTTGCGCACTCCTCGTTGGCGATGCTTCCTCAGGAGCAGCACTCTCGGCAAACTGTCGGCGGTAAAGCTCCTGGTACAATCGGCCGCTGGCCATCAGCCCCTCGTGCGTCCCTTGCTCAACGACTTTGCCGGCATCTATGACCAGAATGCGGTCAGCGTGGCGGATCGTTGCCAGCCGGTGCGCGATCGCGATGGTCGTGCGTCCAACCATGAAGCGGTCCAGCGCCTCCTGCACCACAGCCTCCGACTCGGCGTCCAACGCCGACGTAGGCTCATCGAGCAGCAGGATGGGGGCGTCTTTGAGCACCGCCCGCGCCAGGGCCAGGCGCTGCCGCTCCCCTCCCGATAGCCGCGCTCCCCGTTCGCCTACCAGCGTATCATAGCCATCCGGCAGCGAGGCGATAAAGTCGTGGAGGTTGGCTGCCCTGGCTGCCCGCTCGATTTGCTCGTCGCTCGCCCCCGGCTGCGCGCAGAGGATGTTTTCCCTGATGCTGACCGGGAAGAGGTAGGTGTCCTGGGCCACAAAGGCCATCTGCTCCCGGGCCGCGGGGAGCTGCCAGTCGTTGAGATCGCGGCCGAACAGGAACAGTTGCTTGTCCGGTACCGGGTAAAAGCCCAGGAGCACCTTCAGCAGCGTAGACTTGCCCCCGCCGCTGGGACCAACGAGCGCCACAACCTCGCCCTGAGCAACCTCCAGGCTGACACCTTCCAGGGCGGGGCGCCCTGCGGATGGACCCCCTGCGGACGCATAGGCGAAGGTGAGGTTCTGGGAACGGACGACCGACTGGGCGACCTGAGGAGGCGCCGCTGGCGCGCCGCCGGTGCGCTCCACACCCTCGTCCAAGAGCGCGTAGGCGCGCTGGGCGGCTCCGGCCGCTTCGCTGATGCTCGCCAGCGTGGGTGGAAGATTGCGCAGCGGATTGGTTACATGGTTGAGCAGGTTGATGAAGGCCAGCAGGAACCCGAAGGTCAAGTGGCCGGTGA
>PHCA01000394.1 GCA_002842085.1 Chloroflexi bacterium HGW-Chloroflexi-1
GCGCGCCGGGCAGTCCTACGGTTTCCATCGCACCGAAGCCGCCCGCGCCGTCGCCCGGCAGGAACCAGAGCGCATCACCGCCCCGCGCCGCCGCGACCACGTCCTGGAAGCCGTCGGCGTTGAAGTCGCCCACGCCGAGGAAATCCGGCGCGATGGGCAGCGCGAACGTCTGCGCCGCCCCGCCGGTGATGTCCCCGTAGAGCGCCAACAACCCGCCCGCTGCCGTGGCGTAACCGGCAACGATGTCCGGCGCGCCGTCGCTGTCGAAATCGGCGGCGGTCAGCGTCAGGGGGCGGGCTTGTTCACCGGTGAGCGTTACCGCGCTCGCTGCGGAAAGGGGCAGCGCCCGCCCGCCGCTGAGATTGACCCACGGCCCGGCAACGGAACCGATCTTTACCAGGGGCCGCGCTGCCTGCGCCGGCGCGGTCTCTGCTCTTGTGCCCGATGTCAATAGAGCCAAAACCAATATCGTCTGAAATACCCACTGTGTCATTCGATGTTTCATTTCTCCCTCCATAGCGCACCCAGGATGTGGTGAGCAAATCTGATGAGATAAACTCTGATGAGATAAACCAAGAGCCTGTCGGCTTAGGGTCGCTCAAACGCGGTGACGTAGGCAAAAACGTCGGCCGTATCGGCCACAAAGACATAACGCCCGTCGGCGGTGACGGCCACGCCGAACGGGAAAAGGAATTCGCCTGCGGGCCAGCCTTCGTCGGTGCGCACCCCTTCCTCGCCCAGCCACTCGATGAAATGCCCTAACCGGTCGAGCACGGCCACGGCAGCGGGGATTTGCGTGGTCACGTACAGGTTGCCCGCCCCGTCCACGCCAACCGCCTGGGGCAGCGCGCCGCGCAACGATTCGAGGCCCAGCTTTTGAATGAGCATGCCGTTGTCCGGGATCAGCTCGGCCACATATCCCTCCTGGCTGACCACAAACAAGGTGTCATCAGGGCCGACGTCCATCGCTTGCGTGGCATAGCCCGGCCCGATCACGAAGCTGCGCAAGAAATCGCCTTCTGCGCTAAACACCTGCACACGCATCACCTGGCGGCCCTCGGCATTCAGGTTGGGGTCGAGCACAAACACCTCGCCTTCCGGGCCGACGGCCAACGCGCGCGGGCTGTCGGGGCCAAATCTGGTGAAAGGCCTTGTCGGCCATATAGATGGTGCCCGTCGGCCCGACCTTGACATCGAACACATAGCCGATCTCGCCCGGCGAGATAACGCTGAGAAGGTTGCCCTCCAGATCAAACACCAAGATACCTTGATATGCGTCGGCTACGTATACGCGCTCGCCGTCGGTGTCCAGGCCGCCCAGCTCGGTGAACAGGCTGCCCTCGTCGCCTCTGACGCCGCCTGCCCGCCACAGCACTCTGGTTCCGGCGGGCGCAGCCGGAGCAGGTGTCGCCACCGGCACGGGCGTCGTCGTGAATGTGGGCGCTGCTGTGGGCAGCGGGGTTACGGTGGGGGGAATCAAAGTGGGGGTAGGCGCCACAGCGGTGTTTGTGACCGGAACGGTGGGCGGAACCTGGGTCGGCCCGGCCCGGCCGCAAGCCAGCGCCAGCAGTGCCCAGACCAGCAGGGCTGCGCTCAGACCAGTTTTTCCTGACGGGCGTTGGAAAAATGCCAACATCGGTTTCACGGTTGTTTACTCCTTGGCCTGAAAAAGCGCAAGATCAGGCCTGATCATGACCGTCATGATCTAAAGGACGCTGAGCGTCTGATGCCTGCGCCTGGGTCAATAAGAAATCGAACAGGTCTCGCAGACTGGCAAACCCCCGGCGCTCTCCGCTGCCTGGACTTTCCAGAGAGGCTCGCCAAA
>PHCA01000395.1 GCA_002842085.1 Chloroflexi bacterium HGW-Chloroflexi-1
GTGGACTATGAGTCGCCGCTACCAGGACTGGTTGATGCAAGCGCAGCGCGATCTGAAAGCGGCGCACGACAGCTTGGCCGCCGGCAACTACGAATGGGCGGCGTTCCAGGCGCAACAGGGCGCAGAGAAGGCGCTCAAGGCGTTATTGCGCTTTTACAACCAGGAAGAACGCGGCCACACGTTGCTTCACCTGTTGGGCGAAGCCCGGAGTTACGTGGCCGTGCCGGACGACCTGTGGCCGAAGGTTCGGGAGTTGGATCGGCACTACATCCAGTCGCGTTATCCCAACGGCTTCGACTCCGGCTATCCCGCCGAGTTCTACGACCGCGAGATCACCGAAAGGGTGCTGACCTATGGCATCGCAATTCTTGAATTCGTCCAGGGTTGCGTCCAAGACTCGGCAGCAGAGCCGTAACTACCCGCACTGGCCGTCGGTAGAGCGTTTCGTCGAGCAGGTGCGTAAGTTCAGGCCAGCGCTGGTGCTCCTGTTCGGCTCAGTGGCGACGGGTGAGTTCACCCAGCATAGTGACGCCGATGTCCTGGTAGTTTTCCAGCAGCCGGTTTCCTGGGAGGCGGTCTACGCGTGCAGTGACGGCGTCGTCCAGCCGGTTGTAAAGACGTGGAGTGAGCTAGAGACTAAACTGAAAGCTGGCGAGCCGTTCTACTGCGAGATCGCGGAGGACGCCCAGGTGCTTTTCGACGCCGATGGTGTGTACGAACAGTTGAAGCGCCTGGCAGCCACTTCTCGACAGGATTGGGGACTGAAGCGTACCTCAAGCGGCTGGTGTTGGGCTGGCGGAAAAGACGCTGTAGCTTGATAAAGAGCCGCATCGAGGTTGCGAGATGCCTGATGAGCAAGATCGAGCTTCCGGAGTTCAAGAGCTACGAAGGCGAAGCAGCGCTCTGGGACAACCTGGACACGGGCAATTTCATGAAAGATGATGGCGAGTGGTTTCACTTCGATCTTGACGATGAGCGAGAGGCGTGGTTCCGATTTGCCGCAGAGCAATTCCAGGCTGCTTATGGCGAAAATGAGCCTGAGTACACGCTGGACATGATCCGAGAACTCAACCCAGAATACAAACCCTGAGCGATTGTTCTGTTATTTGCTATTTGCTATTTGCTATTTGCTATTTGC
>PHCA01000067.1:5000-26176 GCA_002842085.1 Chloroflexi bacterium HGW-Chloroflexi-1
GCTGTCGCGGCGCCGGCGGCTGTCGCCTGGGAGTTGGCCGGCAGCACGGCCCGCAAAAAGGCCATCTCGATCGGCAGTTGAGGGACGCCAGGCGCCTGGTCGCGCAACGCTGATCGCGCCTCGATGAACTCATGCAACGCGATCAGCAACACGCCCGGGGTGAGAGCCTCCGCCTGGCGCACCACGATTTCGAGGATATCCTGGGGCAGGTCCAGCAAATCGGGGGCCTGCACCACGCGCACGAACAACACGCCGCGCAGATAGGCTACGATCTGATCCACGAGCTGGCCCAACTCGACACCCTCTGCGACCAACTGGTTGATCAACGCCAGGCCGGCGGCCGCGTCGGCGCCGGCGATGGTGTCCACCAGGCGGCCGATAGTCTGCGGGTTGACCAGCCCCAGCACGCCCTCCACCCGGGCCAGGCCCAACACCTCGTCACCGTAAGAGAGCAACTGGTCCAACAGGCTGATGGCATCGCGCATACTGCCCGTGGAACGCCGCGCGATCGCCACCAGCGCCTCGGGCGCGGCCCGGCCCCCTTCGCTCTTGACCACTGCGCTCAAATGTTCGACGATCTCGGCCGTGGGGATCCGCCGGAAGTCAAACCGTTGGCAGCGCGAGCGCACCGTCTCGGGCACGCGATCGGGCTCGGTGGTGGCCAGGATGAAGACCACGTGGGGAGGTGGCTCCTCCAGGGTCTTCAACAGCGCGTTGAAGGCCTCCCGTGTCAACATGTGTACCTCGTCGATCACGTAGACCTTGTACCGCGCTTCATTGGGCCGGAAGCCAATTTTCTCTCGCAGATCGCGGATCTCGTCGATGCCGCGGTTGGAGGCCGCGTCGATCTCGATCAGATCGAGCTGGCGGCCCTCGGTAATCGCGGTGCAGATGGCGCAATGGTTGCAGGGGCGAGCCTGGGGGTCGGGATCCAGGCAGTTGATCGCCTTTGCCAGGATGCGGGCCAGGCTGGTCTTGCCGGTTCCTCGGACGCCGGTGAAGAGGTACGCGTGCGACAACCGGCCGTCGCGCAGCGCGTTGCGCAGGGTCAGGGTCACGTGCTCCTGCCCGACTACCTCCTCGAAAGTTTGCGAACGCCACTTGCGATACAGGGCCTGTCCGGCCATCCTGCCCCCCTTCGATCATCCTGAAAAGGATTCCGGAGATCTCCGAAATCCATGCACTTACTTGCGCGCGCGCCAGGGGCGCCCACTGCCCCCGATGCACCGCCAGTTTACCACACCCCACAGCTATCCCGCAACTCGATTCCGGCAGCCAAAGCAATCTCGATTGCTTCGCAAACAGCGCTCGCAATGACGCGAAGTTTCCCGCTGCACGCCGACTGTGTTATAATCCCCGTCATGAGTGGGAACGCGAAAGTCCTCACCGGGCTGATGGAACGCCGAGCTCTGGAAGCCGCGTTTGGCGAGCTGGCCGAGATCACCGAGACTGACCGGCAAGCTCAGCAAGCGGCGGAGATCGCGCGGCACGGCGATGCGGCGTTGCCGGTCCTCGTCGCGCTCCTGAATACCGCTGATCCGCAGTTGCGCGGCGGCCTGGGCCAGGTGGCGATGCAGCTTGATCGGCGCCAGGTCGTGACAACCCTGCGCGGGGTGGCCCGGTCACACACCTCCAGCGACCAGGCCCGACTGACCGCCCTGACCATCTTGGATCGCTTCCTGCAGGAACCGGTGGATGAAGCCCTCCTGACGGGCCTGAGCGATTCCGACGCGGTGGCGCGCCAGTCGTTGAGCGAACTCACCCACGCCATGGCGAACGACCCATTCTCTGTGATCGAGTATCTCAACCAATTGGCCGAGCAACCGCCGGAAGTGCCCGGGATGATCCTGGCTGCGCTGCCGCAGATGCCGCCCGACCCGCACCTGGTCACGCTCTTGCGCATGTTCGCGCAGGGCGCCGACCCCCGCGTGGCCCGCAATGCGCTGGACCAATTGAGCCGGACTCGCACTGTGGAAGCCGCGGTGGCCCTGGCCAGTCTGACGGTCACTCTGCCACCCCACCTGGCGCCCCTGGCCGAACGCGGCCTGCGCAAACTGCGCCTGAGCGGAGTGCCCGCACCGACCCCCGGCGCTGTCCAGTGGCACGTCCTGCTGTCGCCGGTGGATGGCGCGGGCGCCCAGTTGGCCTGGTTCGTCGGCACACCGGACGGCGACAGTCCCGGCAGACTTCTGAGCATATTGATTCGAGACCCGGAGGGGATCGTCGCGTGTTTCGGCTCAACGGCCATGTCCGATGCCGAATTGCCGCCCTTGCCGGCGCCTGACCACCCGTATACCATCCCCCAACCCGGCGACACGCCGCCGATCACGTTTTTGCAAGTGCCGTTCGAGGTCGGATATCAAGCAGTGCAAGAGGCGCTGGCATGGCACTGGGACGCCGGCACCGTACCGCCACTGGAATATCGGCTGCTCAATCCGCTGATCTGGACGAACGGCCAGACCGCCGGCGATCCCGGCGCCACCATCGAGGCCGTCGCGTACACCCCGTACCAGACGGCCGCGCTGCTGGACCATCCGGCTTTCACGAGCTGGTTCTGGCAAGCGCCGGCGCTCGTCGATGTCGCCCAGCAGTTGGGGCCACGGCATGATCCGGCCGTCCGGGCCGCCCGGATCGCCGAGTTGGCCGGCGCCCACTTCGGGCCGGCGGTCGTCGCCAGCTATCAGCGCCGCCTGCACCGGATGTCGACGTGGCTATCGCTGGCCGCACAGCCGGAGGCCGCAGCTTTGGCCGCGGCTGCGGCTGAAGGGTTGGCCGGCGGCCCGCCGGAGACATCGCCATTCTTGCTCCGGTTGATCGGGATCGGGCTGGACATCGCTTTCATCAGTGCGTTCAGCGCTACCGATCTACAACGCAGTGCATAGTGAGACGGGCAGGATCCTCTCAAGCGATAGTCATAATCCGGGGATGCTGTAGCTGGTCTCCTGACCATACCGAGATGAGTATCATCTCGATAATCCGGGGATGCTGTGGCCGGTCTCCTGACCATACCGAGATGAGTATCATCTCGATAATCCGGGGATGCTGTGGCCGGTCTCCTGACCGTGCCACGGGTGACGGTCAGGAGACCGGCCACAGCGAGCACGCCCCGAACTATCGAGAAGATACCCGCGATGATGCATCTGGAAGTTCTAGTGTGCAATCTTATCCATTTCCGTATCGGAGGAAGGCAAACATGAATCTTGGTGGCTGGGAATGGGCGATCCTGCTGGTGATCGTCCTGATCGTGTTCGGCGTAGGCCGCTTGCCGGAAATCGGCGGCGCCATAGGCAAGAGCATCCGCGAGTTCCGCGAAGCATCGGGCAAAGACGAGGCCAAAGAGGCCGAGAAGGAGAAGCCCGCGGAGAAATCCGACGTAGAATAGTTTAGGGCGCATGCAGAACTTGGGGGAGAGCCGCAAATCTGCCACGAATCTCACGAATTCACACGAGTATCCTCTCAATAATCCGGGGTGGCTGTGGCCGGTCTCCTGACCGAGCCACCGTGGTTCGGTCAGGAGACCGGCCACAGCCAGCGATTCCCCGAAAAATTGAGAAGATACGTTTTGGACATCCCGGCCGGTTTGTTGTATGATCACGGTCGGAGGCCATAGCTATGTCACCGATCTTGAAGACCGATAAAGATGATGAAGACCAGGAGCTGGAATTAGAGCTGGTCTATCAACGTGCGCTTACGACCCAGCAACGGTTCGATCTGATGTTTCGCAAATCGCGCGAGATCGCCGAGGTGCTGCTAAAGCATGGATACCGAAAGCCTGTTGAGATCGTTAAACGCACATAGGGTGCGCTATGTCGTCATCGGTGCGACAGCTTTTCCGGTTCACGGCTACGCGCGGGCGACGCTCGATATAGACGTCTTCATCGAGGCGACGCCAGAGAACGCCACGCGCACCCTGGTCGCATTGCAGGAAGTAGGCTACGACGTCACCGATGTCACAATGGAGGATCTACTCAAGAAAAAACTGCTCATCCGGCAGTACGTCCTGGAAACCGATATTCATCCCTTCGTCACGGGTGTGACCTTCGATGAGGTCTGGCAGCATCGGGTCAAGGACGAAATAGGTCAGACACCGGCTTACTTCGCCAGCCTGGACGACCTGATTCGCATGAAGCGAGCTGCTGGTCGCCCGAAGGATTTGGAAGATCTGCGCGTGTTGTCGAAGCTGAAAGAGCAGCAGGCCAATCAGTAACGCGAACACTCCCTCCAAGGGGCCGGCGATGACCCGCCTACGCATCGCCCTCGCGCTCATCGCCTTGCTTCTGACGGCCTGCACAGGCAACCGCCGCCAGACATGCAGTCCGGTCTGGTGTATGATCGTGGCCGGAGGTAGTAATCCATGAATGGAAACCTGTTGCTTGAGCGAATTGCCGCCAATCCCCGGGTCATGGTCGGCAAGCCGGTGATCAGGGGCACGCGCTTGACCGTCGAGTACATCCTGAACATGCTGGCTCACGGCGCGACCGAAGCGGAGATACTGAACGAGTACCAGGGGTTGACTCATGAGGACATCCAGGCCTGCCTCCTGTTCGCTGCCCAATAGGAGCATCGAAATGTCGGTTCATGCCATTACGCTGAGCTTACCCGAGCCGCTTTATCAACGCGCGCGCGCGGCTGCCCAAATTGCCAATCGCCCGTTGGAACAAGTGTTGACCCAGTCCATCGCTTTGTCCTTGCCGGCGCTGGAATCCGACTTGCCGGCGGCGATTCGATCTGAGTTAGCGGCTTTGCCGTTACTGAGCGATGCCAGGCTGTGGGCCATCGCCCGCACCACACTGGACAAGCGCAAGCAGGCTCGTCTGCAGACTCTAGCCGAGACACAGAAGTTCCGCTCACTCACGCTCGTGGAGAAGGCTGAGTTGGGTCAGTTGATGGACGAGGCAGAGCTGGTCATGCTGCGCAAAGCCGAAGTCTATCACTTGCTGGCGCGCCGCGGGCACACTGTTTTTGCTGAACCCGAAACGATAGTCAGGTGACGCGCATGGCCTCGCCGGCAGCGCTCTACCGCCTGATCGCCGAGCGCGACCATCACCGCTGCGCTTACTGCCTGATCACCGAAGAGAACTGCGGCTTACAGATGCACATCGATCACATCATCCCGGAGGTGGCAGGCGGAACGTCCACGGCGGACAACTTGTGCCTGGCGTGCTTCTCGTGCAACGTCCACAAGGCCGCGCAGCAAAGCGGTACCGATCCTGCTACCGACGAAATCGTCCCACTCTTTCATCCGCGTCGTCAGAGGTGGATCGAGCACTTTGCCTGGGATGAGAGCAACACTCAAATCATCGGCCTGACGCCGTGTGGCCGCGTAACTGTGGCCGCGTTGCACATGAACAACCCGACCGTGGTACGCGCCAGACGGCGCTGGGTTGCGGCGGGGTGGCATCCGCCAAAGGATTGATACCCGCCCCAAGGAGCCGCCAATGACCCGCTTGCGCATCGCCCTCGCGCCCACTGCCCTGCTCCTGGCGGCCTGCAGCTCTGCAGCCGTGAACACACCTTTGACATCTATGCGCCAATGGCGTATAATTTCTTCGTCAGTATAGGGCGATCCGGTCATGGTCATCGTCGAGACTTCTGTTTTTACCCGCCAGGTTCAGGCATTGCTCTCCGATGACGAGTACCGCCAGTTACAGGCTGTTCGCGTCGAGCGTCCTGACTTGGGACCGGTAATCCCAGGCGGCGGGGGGATTCGCAAAGTCCGTTGGGCCACACGGGGACAGGGCAAACGCGGCGGGGCGCGAGTGATCTACTACTGGGCAGTTGCCCACGACCAACTGTTGATGCTGTTCATGTACGCCAAGAGTGAGCAAGAAGATCTGACGCCTGGTCAGATCAAGATCCTGCGGAAGGTCGTTGAGGACGAATACCCATGAAAGATGAAATGTTTGCCGAACTGGTGGCTAGTGTCCGTGAGGGCGGCGCGATTCTGCGCGGCGAGGTGAAGCCGTCGCGCGTTTTTGTTGTGGATAAGATGGACATCAAGGTCATCCGCGAGAAGTATGCGCTTTCACAGAACGATTTTGCCACCCTATTAGGCATAAGCGTCAGCACGCTAAGGAACTGGGAGCAGGGTCGCCGCGCGCCTGAGGGTCCGGCGCGGGTGTTGCTCCAAGTCGTCGCCAAGCATCCGGATGTCGTGTGGGATGTAGTGCGTTCGAGCGGTCAGCTCGCATTGAGCGGTGCGTAATTGGGGTCTCGCGTGCTCCAAAGGAACCGAAGATGACCCGCCTACGCATCGCCCTCGCGCTCACCGCCTTGCTCCTGGCGGCGTGTAGCTCCCGCTGCTTCGCGGGTACTGGCGGCTCGGATTCAGAAGGACTTATCATTGCGGATGGGTGGCAACCAATCGAAGGATTGACAGGGCCTGACGAATGGTCTGAGCGAAGGTTTCGGTGTCGCGTAGGATGAGCGTGAGGGTAGTCATGGGAACCGGGGCTTAAAGCACTTCTGGCTTGCAGCGACAGCGTGCCGACCATGTGTTGAGGCTTTGCTTTCACGTCACAACACGAGTCCAAACATGACCTGTGTCATTGTTCGTCCCCCCACCCTCTGGCATACTAATGCCGTCTCATAACTCCGCAAGCTGATGGAGGCCTGCACCCGGCACAGGTGGTGAACGCCTGCCCAGCTCGTCTCGCGCGAGGGGCAGGCGTTTCTCATAGAACCCTTGCGAAGGTTTGTGAGCAGATTTCAGACCGGAAGTGCCCTCGTCAGCCAAGAATCGCTCTATCGGTAAGGCTATTCGCAACCTTCGCAACCGCCCCGGCGGAAGGTCCATCAGCCAAATGAGGGTTGCAGTGTGGGGATTGCGCGGCGTACGCGAGCGGCGTGTCATGCTGGGAGCAGTGTCATGGCAACCAGCATTGCTGCGCGCCGGTCCACCTCACTTGACCTCACTTGTGATTTCTGTGTGCTCTATATCGAACATCGGCGCGAAGTCGCCAACCTGATCCAAGCCAGTGAGCCGCCAGCTCAACGCAGTGCCGCGGTGCGGCGTAAGTATCCCAAAGGAGGCCCGTCAGTCATCATGGAAAAACTGCAGTTGAACATCCCGGACATGTACGCCGATCATCATGTGCTAAAAGTGCGGAGCGCGCTGACAGCGGTGGCCGGAGTACAAGAGGTGATCGCCAGTTCCGCCTTTCGCTTGATCTCAGTGACCCACGATCCCGCGACCGTGACCCCGGAGGCCATCGAAGCAACGTTAGCCGAGGCTGGCTATCCGGTGGGAGACAACGGCGCGGGCGTGATGCCCAATGTAGTGCCGGTGAAAACTGGCAGCAAAGATCCCGCCTGGAATCGGCTGGGTGTCCGCATCAGTAAGACCGATATGCGCGACGCGAAATTGAGCCGGTAGATTGGGAAATTGGGAAATTGGTAAATCGGTAAATTGGTAAGACAGCTTGCGGTTCTGGCTTCTAATGCACTCGTTTGATTTCCGACCAGTATACCAACCTACCAATCTACCAATCTACCGCCACAAGGAGCATCCAAACATGGCTAAAGAAAAGATGACGCCAAGTATTGATCCGGCGGCTTGCTATATGCTGGATATCACCGATGTGATGGGCATCTCGACAGCCTTCTCCCGAGCAGCCGATCATAAGCCGTGTACGATCGGCAATGGCCAGTCGGGCATGTGCTGCAAGAACTGCTACATGGGCCCGTGCCGCATCACCAAGGTGGGGCAGGTCGGCATCTGCGGCGCGACATTGGAGACCATCGCCGCGCGCAACCTGGCCCGCGCCATCGCCGCCGGCGCGGCAGCCCACTCGGATCACGGCCGGGACCTGGCCTTCACGCTGGACGCGGTGGCCAAGGGTGAAGCCCAGGGCTATGAGGTACGAGACGTGGCCAAGTTGCTGGCGGTCGCGGCGAAACACGGCATCCCGACCAAGGACCGCGACGTCCTCGAGATTACCCAGGATGTCGCGACCAAGGCGATCAGCGAGTTCGGCCAGCAGCGCGGCGAGCTGAGCTACCTCTCGACCGCGCCGGAGAAACGCCAGAAGATCTGGCGCGAGTTGAAGGTCGCGCCGCGCGGGATCGACCGGGAGGTGGTGGAGATCCTGCACCGCACCCACATGGGGGACGACCAGGACGCCAGCCACATCATGCTGGCAGCGGTGCGCACCGCGCTCTCCGATGGGTGGGGCGGCTCGATGTGGGCCACCGACATCTCCGACATCCTCTTCGGCACCCCCAGCCCGGTCGTGGGCCAGGTCAACCTGGGCGTACTCAAAGATGACGAGGTCAACATCATCGTCCACGGCCACGAGCCGACTTTGAGTGAGATGATCGTGACCGCCGTGCAGGACCCCAAGCTGATCGAGTACGCCCAGAGCAAGGGCGCCAAAGGCATCAACCTGGCCGGCATCTGCTGCACCGCCAACGAAATCATGATGCGGCAGGGCATCCCGTCGGCCGGCAATTTCCTGCACCAGGAGCTGGCCCTGCTGACCGGCGCGGTCGAGGCGATGGTGGTGGACGTGCAGTGCATCATGCAATCGCTGACCGCGGTGGCGAGCAACTTCCACACCGAGATCATCACCACCAGCCCCAAGGTCAAGATCACGGGCGCCACGCACATCGAGTTCGACGAGCACCACGCGATGGACATCGCCAGGGACATCGTGCGGCGGGCCATCGACAACTACGCCAACCGCGGCGAGACGCACATCCCCGAAATATCCGAGCGGGTGGCGCCCGGCTTCAGCCACGAGTACATCGGCTACATGCAGGGCGGTTACTACCGCTCCTCCTTCCGGCCGCTGAACGACGCCATCGTCACCGGCCGCATCCGTGGCGTGGCCGCCGACGTCGGCTGCAATAACCCCGCCGTCACCCAGGATTCGGTTCACATGGACGTCATCTCAGAGTTGCTGAAGAACGACGTCCTGGTGGTGAGCACTGGCTGCGGCGCGATCGCGGCGGGCAAGTACGGCTACCTGCGCGGGGAGGCGGGCCTGGACAAGGTCGGCCCCGGGCTGCGCGAGATTTGCGAGACGATCGGCATCCCGCCGGTGCTGCACCTGGGTTCCTGCGTGGACAACACCCGTATCCTCACCGTGCTGAGCCAGATGGCGACCGAAGGCGGCCTGGGGGACGACATCAGCGACATTCCGGCCGTGGGCCTGGCCCCGGAGTGGATGAGCGAAAAAGCGCTCGCCATCGCCACCTACGCGGTCGCCTCGGGCGCGTACGTCATCATGGGGGTCCGCTCGCCGGTCGAGTTCTCAGACACTGTGACCGACATCATCGGCAAGGAGTGGGAGGAGAAGTTCGGCGGCAAGCTGGAGTTCGTGGCCGAGCCTGCGGAGATCGTCCGGCGCACGCTGGAGCACATCGACAAGAAGCGTGCCGCGCTCAAGCTGCCGCCCTACGACCCGACCCGCCACGGCGCCTCCGGCGACGTGCCGCTGCAGTACTATTTCGAGCTGCCGCTGGAACAGCAGATGGCGGAGATTTACGGGTGATTGGTAGATTGGTAGATTGGTAGGTTGGTAGATTGGTCGATTGGTAGATTGGTCGATGACCGCGTTACCAATTTCCCAATTTCCCAATTTCCCAGTCCCCAATTTCCCAAGTTACCGATTTACCAAGTTACCACCCTTGGGAGGAATACACACATGTCTCGATATATCGCCACTCGCGCCATTCGCGGCGCGAATCTGATCACACAAGAAGCTGAGGCGTTGCTGAACAAGGCTTTGAAGGAAAAGGGGCCGGAGACGCCGGTGGCTTTTCCGAATACCGCCTACTACCTGCCCACGATCTTCGGCATGACTGGCCGCGAGATCACCAAGCTGGGTGAGCTGCCGCCGGTGCTGGAACATGCCAAGGATCTGCTGCACCCGATCCCGTCGGCCCAGTGCTGGACGCCTTACCTGGGCGAGACGCTCGACTCCGGCATGGCGACGCTGCTGTCGGCCGAGATCATCGAGGCGGTGCGCTTCATCTATGGCGAAGAGCCTGGTAGCATCGCCGGTTTCCACGGCGGCGGCGGCAGCTTCACCAGCCCCGACATGGCCGAGGGGGGCGACGGCGCGGGCCGGTTGAACGGCCCCATCGACGATATTCAACTGCGCGCGTGGGGCATCCAACTGGTGGACGGCCGCATGCCCGGGTTCGCGGCCATCGTCGGCGCAGCCAAGAGCAACGAGGTCGCGGTCAAGCTCGTGCGCGAGCTGCAAAAGCGCAACATCCTGATCTTCCTCTCCGGCAACGTCAACGGCCGCTCCGTCATCCACCAGCTCATGGAAGAGGGGGTGGAGATGGGCTACGACACCTACATTGTGCCGTTCGGGCTGGACACCCTATCGGCCATCTACGCCCTGGGGTTCGCCACTCGCTCAGCCCTGACCTTCGGCGGGCTGAAGGGCGGGCAGGCGAAGGACATCCTGCTCTACAACCGGCAGCGCGTGTTTGCGTTCGTGCTGGCCCTGGGCGAAGTGGACGACCTGAAGTACGCGGCCGCGGCCGGCGCCATCAACTACGGCTTCCCGGTCATCGCCGACACCCGCATCCCGCAGATCCTGCCCACCGGCGTCACCCAATACGAGCACGTCATCTCGATGCCTTTCAACGAGATCGAAGGCAAAGACGACCTGGAGCGGGCCGAAAGGCTGGTCCAGCAGTGCATCGAGACCCGCGGCGTCAAGGTCAAGATCACCGAAGTGCCGATCCCCGTGCCCTACGGCTCCGCGTTCGAAGGCGAAGTCGTGCGCAAGGGCGACATGCGCGTGGAGTTCGGCGGTAAGTACAGCCGTGCGTTCGAGTACCTGCGTATGGTGGACATGGATCAGGTGGAGGACGGCAAGATCGAGGTGATCGGCCCCGGCTTCGACGAGCTGCCCGAAGGCAAGGCGATGGATATGGGCATCCTGGTGGAAGTGGCCGGCCGCAAGATGCAAAGCGACTTCGAACCGGTGCTCGAACGCCAGATCCACTACTTCTGCAACGGCGCCAGCGGCATTCAGCACATCGGTCAGCGCGATATCACCTGGATTCGCATCAGCAAGGCCGCGGCCGAGAAGGGCTTCAACCTGCGCCACTTCGGCGACATCATGCACGCCCGCTTCCACGCTGACTTCGGCGCGATCGTGGACAAGGTGCAGGTCAAGATCATCACCGACCCGGCCCTGCACGCCGAATGGCTGGCGAAGGCCCGCGCGGCCTACGATTTTCGCAACCGCCGCCTGGCCGACATGACTGACGAGGCGGTGGAGGACTTTTTTACCTGCACATTATGTCAATCGTTTGCCCCGACCCACCTCTGCCTGGTCAGCCCGCAACGCCTGGGCCTGTGTGGCGCGTACAACTACCTGGACTGCGCCGCGAGCTATTCGATCAACCCGACCGGGCCGAACCAGCCCGTGCGCAAGGGCCGCATGATCGACCAGGTCAAGGGCATCTACACCGGCCTGAACGAGATCACAGTGCAGAAGTCGCAAGGGTCGGTGCAAGAAGTGGCGATGTACTCGATCATGACCAGCCCGATGACCGCGTGTCTGACCGCGGACGCGGAGGTGCTGGTTGACGGCCGTCTGCGACGTATCGGCGACTTTGTAGACGAATGGCAGGAGAAGCGGAACGGAGAGCAGTTGTCCACGCTCAGCGAGGCCGGTCAACTCGCCCCGAGCAAACTGTTGGGCGTCCACAAGAACCCCGCGCCCGAGCGGCTCGTCCGCATCCGCACCAAATCCGGCCTGGAGTTGACTCTCACACCCAATCACGAGGTGGCGGTTGACCGATGGGAGCGGAACGGGCACGGCCCTTGGGCTCGCGCCGATGAAATACGCGAGGGTGATTACGTTTATGCCCTCAAACACTGGGCTGGGAGGAGTTTTGACATAACTCAGGCCGAGGTGTTACCGTTCGCCGCGGGCAAGGCGCTGGCGGGACTGCCGGAGAGCGAAACGGTGCTCAGCCCCTCAACCCTCTTCTACTACAAGACCGGCCGCTCCCGTCCGGTAGCCGACAACGTCCGGCAGGTCGTGGCGGAAGCGCCGGAGACGGCCGCAGTCCTGACGCCGTTCCTGGACAACGACTACTTCCTGGACACCGTGACCCAGGTGGAGACGGTGGAGAACGCGGGCCAATATACTCACGTCTACAACCTGAGCCTGCGCGACATCAACAGCTATCTGGCGAACGGCGTCCACGTGAAGAACTGTGGCTGCTTCGAGTGCATCGTGATGCTGATTCCCGAAGCCAACGGCGTGATGGTGGTGAGCCGCGAGGACACCAGCATGACCCCGGCCGGCATGACCTTCAGCACCCTGGCGGGCATGGCCGGCGGCGGCTTGCAGACGCCCGGCGTGATGGGCATCGGCAAGTATTATCTGACCAGCCCGAAGTTCATCTCGGCCGACGGCGGTTTCAAGCGCGTCGTCTGGATGAGCAGCATCCTCAAGCAGACCATGGCCGCCGAGTTGGCGGAAGTGGCCGCGCACGAAGGCGACCCCGATCTGATCAGCAAGATCGCCGACGAGACGATTTGCACTGACGTGGACGGGCTGCTGGCGCACCTGGAAGGGACGGGGCATCCGGCGCTGATGATGGAGCCGATGTTCTAAACGTATTGCGTACAGCGTATTACGTGCCACGCGAGCCGTGAGGGTCGCGTGGCACGTAGCGCGCTTTGCTTGTCGTCCGCCTCCCATTGTATCTTCTCAATAATCCGGGGCTGTGGCCGGTCTGTGACCGAGCCACGGTGGCTCGGTCACAGACCGGCCACAGCATACCCCGAAAAACTGAGAAGATTTGTATGTATAATGGTGTCTATGCGATTCACCTGGCACGAATCCAAACGCCAAGCAACCCTCGCCAGACGTGGCCTGGATTTCGCCCACGCTGAGCAGGTCTTCGCCGGCCCGACCTTCACTTTCGAGGATGATCGCGAGGACTACGGCGAGCGAAGATGGGTGACGTTTGGGTTGTTGCGTGAGAAGGTCGTGGTGATCGTTCACACCGAGACTGAAGACGAGATTCGTGTCATTTCTATGCGTGAGGCGGACAAAGATGAACAACTCCTATTCTTCTCCAATCTCTGACGATCCAGATGAGTATCCTAAAGTGACCCAGGCCGACCTGGATCGGGCGACGTTCCGCGTCGGGCTTAAGCCTGCCCCGCGCAAACGACGGGTGACCATTTTGCTGGACACTGGTCTGGTCGAATACTTCAAAGCCAAAGCGGGCGAGCGCGGTTATCAGACATTGATCAACGATACCTTGCGCCAGGTGATGGGACGCGACGATCTGGAGGAGCGCCTGCGGCGCGTCATTCGCGAGGAATTGCACCGCGAAGTGCTACAGCCAGGCGCCCGATAGCGGAGTGCACGAGACCACGAGAATCGCGCGGCTGGCGCACCTGGAGGCGACGGGGCATCTGGCGTTGATGATGGAGCCGATGTTCTAAAACGTAATGAGAAAACAGTAACGAGTAAAACGCAGATGACAGGCGCGTTGGAGTTGCTGTCTGTGGTACACGAATGGTACACAATTTGGGAGGTGTGAGATGGCTACATTGGGCGCGGCGCTGACAACACATCAGGGCAAAGTCATTCCCTTGGATGAGGAAACCTGCCAGGCAGTTCTTGAGCTGCTTCAGAACCGCCGCGTTACGATCCCGAAGCAGGCCGCGACCAAACCGGAGCCGGTGACGGCGCGAGACGAAACCCGCACTCTGATCGAAAAGTTGCAGCGCAAGTACTCGCGCTACCCCTCCTTCAACCAGGCCCTTCTGGAGCAACGAGCAGAAGACCGTGCCCGAGAAGCTTGACCAGTATGTTCTCGATAGCTACGCTATCTTCGCCCTGCTGCAGAAGGAGGAAGGCGAGGCGTTGGTGGCGGGCATGCTGGCACGCGCCAGGCGGAATGAGATCGCGTTGCACATGAGCCTCATCAACTGGGGCGAGGTGTTCTACACGGTCCGGCGCGAGCAGGGCGAAGAAGCAGCCACCGGCTTGCTGGCAGACCTGGCCCGTCTGCCATTCTCTCTTCGCGATGTCAGCCGCCAGCGCGTCTTGGCTGCAGGGCGGATCAAAGCAAATCATCCGGTCTCCTATGCTGATGCCTTCTGCATCGCCCTGGCCCAGGAACTCGACGCCCAAATCGTCACCGGCGATCCCGAGTTCAAGAAGGTCATGTCCTTCGTTCCCATCCGCTGGCTGCGACCGGTCTGACGGAAATCCACACAAGGCAGATCACCAATTGCGCGCTTCCAGCTTCCTCGTTGTGCCCAAGATCAGGGAGGAGGCCGAGTCATGCAGGTCTGCCGACACGTGAAGTGCGAGCGGTTCCCGTGTTCCGAGTCAAGTACGTGACCATCAGGGGTATCGCCGCAATTCTGCACGGCGTGCCAAGAGCGACCTTTGACCTGGACATTCTGATCGAGGCCACTTCCGACCGGAGTATAATCAGGCTGCAAGGAGCAGGACACACATGGCAAGAAAGCGATATGCCATTGACTATGCAGAAGGCGTCGAGGAGGACTTGGCTGAGCTGCGTGCCTACGACCAGGCCCGTATCCCGGATAAGATTGACGAGCAACTGATCTACGAGCCGGCGCGGGAGACGCGCAACAAGAAAATGCTGGTGGGGTTGGTTCCGCCGTGGGATTACATCGAACCTGCATGGGAGTTACGCATTGGCGAATATCGAGTCTTCTACGATATGGACGAGAAAACGTTAACGGTGACGATTCGGGCTATCCGTTTCAAGCCGCCGGACAAGACGACGGAGGAAATCCTATGGTGACGATGAGTCTACAGCAGACGACGTTGGACATGTGCGTCAGCGAAGCGCAACGGGACAAGGTAATCATCACCCAAAACGATAAGCCGGTCGCGGTTATCATCGGCGTTGCAGGGATGGATGAGGAGCAGTTGCAGTTGAGCGCCAGTAACAAGTTCTGGAAGCTGATGGCAGAACGCCGCGGGCAGAAGACCATTGGGCGCACTGAGTTAGAGCAGAGACTCAAGCGTCGGTCAGCCAACGCGTGAAGAAGGAGCGGAACGAGTGAGTGCAGAGATGGAGGTGCGCCATGATCCAGACGGTCGAAGCGGTGATAGACGAGCAGGGGGCAGTGCGTTTGCTTCAGCCTGTGCGCATACCTGCTGCTCGGCGTGCGTTGGTTACCATTTTGGAAGAAAAGCCCGCGCTCAACGTCACAGAAGCGGCATTGCTGAGGGATTCGGCGCCCGTCGAGGAATGGATCGTGCCGCGCGATGACATGCGGCTACTTCTCCGAGAGACCGCTGCCTGGGAAGCCGCCAGCGATGAAGATGCGCTAAAAATCGAGAAGATGCTGGTGGGGATTGATTGAATGGCGCGCGGAGAATCTCTGGCGAAGTGGGTGATCCAATGAGCAAATATACCGGCAGCAACTTCGACGAATTCCTGAAGGACGAAGGCATCCTCGAAGAAGTGACTGCCAGGGCGCACAAGCGACTTCTGGCGCTCCAACTGAGCGATGCGATGAAGGCATCGAACACGAGCAAGGTGCAACTCGCGGAAAGGCTCCAAACCAGTCGCTCCCAGGTGGATCGCCTGTTAGACCCCGACAACACAGCGGTCACGCTCGAATCTTTGGAGCGCCTGGCCCAGGCTGTAGGCAAGCAACTCAGAGTCGAGTTTGCCTGATCGGATTCGACACATCGGATCGCTGCCGCCGGAAGCGCAGAAACAGGTTTCGGACTTCGTAGCGTTTCTAAAAACACGCTATCAGTTGTTCCAATGGCTCGGAAAACGAAGCGGACGAAGCTGGTCGACGAGCCGTTCATCGGCATGTGGCGCGACCGTGAAGATATGCAGGACAGCAGCGCGTGGGTGCGACGCGTGCGCGAAAGCGAATAGGAACGCGGCGAGTTCGAGTAAGGAGCAACCTATGAAAGGGCAAACCAGCATACAGACATCCAGGTCTCGTCGTATCGGGCAACCAAAAGACCTGATCTTGCTCATTACCGACATCCAGGGTATTGAGGAACATCTGCGCGAGTTCGAGCGGAAATACCGTCTGCGGTCGAGCGAGTTCTACCGATTGGTGCAAGCGGGAAAGATTGAGCAACGCCTGGATCTGATGGAATGGTTGGGGCTGTATGAGGTACTTCAGGCACGCGAGACAGAATATCGCACCCTGCTGGAACAACAAGCTGAGCCGGTCTTGGCAGCCCTGAACACTGCACTGGTACCTGCTTGAGATGCCTACCAATCCGCTTGCCTCCATCGAAGCCTATGAGGCGCTGATCTACAGTTTGCCGGATGTATTTCCGCACATCCGAATATCTACGCTGGTCGTTGCCAGCATCGGCCCAGTCACCGCGGTCGTGCGCGGGGAGGTGCATTTCGGCCAGGGTTTGTATTTGCGCGTGCTTGAGGTTGTAAACTTTCGGCAGCGACGGATTGAGCGATACGGCTACGAGTTGTGGAAAGGCAATGAAGAGCTTTGGTGGTATGACTCCTGGCCGCATCCTGACCTGCCTGAACTGCGCAGTACCGATCCCCACCACAAACACATCCCACCCGATATCAAACATCATCGAGTGCCTGCGCCTGGTATAGGCTTTGCTGCTCCGAATCTGCCTTTGCTGATGCGAGAAGTGGAGCAGGAACACTTGAGCAAATAACCCATGCCCGACCAACTTCTCATCCGCGACGTGATGCGCATCGGCGTGCCGACCTGCAAGCTGGCGGACTCCGTCGCGCACGTCGCCGCGCTAATGATCGACGGCGGACATACCGTCGTGATCGTGCTGGACGAAGAAGCCGATACACGCGGGTGGATCAACGAGCACGTCCTGGCCTCGGCGTACGCGCGCGCGGCGGCGACGTCCGAGGATGCGCCGGCGCTCGCGGCGCAGGACGTGATGGACGAGAACGTGCCGGAGTGCGCTTCGGATCTCCCCTTGGCCGCGGCGGTGGGGATTATGGCCGACCTGGGTGTCGACCATCTCTTTTTCCTGCACCGCGCTGCAGGTCGCATGTGGCCGGCGTCCGTGCTGAGTCTGCGCGATGTGGTGAAGGCGTTGGCAGGGCCGGAGTACATCAAGAGCCAGGGCACGGCCGCTCCCCGGCCCACGCCGATGGACCTGTTCCGGCAGCGATATGGGTTGCCAAAAAAGTAGGGGCGGAGCGTTCCCTGGCAAGCTCGCCGTTGCGGAGAGCGACCGATCAGAGCGAACACTGTCGTTGCGGCTGAACGTGGTGGGGATGCTTCGCCCTTACGCGTGTGCGCATGGCGCGCAGTTGTCCTATGATTTTGGCGCAAATCGGGGTATAATCGGGTAAGAACGAACGATCACGCTGCCTGGAACAGCGGGACAGGCTATCTCAGGAAACCAGCAGGCAAGCCCATGAACGCCCACATCTACCCCATTGTCAGCGAGTTGCGTCAACGTCTCGAGGCGCTTTATGGGCCGCGCCTGGTGAAGATGATCCTGTACGGCTCACAGGCTCGCGGCGACGCGGAGCCAGGCTCCGATATCGACGTCCTGGTCGTTCTGGGAGGGTCAGTACAGCCCGGTGAGGAAATTGAACGAACTGGCGAGGCGGTTGCTGACCTCTCACTGCGTTTTGGCGCGGTTATCAGTTGCGTTTTCATGGATAATGCCCGCTTCACCGATCGCAACGGTCCACTTCTGCGCAACGTCCGGCGGGAGGGAGTGGTGATATGACCCCCCGACCAGCTCGACCTGTTGCGCAAAGCACAGAGTAGCTTACAGGCCGCAAGAGTGCTGTGGGAGACCGCCTATCCGGACTTCGCCGCTTCACGGGCCTACTACGCGATGTTTTACGTTGCTGAGGCGTTTCCGGAAGGTGAAGGGTTGGCGTTTTCTAAACATTCAGGGGTGATCGCGGCCTTTGGGCAGCATTTCGTCCGTACAGGTGAAGTGCCAGCCGAGTTTCACCGGTTTCTTGTAAAAGCACAAGAGGCGCGACACGCGGGCGACTACGGCCATCTGCATTCGGTAACATCGGATCAGGCAAAGATACAGATCACCCGTGCCGAGCAATTCCTTGCTCTTGCCCGGCAATTGCTTGGCCCGATTCCGGTGGACACCGGTCCGAGCTGATGACATTGCAGCACCTGTGCCCCAACTTCACCTACGCGTCCGTCATCAGTCGCCCGGCCAACGAGCCGGCGTCGTGGACCGGCGCCACCGGCTACGTGCAAGACCTGTGGCAGCAGGGCGCCATCGACGAAGCCTGGAGCTTCCATCCGACGCCAGCCGACACCCATGTTTTCCTGTGTGACGCGCCGGCGATGATCGATAGCGCGGTGGAAATGCTGAGGCAAGAAGGGTTCAAGGAGCATACGAAGAAGGAAGCGGGGCAAATTCATGTGGAGAGGTATTGGTAGATTGGTAAGCTGGTAGATTGGAGCTCCACTGCTGTCCCAATTTACCAATCTACCAATTTACCCACTACCAACTCACGCAGCACGCAATACGCAATACGCAAAGGAGGTTTTCATGCCCGTTAACGTCGAAATCCCCGTCGAGAAGTGGCCCGGCAGTGTACGCCAGGTCACACTGGGCGCCACCGCAGCCGAGGGCGGCACGCGGCAGCACACCGTCGCCGTCGGCGGGGCGAACACCCTACCGTTCCTCGGCTTCGAAGGAACGCTCCCGCACCGGCCGCAGATCGCGATCGAGGTGCGCAGCAGCAACCCCGGCGAAGAGTGGCCGGAGCCGCTGTCCAGCGCCTGGGGAGATGTCCTGGACGATCCCGCGGCCTGGGCCAAGGCGGCCGAGGCCGCCGGCGCCGAGCTGATCCTGTTGCGCCTGACCAGCACCGACAACACCGGCGCCTCCATGACCGCCGCCAAAGCGCGTAAGGTCCTGCGCGGGGTGCTCGGCGCGACCGGCCTGCCGCTGATCGTGCTGGGGCCGGGCCAGGCCGAGTTGGACAACGAGCTCCTGGTCGCCGTGGCCGAGGAAGGGGTCGGCGAGCGCCTGGTCCTGGGTTACTGTGAGGACAAAAACTATCGCACTATCGTCGCCGCGGCCCTGGCCCACCACCACCTGGTCATCAGCCGTACGCCCATGGACGTCAACCTGGCCAAGCAGTTGACGATCCTGATCCACGACATGGGCCTGCCGCTGGAGCGCATCGTGATGGATCCCACTACCGGCGCGTTGGGCTACGGCATGGAGTACGGATACAGCGTGATGGAGCGGTTGCGGTTGGCCGCCCTGCAAGGGGACATCATGACGCAACAGCCGATGATCGTCACGCCCGGCGAGGAGGCATGGCGCACCAAGGAAGCGCGCGCCGGCGAAGGCGTGCCCGGAGCCTGGGGCGATTGGGCGCAGCGGGCGGTCAACTGGGAGGCGCTGACGGCCGCGGCCCTGGTCGAATCGGGTGCGGATATCATCGTGCTGCGCCATCCCGAGACGGTCGCTCGGGTCAAGAGGATGATTACGGAGTTAATGGCGGCGTGAGTTGGTAGCGGGTAAATTGGTAGATTGGTAAATTGGGAATTGGTAAATTGGGGAATTGGTAAATTGGGAATTGGTAAACTGAGGATCGAAAGCGTAGCCCAATCTACCAATCTACCAACCTACCAACCTGCCAATCTACCAACTTACCAATCTACCAATCTACCTTTGTCATACACGGGAGGAACAACATGGCCCTTTCCGGTCTGGAAATCTACAAGCTACTGCCCCGCACCAACTGCAAAGAGTGCGGTTATCCTACCTGCCTGGCTTTCGCGATGAAACTGGCCGCCAAGCAGGCCAAATTATCTCTATGCCCCACTGTTAGCGAAGAGTCGAAGGCCAGGCTGTCGGCCGCGGCGACGCCGCCCATCCGCCTGATCACCCTGGCGGCCGACGGCCGCAAACTCGAAGTCGGCAACGAGACGGTCCTCTTCCGTCACGAAAAGACCTTCTTCCACCCCGTTGGCCTGCTGGTCCGCGTCCCGGACACCCTATCCGCGGCCGAGATCACGGCGCTGGCCAAGGCGGTCGCCGACTACAAAGTAGACTACGTCGGCATGGCGTTGACGTTAGATGGATTGGCCGTGGACGCAGTCTCCGGGGACGCCGACAAATTCGCCGCGGCCGTCGCGGCCGTGCGCGGCGTCTGCACCATGCCGTTGGTCCTGCTGACGGAAGACCCGACGGTGATGGCGGCTGGCCTGGCCAAGACGGCCGGCGTCACACCCCTGCTGTACGCCGCCACCGCCGCCAATTGGGAAGAGCTGGCCAGGCTAGCCAAGAGCGCCAAGGCGCCGTTGGCCGTCCGGGCCGACACCCTCGCCGGGCTGGCCGAATTGACCGACAAGCTGACCGGCGCCGGGGTCGAGGATCTGGTGCTGGACCCGGCCTTGCGCGCCTTCAACGGCTCGTTGGCGACCTTGACCCAGTTGCGCCGGCTGGCGCTGAAGAAAAACTTCCGCCCGGTCGGCTATCCCATCATCACCTTCCCCTACCTGGGCGAGGCGGACCCGGCCATGGAAGGGCTGTTGGCCGCGCAGCAAATCGCCAAATACGCCGGTATGGTCGTGCTCGGCCGCTTCGACCCGGCCACGGTCTACCCCTTGTTGGTGCTGCGAGCCAACATCTACACCGACCCACAGAAGCCGATCCAGGTGGAACCGGGCATCTACCCGATCAACAAGCCCGGACCCGACACGCCGGTGCTGGTCACCACCAACTTCTCCATTACCTACTTCGCGGTGGCGAACGAGATGGAGAGCAGCGGCCTGCCCGCCTGGTTGTTGGTGGCCGATGCGGAAGGCATGAGCGTGCTGACCGCCTGGGCTGCGGGCAAGTTCGACGCCGAGAAGATCGCCAAGACGGTCAAGGGTACCGGCATCGCCGAGAAGGTGGGCCATCGCAAGGTGGTCATCCCCGGCCACGTGGCGGTGCTGCTGGGCGAGCTGGAAGAAGAGCTCCCCGGCTGGCAGATCAAGGTGGGGCCGCGCGAGGCGGTGGATCTGCCGCGGTACTTGAAGACGGCGTGGTAGGCTGGTAGATTGGTGGTTGGTAACCTGGTAGATTGGTAAACTGGGATACTGGGCCTCCCAATCTACCAATCTACCAATTACCAATCTACCAACTGCCAAGAGCAAGTGGGCGTGCGTGTTGCCTATAACGGTCACTCCGATATATAATTGACCGGCATCACTTTCGGAGGTATAGCCATGA
>PHCA01000396.1 GCA_002842085.1 Chloroflexi bacterium HGW-Chloroflexi-1
GAGCGGGGGGGTGCGTGCAACTTCCGACCTGGAACGGGGGATAGACGCCCTGATCGCGGCGGCGCAGCGGGATGATGTGGAGACGGTGCGCCGGTTGCTTAGCGAGTTGGTGCCGGAGTATCGAGTGACACGGTGACACGGTGACACGGTGACAGGGTGACAGGGTGACGGGCGAGGCTGTTGTCTGCGGGGCGGCGACGGCTTCCTGTTTTTGGGGGCCGCGGCGGCCGTGTTGACAGCGCACCGGCAGTGTGATATTATGCGACATGATACTGCATCTTGGTGGAAGCTCTATGGCGCAAACTATCACAGGTCTTTCGCCGCGGGAAGCTGAATTCCTCACCCGCCTGGCTGCTGAGAACCGTTCGATCTTTCGCTACGCAGACGTCGCCGACCGTTGGCCGGACCCTGCGACTGCGCAACGCGCGCTCAGCCGGCTGCAGCGCGGCGGGTGGCTCAAGCGCATCGAGCGTGGCCTCTACATGCTGGTACCCTTCAGTGCCGGTCCCGACCGGGTCTGGACAGAAGACGCGTTGGTAATTGGCACGCGCCTCGTCGAGCCGAGCGCGATCGCTTACTGGTCGGCGTTGCGCTTCTGGAACTTCACCGAGCAGGTACCGCGCACAGTCTTCGTGCAATCCCCGCGCCGTAAGCTGCAGCCCACGCTGACCCTCGCAGGCGTGCGGTACCAGTTCGTGACCCTCCGCGCGCAGCGCTTTTTCGGGCTGGTACAACGTGCCCTGGGTGGGCAGCTCATCCAGGTGACCGACCGCGAGAAATCCGTCCTGGACGCGGCCGACCGCTCTGACTTGTGCGGCGGCATCTTGCAGTTGGCGCAGGCGCTACGCGGTCACTGGGCCGAGGTGGACTGGCTCAAGCTGGACGGGTATCTGGCCCGCTTCGCCTCTGGCGCGGTGTACAAGCGCCTGGGCTACCTGGTTGAAGCGTTGGACCTGCCGATCCCTGATCGTGCGGAGCGCCTGGCTGGCTGGCAGATCCATCTGAGTGCCGGTATCGCGCTCCTCGATCCTGGTGAACTCGCCGGCGGACCAGTTCGCTTGCGCTGGCGCGTGCGCGACAACGTCGGCCTGCTGCCCACCGGAGGGGAACAGCAAATATG
>PHCA01000397.1 GCA_002842085.1 Chloroflexi bacterium HGW-Chloroflexi-1
AACTCGTAAGATACTAACCAATTCCAAAAGGAGCAAGTCGTTTCAATGACGAAGCAACGAGTTCTCATCATGGGCGCCGCAGGGCGCGACTTCCACAACTTCAACACTGTCTTCCGGGACAACGCCGATTATGAGGTCGTGGCGTTCACCGCCACTCAGATCCCCAACATCGAGGGGCGGTGCTACCCGGCCCAACTGGCCGGCAGGCTGTATCCCGAAGGCATCCCGATTTATCCGGAGGGCGAGCTGGTCGACTTGATCCACGTCCATGATGTGGATCAGGTGATCTTCGCCTACTCCGACGTCAGCCACCAGTACGTGATGGAGAGGGCCAGCATCGCCCTGGCCGCCGGCGCCGATTTCCGGTTGATGAGTGGCAAGGAGACGATGCTCAGGTCCAGCAAGCCGGTGGTGGCGGTGTGCGCGGTGCGGACCGGCTGCGGCAAGTCGCAGACCACCCGCTACGTCGTCAGCCAACTGCAAGCGATGGGTCACAAGGTCGTCGCCATCCGCCATCCCATGCCCTACGGGGACCTGGTCAGGCAGAAGGTGCAGCGGTTTGCCACCTACGCAGATCTGGATCGACACGATTGCACTATCGAGGAACGCGAAGAGTACGAGCCGCACATCGACCGCGGCATCGTGGTTTACGCTGGTGTGGACTACGAAGCGATCCTGCGCCAGGCCGAACCGGAGGCCGATATCATCTTGTGGGACGGCGGCAACAATGACCTGCCGTTCTACAAACCCGACCTCCACATCGTGGTCGCCGACCCGCACCGCCCCGGCCACGAGCTGACCTACTACCCCGGCGCGGTCAACTTCCGCATGGCCGATGTGATCCTCCTGAACAAAATCGACACCGCCGATCTGGCCGCCATCAGCGCGGTGCGAGACAGCGCCGCGGCTGTCAACCCCGGCGCCATCATCGTGGAGGCTGCCTCCCCGATCTTCTTGCCCGACCCGGGCGCCATCCGCGGCAAGCGGGTGCTGGTCATCGAGGATGGGCCGACGCTGACCCACGGTGGCATGAAATACGGCGCGGGCATCGTGGCGGCCCGGCGTTTCGGCGCGGCCGAAATCATCGACCCACGCCCCTACACGGTCGGCGCCATCAC
>PHCA01000398.1 GCA_002842085.1 Chloroflexi bacterium HGW-Chloroflexi-1
TGTCGTTTTTCAGTGCCCCCGGCGCTGTGCTGTCGCCGTCATAAAAAGCGTATTTGGCCAGCACCGAATAATGTTTGCCAAGGGCGCGGGTAACCAGAACATCGTACTCATTGCCGTAATCGACAGAACCGGTATCGTCCTTGAAATTGTGATAGACGAACACCCAGTTCGAAGCCAACAGCGTGGTGGCGAGGCTGACATTGACATCGCGGATGCCGTCTTTCGGCGTTACCAGAAAGCGGTCGGCCCAGCCCTGAAATGCGTGGTTGGTGCCCAGCGGCGTTTGAAAAGCGCTGCGGCCGTTACCGTCGAGCTGCTCCAGCGCGCCTTTGACGGTGACGCCGAAGACCGTGAGGCCGCCCATGATGTTGTAGCGGTCGAGGGAAAAGTCGGCCGGATTGTTCTGATAATCGGCTTGAAAACTGTACTCGGCGGTGTAATGCAGCGTCAGGGCGTCGTTGATTTTGGGCGAACCGAGCCAACGCAGGCCGTAACTCTGGCTGGATTTGCCGACATTGGCGGCATCCTCGGTAAAATGCAGCCAATAGCCGTAGCCGGTGACATTGCCGAGATTGCCGAAGTTATAATTGATATTGGCGAACGGCGCTTCGATATTGTCGATCAGGGAGGTAATGGTCCGCACTCGGCCGATATAACCGGCTTTCAGCGTCAGGTTGTCCAGCGACGTATTGGTGACCATGACGGAATCGAAAGTCTGCTCCATCTGACGCCAGCCGACGTTGCCGATAAAACGGTCATCGTCCAGCTTGATGCGCTGCCGCCCGCCTTTGATCAGCGTATCGGGAATGAATTTGAAGCTGAGCCAGAGCTGGTTCAGCTCGTGCCGGTCGGCAGGGTCGGCCACCACCTGACGGGACGGGTCGCCGGCGGTGATGCCGTTGAAGTCGGTTTGGGCGGCATAAACGTCTTCATATTCGGCAAAACCCTGGACGCCGTGAAAATCCGGCGTCAGATAACCCAGGCGCAAGCGGAAAGTATTGGCGTTGGCAGGTTTCGGCGCGGTGTTTTCGGTGTCGGCATGTTCATAACGGTAATTCAGGTCAAACGTGATCCGGCCATAGCGGGCATCGCTTTGGCCGAATTTGAGTAAATTTTC
>PHCA01000399.1 GCA_002842085.1 Chloroflexi bacterium HGW-Chloroflexi-1
CTACGCGGCGAACAATCCTCTCAGATTCGTGGATCCCACAGGACATGTACCTGCCGATGCGCAGTCACAGGGGCCAGTAGCGCCGTTCGTGCAGCAGGCACTCGACTTCTTCGGCAAGCTAGGCTGGGTCATTGTGGGCGATCCGAGCACAATCAACATGAGCTGGAATGGGGCCGACCTGGTGTTCAAGGCCAAGGATGGTCAATTGCTGGTGGTTGAGTTGAAGAATGTCGCTCGGAATGTCGACCTGGGGACGTTGAGGTGGAGCCAGGCCTTTCAGGACTTTGGCGGCGGCATCGACCGAACGGTAAGGCAAGCCGGTAGGTTGAAAGACGCTGATGACCTTCAGTTACGGCTGATGAGTCGGACAATACTGAATGCTGTCAAGGAAGGGAAGTCAATTCAAAATGCGCTGTTCACGTCTGCGCCAGGCGTGTCAGCCAATGCACAGAACGAGTTCAACGGCGTCTACCTGGCGGGGCAGGGAACAGGAGTTCAGGCACTCAAGAGTGCGGCTTCACCCACGCAAGGCTTTTGGGGGCAGATTTCCCAGACCGCTTCAGCAGCCTGGAGCGGTATTCAGGCAGCGGGGGCAGCCCTGGCGACAGGGATTGCATCGGCACCCTTGTTGCCACCTGTGCCGTTCGTCATCATTCCTCGGGAGGCCCTTGACATGATGCCAGGTCAACAGCAGTGGGACTAGATGCCATGATCGCCGAAACGGAGATGTGCAACTATAAGTCATCTTCTGAGGCCGTTGCTCGGTTCGCGTAGTTGCGCGACGACTGTGGAGAAGACCAAATGTCGGATAAGAAGCAACAGAGATACCTTGCGGCACTCCATCGCATAGAGGAGCCATTGTACCCTTACGACCAGGTCATGGTGGCGATCTGCCATACACAACTAGGCAGTTATGTCCTAGCGCAGGAACACTACTTGCTGGCCACCCAGGAATTTCTGCAGGCGCGCCGGATGTGGCAGATGGCAGGCTGTCCTCATTGGCCGGTAGAGGCATATGTGCTGGCGGGGCAGCCGCAGCCCTACGCGCGCGTGTACCAGGAGGTCAGCGCTTACAAGTTGGACCGTCGCCGCAATGCACTCGTCGCGCTCTATGCG
>PHCA01000068.1 GCA_002842085.1 Chloroflexi bacterium HGW-Chloroflexi-1
CCTTGCCGCTGATGCACCGCGGGACCGCTACGCCGACTGGAACGCCTTCGTCAGGTTCGGTGAGCTTGCCGATCCGAAGGCCACGATGCCCCTCACCGTAGCCGGGTCCGACGCTGCGAAGGCGCTCGCAACGGCTCTCGCGGACCTGGGCCTCGACGTCGCCACCACGCTGATCACCGAGTTGGACGACCTTGCTCCCTACGTCGTCATCGAGCAGCCTCCTTCCGAAACCGCTCAGCCGGAGGATGATGTGTCGAGTCAGCCCGTGCCGGAGCGGGGTCTGATCGTGGTCTCGGAGGGTATGGGCTTGTCTGAACTGCACGCACTGAACGAACGCGCGGTCGTCGTCGGCGCATCGGTACTCTACACCCAACTGGCCGGAGTCGAATTCGCCGTAGGTCCCTACGTCGTACCTGGCTCCACTGCATGCTACTGGGAAGTGGAGCGCCAGCGGGCCCGCACAGCGTTCAGCTACTCGGAGTACATGGTCCTCACATCTGCTCCAGGCCGGCGGGGAACCGTTCCCCCGGTTGCCCAGCGGACGTTCGTCGCCACGGCGCTGCCGCACGCCGTCGAGCTAGCCCTGCTGGGACACTCGTCGCTCGCGGGCAGTGTCTTGCGAGGCCGAGCTACGACCGGGGAGACCTCACGGCATCGGGTGATGCGTCTGCCCCGGTGTCCTGTCTGTCTGCCGAATCGCCCGCTTCTGCGCAATCTACTGTACGGATAGGAGCGCCATGGAATCGCACACGTCACCGCTGCCGGAGCAAGTCTCCCTGTTCGAGCGGGGTGCCCACGACGCGGTATGGAAGCATCGTCTGTGCGTGGATGAACCCGTGGCCCAGCTCGGCGAGACCTTCGTCCTCAACTGTCAGGTGACTCCATCCCGCTCGTACGTGGCGGAGTTGGTGCCCGTCACAGTTCGGGTCGAGGTCGGGGATTGGCTCCGGCACGTGTCCACGAGCGAAGACAATGAATCCTACCGAGACCCAAACGAATCGCTGGATTCTGACCTTCTCTCCGGAACGGCCGTCGGAGCAGAGACGGACAGCCATCTGTTGTCATTTGAGCGACTGGGTCAGATCTGCGGACTCGACCTCACCGGACTACCTCAGGCCTATGAGGACTGGCGACTCTGCATTGAGCTGTATGTCCTCCATGGGCGGACCCTGTATCTGCTCTCAAACGGCAAGGGAGTCAGATACAAGGTGCTCACTGAACCGGAGCTGGGAAGCGCGCTCAGCCGCCGCCTGCTGCCGTTCCTCCCCGATGACCTGGAGCCCGCCGGGCCTCTCGTATTCGCCGTGTCCGTACCAGCGCGCAGCGCCGCGCTGGGCGGGTTGCGCGGCTACAGGTGGGGCATCATGGCGGGCGGCATGGCCTTCAGCGCACTGAGCCTTCTCGATTCCGGCCCCGCAGAAAGTAGCCTGCGGTGGCTGTGGGATACCGAGTTCTACGACGACGCTGCCTGTCGAGTCCTCGGCATCGACGGGGTGGAGCGTATCCCATTGGTCATCGGCGCCCAGGTCGCCGAGGTTCCGCGAGGTGACTCATGAGCGAGATGCCGATGGTCGAGTTCGATCTCGACCTCAATGACGACAAGACCAGACTGGCCGACGACATCGTCCGACTTGCCAAGGATCACGACATCCCAGACGGGAACGTTGTGGAAGCGCTCGTCGGGATGATTGGCCACCTCGGGGGCATACCGAACACGGTCTTCGAGGAGCCTCCCGAGTATGCGCGTGACATCCTCGGCCCGAGCGAACTCACCCACCCGGTTGCACAGCCGGCGCCGCCGGCCACCAGCACGCACGGGTTCTTCGATGTCGTCTCGGCACGCGCCTCTCGCCGCGACTTCGGTACGGAGAAGCTCGATCTCAAGAGACTGATGGCGCTGCTGCATTGGACCGCGGGGAAACGCGGCGAGTGCATCGCGTACGACTACCGGTCCGCGCCGCTGCGGTACATCCCATCGGCTGGTGGGCTGGCGTCGATCGACGCCTATGTGGTAGCGGCCAGTGTCGAGGGCCTGGAACCCGGAGCATACTACTACGACTACCGCAGTGGCCTCCGGCTGACCGCAAAGGGCTACATGGCCTGGAAGGTCGCCGAACTCAACCCTGGCCAGGAGTGGCTGGGTCGCGCGGCTGCCTTCATCGTATTCGTGGCCAATACCGACAGAGTCGTGCACAAGTACGGGCCCATGGCGTTCAAGCTTCTCATGATGGACGCTGGCATAGCCGTCGGTCACGCCGAACTGGTAGCGACCGCTCTCGAGTTGCGCACCTGCATCATCGGGGGTCTCTCGCAACGCAAGATGAGTAGACTCCTCAGACTGGACGACACCCAGAGGGTACCGATTGTCACGCTTGCTGTCGGCACAAGGAGTGGCGTATGAACAGGTGGATCACTTTGATAGCGCTGCTTGCACCCCTGGTGCAAGTAGCGCTGATGGGCTTCATCGGCTACCCGATGGCACGCCGACGGCATGGCGGCATGGCGGCGTTCCACCGGTCGGGATTCACGTGGTGGCTGGTCACGCTCGTTCTCGTGTTGGTGCTGGGCGCACACTACGCCCCGGCCACACTACGGCCCGCGGCTTCTTCGGCTCACACGATCACCGTCATCCGAGTCGCCGTGACCGTACTCGCCGGGCTGGCCCTGCTGCTCGCCATCGAGGGCGCCGCCCTGCTCGTCGGCCGGAGACGCCTGCAGTCCAAAGACACCGACCGCTATAGCGAGGCGCTCCCGATGTGGGGCCGCGGTCCGGCCTCGGAGCCGATCCTTCTGGCGCTACTCGGCGTGGGGGAGGAGGCTGTCTACCGCGGGCTTGCCCTCGGGGGGCTGCTCGGCGTCTGGGGCACCTCGAAACCCGTCGCCGCTGCCATCGTTGCTGCCGCTTTCGGCCTGGCCCACTGGTACTACGGAGCGAAACAGGTCGCTCTCAAGTCGCTGGTCGGCGCTGTTTTGTGTTCGGTCGCAATGTCCTCGGGCTGGGTGGTAGCCGCACTCGTGCATGCGCTGCTCAATGGCATCCTGGTCGCCCTGAACCGCTCGCCGCTCGTCACGGGCAGACCCACGGCCGATCCGACCCTCGGTGGGGCAGAGACGTGAGTCGCATCAGTATCCTCTCAGAAGACGCATTTGACGGCGAGCGCTGGCTGGGACCGGTGCGGATCGTTGTCGAAGACGACACGATCGCCGAGGTCGAGTCCGCGGTAGACGCGCGCGCGGACGGCGACAGCATTGCGCTGGTCACGCCCGGGTTGGTCGACTTCGGTGTGAGCGCCAGCGGGTACACCGATGCCACCCGTCCAACGGAACCCTTCGCAGCCGAGTCCGCGTTCGCCATTATGTGTCTGCGTTGGGGTGTCACGAGCGTCGTAGATCTCAACAACTCCATTCAGGTATTGCGACACCTGAGCACGAACGCGCGGGCCGGGCTCGGACCGCGAATCGCCTTTGCCGGAGGTCGACTGGTGAGCGAACCATCGTGCCGCAACGACCTGACAGTCACGCTGGCGGATGTGTCTGGCACCATAAGGGCGCAGCGGGCGCTCGGAGCGACCGTCGTGAGCGTCGGCCGGGTCGACGTTGGCCTTGGCCGCATCGTAAGCGATGAGGTGCGGAGGACCGGCGTCCCGCTGGCCGGGACCCGTTACCGCCGCTGCGACACTCCTGGAATCGTCGTGATCCCGGAGGTCCGCTCGGACTCAGGAAGCGCTGACTTCGACACCCTCCTTGAGACCGAAGGGGCTCGATACGTCCCTCAACTCGAGGCCTCGGCCCGGTGGACGGTCGACGGACTCCTGCAGGCATCCGACGCAGCCCTTGCCGCACCCTTCCTCCCGTACTCCCGCAATTTTGCCCGCAACAAGGGGATTCTCGGCCGGCGCATCGCTCGTGACGTGCTAGGACGCTACTACGGCCACCGGGATCCGGGCGACCTCGACGACAGTCGTGAGGAGCGTGCTCTTCGACATTTGGCGGCGGGGACATGTCTGGCATCGTCCGGGGTTGGAGCCGCCGGGCTCATTCCCGGCCTGTCGCTCTGGGCGGAGCTGTCCAGGCTCTCGCAGGCGCTTGACGTGTCTGCGGCCTTGCGGGCCGCCACTGCATCCCCAGCCGACGTGCTGCCCGGATTGCACGTGGGAAAGCTCGCACCGGGTTACGCGGCGGACATCCTCCTGTACGGAGGAGTCCGCCGAGACTCGAACATCGATTCGCTCCGCGGGGGTCTCGTCTCGATCATGGTCGCAGGGGTGACCCACGCGGTATCTGATCTTTCGACAAGCACCGACCGTCTTGTCCACGACGCACTGAAGGAGCCGATATGAAGATCCGTGCGATCGCCGACCAGCAGGCTGCCGTATCCCCCTCCGCTGGTCTGGCTGAGTTCGAGGCGATGCGTGAGCTGCTGGGGTGCGTCTCTGGCGACTATGGGCCGGTGCTGCGAGCGTCGTCATTCCTCGGAACCGGGGGCGTTGGCGGAGGCAGCTACTCCGGCTACTCAGAGTTGTACGACCTGGACGGTCTCATGCGAGACTCCTACTGCCAGCCGTCAATGGAGCCCGGCGTCAACGACACGCTCTTCGGTGGCGGGAAGGGCTTCGCCTTGGGCCCCACACTCCTCTCGACCGTAGGCGAAGCGGTCGAACGAGGGATCGCGACGTTAGTCGGATGCTCTCCATACCTGCCGGATGTGCGAGTCGTCGGCTCTTACCAGGACATGGTGCGAGACGGTCGTCCGGCTGTGGACCCTGAGGGACTCGGTTTGTTCTCCGAGCAACAGTACGCCTCGCCTCGCTTCTTGTACAAGCCATTCACCCGTGACAGCAAGGTAATGTGGCTCCGCGCACGGCGCGTCGTTAGCGGCGATGAGGTCTGGGTTCCAGCACAGCTCGTCGACATGGTGCACATCTTCGACGCGTGCGAAGACGTCGTCGGATACCCGGTCTCAGGCGGTCTGAGTTGCCACATCAGCCCTCGAGCGGCGCTCTACCACGGTCTGACCGAAGTCATCGAACGCGACGCCGTGAATGTCTCGTGGTACACGGCAGCAGTGCCCGCCCGCGTACGTCTCGGTGCGCGCATCCGTGAGCAGCTTGGAGGCTTCGTCGATCGTTTTGAGCTCGATCACTCCGAGGCCTACTTGCTGCTGCATTGCAGCGACGTGTGTTCCGCTCCGACGTTCAGCTTCATCGGTACGCAGCGTTGGCTCCGACGCCGTCAGTACTGCGCGGGAGGAGGCTGCGACCTTGTGCCGGATAGTGCGCTGGCGAAGGCCGCGGTCGAGTTCGGACAGACCAGGAGCACTCTCAGCGCATCGGTCGTGGCGCCTGGATCCGTCGTGGGACGCACGGTCGAGAAAATGTTCGACTGGACGGCGGGGCGACCACTTGCCGAGATGACGCTCTTTTTCCAGGCGATCGGGTACTACGGGCTGGACGAGAACATCGGTCTCCTTGATCCGTATCTGGACGGGCCCGTGATCGATTACGAGGACGTCGTCGAGGCTGGCTGCGGACTAGGCAAGGATACCTCGGTGGAGGAGCGGCTCGAGGTGCTGCTTTCTGAGCTGTCCGCCTCGGGCATCGACCCGATCGTGCTTGACTACTCCCACCCGGACTGGAACACGTTGGCGATCATGAAGGTCTTCGTTCCGCAACTCAGCAACCCCTTCATGCAGTCCCGACCGATGCTCGGACACACGAGGCTCGCGGAGATTCGACCCGAGATCAGGATCGGCTCCACCGCTCAACCCCTCCCGTATCCGTAGTCGGGTCCAGACATCCAAGCCAAACGCCCGATCACAGCGGACGGAGTGTCGATGAGGGGTCGTACTGATCCGAACAGTACCACAGAGGAAGTGTCGATGAGGGGTCGTACTAATTCGAACAGCACCACAGAGGAAGTGTCGATGAGGGGTCGTACTAATTCGAACAGCACCACAGAGGAAGTGTCGATGAGGGGTGGTACTGATCCGAACAGCACCACAGAGGAAGTGGCGATGAGGGGTGGTACTGATCCGAACAGCACCACAGAGGAAGTGGCGACACGAGCTCGGGGGCCTGTGCTTCAAGCCGAGGGACTCCGGCGCAGCTATGACGGGCGCACGGTCGTCTACGATTTCACCGCCACGGTCGACCCGGGAGAGATCGTCGTCCTTGTGGGCCCGAATGGGTGTGGAAAGACAACGAGTGTCGAGATGGCACTGGGTTTTCGCCGGACCGAGCATGGGCATAGTCGGCTGCTTGGTCATGACGCCGTCGGAGACCGGCGGGCCATCATGTCTGACATCGGAATCATGTTGCAGGGCGCTTCTCTACACGCCCGGGTCCGGCTGTCGGAGCAACTGCAGTACCTGGAAGCGGTCTACGGCGCCCCGGGGGCCGGTGCGCGCGTCGCGCGTGATCTGGGGCTCACGGACGTCCTCGGCCGGCAGTGTGGCGCGCTCAGCGGAGGACTGCAGCGCCGTGCTCTCGTGGCGACCGCGCTGGTCAACTCACCCCGCCTGGCTGTGCTGGATGAGCCGACGTCGGGTATCGACCTGGAATCCAGGCTCAAGATGTGGGCGGTACTCCAGTCGCTGGTCGCGACTACCGGCGCGGGAGTGCTCATGACGAGCCACGACCTGCTCGAGGCGGAGCACCAAGCCGACCGTGTCATCGTCATGCGCGAGGGCGTGATTGTCGCTTCAGGCACTCCGCAGGAGTTCATCGCCGCCGCAGGGATCCCCTTCGTGGTCGTGGTGCGCTCCACAGACCACCCGGCCATCAAGTCGACCGGGGTACCCCTCCATAGCAGCGACGCTGAGACGACCATCGGATTCGCCACAGAAGGAGAGGCCAGAGGGTGGGCGGCGGAGTGTGAACGACTCCCGGGAGCGGCGACCCCCACGGTGAGGACAGCAACGCTCGAAGACGCCTACCTTGCGTTAGCGGCACGGGTCACCCCACGGGGGAGTGAGGAGTAGGGATGTCTGTTCGAGCCTGGTATCTGCTCACACGCAACCAGTTCATGGGCTTCTTGCGCGAACCGGCAGCGGCCATCTTCAACCTTGCCGTTCCGTTCTTCATCATCATCGTGCAGGCGTTCGCCTACGGGAATCAGCCTGTTTACGCTGCGGACGGCACACTGATGAAACTGCGAGTCGTGGATGTACTCCCGGTAAGCGCCGCAACGATGTACGTGATAATCATCGGTCTCTTCGGAATGGCAGTCGGGCTGGCTTCGATGGCCGATTCCCGCATGCTGTCCACGTTTCGCTTGCGACCGGGCGGGCTAGCTTCTGCGCTGACGGCATACGGCGCCGTCCTGCTGTCTCTCACGATCGCCGGGCTGGTACTCTCGGTCGCCGCATTGGCTATCGGATGGCGGGTCGCCTTCGCAAGCCGGCCCTTGCTTCTTCTGGTGCTCCTGCTAGCGTCGACCGTTACGTTCCTGGGACTCGGAGCCTGCGTTGCGGCGGTCAGCCCGTCTCCGCGCTCCGCCCAGGGCATCGCATCGGCGCTGTTCTTTCCCATGCTCTTCCTCTCGGGTGCCACCTACCCGATATCCGGATACCCCCGCGCGTTGCAGGTGGTTGCCGAGGTACTGCCCGGCCGTCACGTCTTCGAGTTGATCTCCTTCGCCTGGATGCCCGCCGACCCGTTCCCTTGGGCCAGCGCTCTCTACGTGATCATCGCTTGTGCGGTGCTGCCGCCGCTCGTCGGATGGTTGTTTGCTCGCCGCGAGGATCTCTGAGGGAGCCATGGATCCGTCGTCGCTGCACGGCGCCGAATGCGTTGCCGTCGTGGCGGCCCGATTGCGCCTGAGATTTTGCTGGGCCTGCTGTTCTACGTCCAAATCATCGGCAACTGCATTGGCCTGACGGACGACTTGCGTGACGCTCTCAATGACTATGCCTCGGGGGCCTTAAGTGTGGTCATTGACTCTGTGTTCACTGGCAACCAGGTGGGCGATTTCTTGGATCGGATGTACAATGCTAAAGATAGACTCGGCAAGGTCGTCTATTGCTACGATTAACCCTTCTCTAGAAGTAAGCGTTCAGACACGAAGGTGAAAAATGGAGAAGACCATGACACAGAACTCAAAGAATCCGCGCTCGCCGGAGGCATGCTGGTATGACATACGGGGTCTGGAGATAGTGCCGGTCGGGTTGTGGTTCCTGGTGTCGGCAGCCGGAGTCGTTGGCTGGTGGCCCTGGTTTGAAATGGGGCGTCCCATATCTCATATATTAGGTCTAGGATTAGCTCTCGCGTTGTCCCGGCTCATTGGGGCTTACTACAAGCGCACCTTCTCTCAAATACAACGTGTGCCAAGCATTCACCCAGGGGCATGGCTGGC
>PHCA01000069.1 GCA_002842085.1 Chloroflexi bacterium HGW-Chloroflexi-1
ATCGCAACGATCTCGCCGAAGTAGACCCGGTGATAGTCCCGTTTCGGGTAGTGGGACTGGATCTGAGGGTCGAGAAAGTGCGCCGGGTCCAGATCCTGCCAGTAGATCTTCCGGCATTCGATGACCAGCTCGGCTTCGGCGAACGCGGGCGCCGCGACGACCGAGGCCGCGACCGGGGTCAGGCCCGCCTCGGCGATCTTGTCGCCGTCGCGACCGGACTTTGTGCCCAGAAGTTGCACCGCATCATCATAGGACTCGGGGAAGGCGCAGAGGGTGAAGGTCGGGTGTTGCTCCATGAAGCCGTACGTGTAGCGGGTCGGGCGGACGACCACCTGGGCGAACGGTTTGCCCCATATGGCGCCGAAGCTGCCCCAGCCAACGGTCATGGTGTTGAAGTGACCGGCCGCGAAATCGCCCGCGGTGAGGAGCAATGCCTGGTTGTGCCACAGGTCGTGAGTTCTCACGATGAGGTCGTTGAAAGCGATCAGTTTGCGGGTCATTGTGGGTCTCCTTGGGAGTTCCCTGGCCTACTCGCGGATCTGTCCATCCCCGATCCCAACCCACTTGTAGGTCGTTAGTTCCTCCAGCCCCAGCGGGCCGCGGGCGTGCAGCTTCTGTGTGCTCACGGCCACCTCCGCGCCCAGGCCGAACTGCCCGCCGTCGGTGAACCGGGTGCTGGCGTTGACGTAGACTGCCGCGGAGTTGATCTCGTTCACGAAGCGGTTGGCGTGGGCCAGGTCGTTGGTCAGGATGCTGTCGGAGTGTTCCGTGCTGTGCTGTTGGATGTGGTCGATGGCCTCGTCCAGCCCGCCGACGATCTTTACGCCCAGGATGAGGGCCAGCCACTCCTGGTCGAAGTCATCCGGCCCGGCCGCGATGACTTTCGCGTCGCCCGCGTCGGCCCGCAGGATCGCCAGCGCGTCTCCGGTCGCCCGCAGCTCTACGCCGCTCTGCGCGAGCCGGGCGGCCATCAGGGGCAGAAAAGCGGGGGCCACCGCGCGATGGACCAGCACCGTGTCCAGCGCGTTGCAGACGCTCGGCCGCTGCACCTTGGCGTTCTCCACGATATCGACCGCCCGGGCCAGGTCCGCGCTCTCATCGACAAAGATGTGGCAGATGCCGATCCCGCCGGTGATGACGGGGATGGTGCTCTGCTCCCGGCACAGGCGATGCAGCCCTGCGCCCCCGCGCGGCACGATCATGTCCACGTACTTATCCAGCCGCAGCAGGCCGGCCACCAGCGCCCGGTCGGGGTCGGCGATGACCTGAACGGCCGCCGGGGGGAGCCCGGCGCGGTCGAGCGCGGCCTGGATGACCTGGACCAGGGCCAGGTTGCTGCGCAACGTCTCGCTGCCGCCGCGCAAGATGGTCGCGTTGCCGGTCTTCAGGCAGAGGGTGGCGATGTCGATGGTGACGTTGGGCCGCGCCTCGTAGATGACGCCGATCACGCCGATCGGGATGCGGCGTTTGCTCAGCCGCAGGCCGTTGGGCAGGACGCGCCCTCCGAACTCCGCGCCGATCGGATCGGGCAGCTCCGCGACCTGTCGCGCATCGGCCGCCAGCGCGGCGAGCCGCTTCTCGGTCAGCAGCAGGCGGTCGAGGAGCGCGTCGCTCAGCCCCTTCGCCCGGCCGTCCGCGATGTCCAGCGCGTTTTGGGCCAGCACCGTGCCGGCTTGCGCCTCCAGTTCATCGGCGATCGCCCGCAGCGCGGCGTTCTTCTGCCCGGTGGTCAGGGTCGCGAGCCGGCGGCTGGCGGTCCTGGCCGCCTGGCCCATCTGAACCAGATCTGTCATTTGGTAAATCTCCCTCGCATATCGCGGAAACGTCCGTCTCTCAAAGCAGAATCATGTCGTTTCTGTGCACTGCCACCGGCCCGTAGACGTAGCCCAGCCGTTCGGCGATCTGGTCGGAGTGGCAGCCCATGATCTGGGCCAGCTCCTGGCTGCTGTAGCGGGCGATGCCCCGCGCCAGTTGATCCCCTTTGACGCCGACGATCAGCACCGTGTCGCCACGTTCGAAGTCCCCTTCCACGCCACGGATGCCGACCGGTAGCAGGCTCTTGCCGTTTCTGATCAGCGCCCGCGCCGCGCCCGCATCGACCACCAGGCGGCCATCCGTCGTCGTGCCGCCGAAGATCCAGCGTTTGCGACTCTCCAACGGCGTCTCCAACGCGGGGAAGCGCGTGCCCACCGTCTCCCCGTTCACGATGCGGGTGATGACATCAGCCGCGCGGCCGGCCGCGATCACCACGTCCGCGCCAGCGCGGCGGGCCACATCCGCGGCCTGGAGCTTGGTGGACATGCCACCCACCCCCAGCCCGCTGCCGCTGCCGCCCGCCAGCCGGCGCAGCGTCTCGTCGATGGTGCGCACCTCGGGGATGAGCTGGGCGTCCGGGTCGGTGCGCGGGTCGGCGGTGAACAGCCCCGGCTGGTCGGTCAGCAGGAGCAGCAGGTCGGCCTCGGCCAGCAGCACTGCCAGGGCCGACAGGTTGTCGTTGTCCCCGACCTTGATCTCGGCGGTGGCCACCGCGTCGTTCTCGTTGATGATCGGGACGATACGGTACTCCAGCAATGCGTGCAGCATGTCGCGCGCATTCAGAAAGCGCTGGCGGTTTTTCACGTCGGCCCGGGTCAGCAGCATCTGCCCGACGAGAATGTCGTAGATCTCGAACAGATTCTCCCAGACCAGCATCAGGCGGCTCTGACCGACTGCGGCCAGCACCTGCTTGCCGGTGACAGTGGCCGAGAGCTCGGGATGGCCCAACCGCTCGCGGCCGGCCGCGATGGCGCCGGAGGTGACGACGATCACGTCGCAGCCCCGGCGGTGGAGACCGGCGCATTGACGCACCAGCTCGACCATGTGTGCGCGGTCCAGATGCTGCGTGCCACCGGTCAGCACGCTGGTGCCGAGTTTGATGACGATGCGTTTGTGCATGGGGTGTTGGATATTGGGTATTGGGTATTGGGATATTTGTGATTGCATTGGCTCACCATTGTAATACACGCGGCGGATGTGTGCAACTGAGGGCTCGCTAAAGAATAACTTCCTGTGTTGTCATTCTGAGCGACCCTGTCCCGAATCCGGCTCAGCGACGCAAGAGAGCGAAGAATCTCCTTTGAATTGGGATGCCTCCCCGATCAGTGAGTTTCGCTTTCCGTTACTCTGTGCTAGACTGTGCACGGATTCTGAGTATCCTCTCACTCATCCTGGGGCTGTGGCCGGTCTGTGACCGAGCCACGGTGGCTCGGTCACAGACCGGCCACAGCCATACCCCGAAAAACTGAGAGGATACGATTTCGACATGGATGGACGGAGTCACGGAGGAGGAGAAAGCCATGCGCATCGATGGTCGGCGGACGGACGCGCTGCGTCCGGTCAAACTAGAGCTGGGGTACACGGCCTACGCGGAAGGCTCGGTCCTGATCACCCAGGGCCGGACAGCCGTGCTGTGCAACGCCACGGTGGAAGATCGGTTGCCGGCCTGGCTGCTACGGGAAGGGGCGGAGCACGGCTGGGTGACGGCCGAGTACGGTATGTTGCCGCGCAGCACGCACACCCGCTCCCCGCGCGAGACCACGCCCCAGGCCCGCACCCAGGAGATCCGCCGGCTGATCGCGCGCAGCCTGCGCGCGGCCGTGGACCTGAACCTGCTGGGCAGGCGCCAGATCGTCGTCGATTGTGACGTGCTCCAGGCCGACGGCAGCACCCGCACCGCGTCGGTCACCGGCGGCTACGTGGCGCTGGCGTTGGCGCTGCGCAAGCTGATCGCGGCCGGGGACGTGCGGCCGGAGATCATGCTGGCGCCCGTGGCCGCGGTCAGCGTGGGCGTGGTGGCCGGCCAGGCGCTGTTGGACCTGTGTTACGAAGAGGATGTACGGACCGAGGTGGACCTGAACGCGGTGATGAACGCGGACGGGCGGTTCGTGGAGCTGCAGGGCACGGCCGAAGGGCAGCCGTTCGACCGGGCGACCCTGAACCGGCTGCTCGATTTGGCGGCCGGCGGGATCGGCGATCTGCTGCGGGCGCAGCGGGCGGTCCTGGATAGTGAGTGATGGGATCGCGGATCAGCCGCCGAGGCAACGGCTCAGCAAGGCCTCTCGTTCGAAGAGGACCTGCATCCCGTCCCTGATCACGCGGCGGGTGCCTTCGTCCAGGGGCGGCAGCGCCCAGTCCGGCGTGGTCAGGCCGTACTCCACCTCGCGGCCGTTGGCATACCAGACCCGAAGCGAGGTGACCTTGCCATAATCCTCCGTTTCTTGCTTCACGACCGCCCCGAACCGTGCCACCCACCCGGTATGCGTCAGGTATTGCTCCGGGCTGTCGGCCAGCAGCACCAGGTCGATGTCGGAGGTTTCGGTCGCGGCGCCCCGTGCATGAGAGCCGACCAGTGCGACTGCGCGTATGTCCGGCTGCGTTGCTGCCCAACGGGTGACGTCGTGGATGAAAGCATCGATCTCACTCATGGTTCACAGTTTCTCACTCCCGGCATCCTCAGCCGCTTCGGCCAACGCCACGAGATCGGCGAGACACCCTCGAAGCTGCTCCTCCGTCGCCTGGCGAAGATGCGCAGCCAGCCAGACCCGGTCGGGTTGCAGATAGAGCGCTCTGGGCCCGAGCGTTTGGGGATCACTCAGCAAGCACCGTATGGCTTCTCGACTCGCCGATACCGCGAACAGACCGCGCACCCGCGCCGCATCGTGTGTGAAGGCTTGAATCTGACTCAGGCCCGGCTCGGCCAGGTCTATCGCCGGACAGTCTCGGCAATCCAGCAAGGGCCTGCGCCGGCCGATGGCTGCCCTGAACCCCAGCGGCGCACTCACGTAGATGTTGAGCAACGCCAGCTTGAGTCTGTACCCTGGCATGTAGTCGATGGTGACCTGCCGTCCCCGGATGAGCCCGTGATACTGCCGCCCCAGCGCCAGGTAGCGCGCCGTGGTGAATCCTAAGGGGCCCAAGACGGCGTCCAGAAATCGGCCCCCTCGCCGCGTCCTCGATATCAGCAGGCGCGTCAAACCGATCAGGTAGGTGATCCCGACGAGCCCCGTCAATACTGCCGCGACGAGTTGCCGCGCATGGCTGGCGGCCGCGGGAAAAGGGCGCGGCAGCGGGATCCACAGGGTTGCCACCGCGCAACCCAGGAGGAGGACGGGGAGGAGCAGGAGTGAGAGTAGGGTGCGCATGGATCTGTCTTCTGGCTTCAAGGGGCGCGTGAACGCCAATGCTGGTAATGGTCCCGAAGCCTCTCCCGACTGCCGCATCAAGAACTCAGCCGCGACGCTTTCGCCGCAATGCGGCGATGTCCTTGACCTGATCCACGAACGCCGCGACGCTCAGCGACGCGATGACGTCGCCGATCAGGGAGATGGGCAGATCCTCCAGCTTTCTGAATCGCACACACGACTTGCCGACGTCCAGCCGTTTTCCGGTGGCCCGGTATGCGTCCTCGAACGCGGCGCGCGCCTCGTCGGTCATGTAGATGCCGGTCAGGTAGACCGCCAGGTGGTTCTTCTGGGAGGCCAGCGCGGCGTACATAAGCGGCTTGCCGTTGTAGGTGTCCGCATAGGTCGCAAGCGGCGCCTGGTACGTGATCATGCCCCAGTTCATCACCTCCTCGTACCCGGCCGGGAGGTTCTGCAGGATGACCTGGCGTACCGCCGCGATAGCGGCCCTCCGGTCATCGGGGAGGGCCGCCAGGTATCCTGCTACAGTCGTGGCATCGGATCGCATGGTTGGTCTCACGCTGTGATTTGTCCGGTATCTCCGGTGGAACATTGGGGGCAGCACGGCATCTCAGATGCCGTGAGACGATTATAGCCCTTGCAGGACAGGGTTGTCAATCAGAAAACGTCGGCGCCGCTCCCAGGCTCACCCGCAATCTGAGATTTGCCGAGAGGCCCTTCCTGGCATACAATCTCTCCTGAGAGGAGGCGCTGCGGGCCATGCAACCACAACCCAAATTCCACTTCACTCCCGAAGAATATCTGGCGCTCGAACGGCGGGCCGAAACCAAGAGCGAATACTGGAACGGCCAGATCTACGCGCTGGCCGGAGCAAGTGAAAGCCACGTCCTGATCATCACCAACGTGGTATCCGCTCTTGCCACACAGGTCAAAGGCCGGCCGTGCAAGGTCTATTCACACGACATGCGAGTCAAGGTCAGTGCCGCTGGCCTCTACACCTATCCTGACGTCATCGTGGTCTGCGGCGAAGCACGCTTCGAGGATCGCCATCGCGATACGCTCCTCAATCCCCTCGTATTGATCGAGGCGCTCTCGTCATCCACCGCGGTCTACGATCGCGGCGCCAAGTTCGAGTTCTACCGCAGTCTGGAATCCCTCTCCGACTACCTGCTGGTGGCCCAGGACGAGCCCAAGATCGACCACTACACCCGTCAGTCGGCCGACAGGTGGCTGTTGAGCACCTATCGAGGGCTGGACGCGACCGTGCCGATCCCCGCCATCGACTGCGCGTTGCCCCTGGCCGACGTCTACGACAAAATCGACTGGACGGAGGCCGAGCCCGAAGCCGTGTCACTGCGCGTGCTCCGGGAACGAGCCGTCGAGTATGGCCCCCATCCCGGCGACCCAATCCAGGCGGGGCGTTTGCCTCCTGCCCCTGCCCCCTGATCCCTGACCCCTGACCCCTGACCCCTGACCCCTGACAAGGAGCTAACATGCCACTACCGACCCGAGACGAAGCCTGGAACCTGCTGTGTGAATGGACCGCGAGCGAGAGCCTGCGCAAACACGCGCTGGCGGTGGAGGCCGGAGTGCTGGCCTATGCGCGGCGCTTCGGCGGAGACGCGGCGTTGTGGGGTGTTACCGCGCTGCTGCACGATCTCGACTTCGAGCGCTACCCGGACATGGACGACCCCGTGAACGGCCACCCGCGCACCGCGCTGCGCTATCTCCGAGAGCATGACTACCCGCCCGAGCTGATCCAGGCGGTGGCCGGCCACGCGCCCTTCCTGGGCATCCCGCGCACCGCGCAGCTCGACGCGGCGCTCTACGCGGTGGACGAGCTGACCGGGCTGATCATGGCCGTGGCCTACGTCCGGCCTGGCAAGGACATCCGCGCCGTGGAGGTCAGGTCGGTCAAGAAGAAGTGGAAGGACAGGCTGTTCGCGGCCGCGGTCAATCGGGCCGACATCGAGGAGGGCGCGGCCGAGTTGGGCCTGGATATCTGGGAGCACGTCGGCGTGGTGCTCGAAGCGATGCAGGGGATCGCCGCGGAGCTGGGGCTGGACGGCAGGTTGGCTGGCGGGACAGCGTGACGAGGTAATGTGATGGCAAAGCGGAAGCTGGCGTTTGTTCTCGGTGGCGGGGGCGCGCGCGGCGCGTTGCAGGTCGGCGCATTGCGCGCCTTGTTGGAGGCCGGCTATCAGCCCGATTTTCTGGTCGGCACGTCGATCGGCGCGGTCAACGCCGCGTTTCTGGGCCTTCACGGCGTGGCGCCAGCCGTGTTGGGCGCGCTGGAGGCCGCCTGGCGTGATGCGGCTGAGGCCGACCTGTTGCCGGCCAACTACCTCTGGCTGACGGTCCGCGCGCTGTTCGGCCGCGGGGGCGCACATCTGGAAGAGCGGTTGCGCGCATTTCTGATCGCCCATGGACTGACGCCGGAGTTGCGCTTCGGGCAGCTCCAGGGCCGGCCGATCTATCTGGTCGCGGCGGACCTCAACAATGGCCGGCCGCTCATCTACGGCGATGACCCGGCGCAGATCGTGATGCAGGGGGTGCTCGCCTCGGCCGCGCTGCCGCCCTGGATGCATCCGCTGGAACGGGATGGCCATCTACTGGTGGACGGCGGGATGGTCAGCAACCTGCCGATCGAGGCCGCGTTGGGCCGCGGCGCCACCGAGATCGTGGCGCTGGACATCGCGGAGCCGCGTGTCCTGCTGGGTGAACTCACCGGGTTCGGATCGTGGCTCTATCAGTTGATCAACACCGTGCAGCGGCGCCAACTCGACCTGGAGTCGGCCCTGGCCGCGGCGCTGGACGTGCCGGTGCGGCATCTCTGCCTGCGCTTTGAACACCCGGTGGCGATGTGGGATTTCGACCACACCGACGAACTGCTGATGGCGGGCTATGCGCTGGCCAGGGCGGAGATCGCCGGCTGGCGGCCGGCGCAGCCGCCGCGTCTGGAATCGCTCCGCGCCCGGCTGGCGCGGCTCAACGTCTGGTCCGGCCGCCAGCCCCAACTCGGGGAGTGAGCGGCCGTATCCAGAGGACAACCTGTCGACCAAAGATGAAATACAAGGAGGCTTGATGACACCGCACTATCTGCTCCAGGATTGGCTCCAGTGGGTGCAAGGTCTGACTGCCTGTTGGCA
>PHCA01000400.1 GCA_002842085.1 Chloroflexi bacterium HGW-Chloroflexi-1
TGAGAATTAAATAACTTGCGCGATTAGCCTTGCGAAGGTTCCCGAAGACGCCATTTCTAGCCCAAGTCGGGGCAAAAACCTTCGCAAGGCTGTCCACAATCAGCCCCGGCAAGTCGTCTTGCATGTCGATCACGAACGGCGTCTCGCCGGCCAGCATGAACTCCCCCGGCTCCTCGCCGCCCGCCCACAAGGCCAGGGTTTGCAGGCCGACGACCACTGCCGGGGCGATGCCGCGGACAGCAAGCGCCTCAGAAGTCGCTTCCCAGAGCCAGGGCGCTTCTTCTGCCGGCTCGATCCAGTGCACCAACGTGCCGATGGGGGTGCAGGTGGTCCGGCCATCGTCGAGGTCGCGCGCCCGGGCCCGGCCACCGAACTCCCGCAGCAGCAATGCGCCAGGGATCTCCACCAGTTGCGCGGGCGCGGCCGGCAGACTCAAGGCATGCATGATGCGCGGCCAGAGATACTCCTTGACGATAGTCCCCGGCCAGCCGCACTTGACGATGCCGCGCTGTCCCGTGGCCTTGTGCCGGGCCGCGAACTTCTGCGCCAGACCGCAGTCGAGTTGTTTGGCGTAGTGGATCTCCCACTCGTCCGCGCTGGCGCGAACCGGCAGGCTCTGCCAGAGCAGATGGTGGGTGTCGGGTGATGCGGCGGTCATTGGCTGGGTCATCTCTCGCACAGCACGATCCGATATTGGCCTGGCGTTCGTGGCAGCTCCGGCTACCGATCGCGCTGTCGGCAAGACTGATGGAACTGGTTCAACACACGCCGGCGCCGCGGCCCGCCAGCCGGTCGGCCAGCGCTATCAGCCGCGCCTCGTCCCAGCGGACGCCGCTTCGCAGTGGCCACTCGCCGTGGAGGACGGCCCGCCACGGCGCCGGGATCGCGCTCAGTCCGTAGGCCGCGCCCGCCAGCGCGCCGACCACGGCTCCGGCCGTATCGGCGTCGTTGCCCAGGTTGACCACCTGCACCACGGCTTCCTCGAAGGAGTCGGTCGTCAGCAGGCCCCAGACCGCGCTCTCGACCGTGTGGCGTACCCAACCGCTGTTGGGGAGCTCGGCGCGTGGCTGCGCGGGGGCCGCCTCGATGGCCTGGCGCA
>PHCA01000070.1:0-14706 GCA_002842085.1 Chloroflexi bacterium HGW-Chloroflexi-1
TCCAACGAAGGCGACTTGGTCGCTGACTTCTTCTGCGGCTCCGGCACCACCGCCGCCGTGGCGGAAAGGCTGGGGCGTAAGTGGATCGTCTGCGACCTGGGCAAATTCGCCATCCACACCACCCGCAAGCGGTTGATCGGCGTGCAGCGGCAGCTCAAAGCCGAGGGCCGGAACTATCGCGCCTTTAAGATCCTCAACCTGGGCCGGTACGAGCGGCAGCACTACATCGGCGTCAACCCCAACCTGCGCGAGGAAGAGCAGCGCAAGCAAATCGAGGAAAAGGAAGCCGCCTTCGTTGACCTGATCCTGCGGGCCTACCGCGCCGAAAAGACCGACGGCTTCAACACCTTCCACGGCAAGAAGGCCGGGCGGCTGGTGGCGGTGGGGCCGGTCAACCTGCCGGTGACGCGCCTGTTCGTGGAAGAGGTGATCCTGGAATGCCGTCAGAAGCACATCACCCGCGTGGACATCCTGGGCTTTGAGTTCGAGATGGGGCTGTTCCCCAACGTGCTGGACGAGGCGCGGGCCAAGGGCATCGACATCGCCCCCAAGTACATCCCCGCCGAGGTCTTTGACAAGCGGGCGGTGGAAAAGAACCAGGTCGTCTTTCACGACGTGGCCTTTATCGAGGTCAAGCCCCATCTATCCTCCCCCCAGAAGGGGGGAACGAGGGGGGTCGCGGTGGAGCTGACCGACTTTTCAGTCTTTTACTCGCAGGATTCCATCGTCGCCGCCGAAGCCACGCTCAAGGACAAGGCCAGCAAGATCGTGGTGGAACGGGGCCAGATCGTCAAGGTGAGCAAGGACAAGAGCGGCATCGTCAGCCGCGAGATGCTCACCCAACACTGGACGGACTGGATCGATTACTGGGCGGTGGATTTCAACTTCGAGAGCAAGCGCGAGATCGTCCGTGTGAGAAACGAAGACAGCGGCGAGTGGGAAGAACGCTGGACGGGGGATTACATCTTCGAAAACGAGTGGCAATCCTTCCGCACCAAAAAAGACCGTTCGTTGGAACTGACCAGTGTCTTTCACGAATGTACAGCGGGGCGGCGCAAACTGGCGGTCAAGGTAGTGGACATCTTTGGCACTGATACGATGACGATTGTGGAGGTGCAGATATGAACGAGGAGATTCTGTCTCCCGACCGGCTGCGCGCCTTGCTGGCGCTGTTCAAAGAACGCCACGGAGCGGAATATCGCTTGCGCGCGCTGGGCTACTTTGGCTCCTACGCCCGCAACACAGCCACGTCCGCAAGCGATGTGGACATCGTATTCGATACTGACGCCCCTAACTTGTTCACGACCGTTATGATGAAACAAGACTTGGAGGAATTATTGGGACACCCGGTGGATGTGTTGCAGTTGCGCGGATTGACCAACCCCCGGCTGAAGGCGCGGATCGAGAAGGAGGCGGTGTATGTATGACCCGGAGTTGCTGGTTGAAAAGCTGAGCACCCTCCTGGAAGCACTGGAGCGGATTCCGCGACGGTTTGCCGCCATCGCTACCCCGGCCGATTTTTACGCCAGCGATGCGGGAATAGATCGGATGGATGCGATTTGCATGATTCTGATCGCGGCGGGGGAGGAACTCAAGAATATCGACCGCAAGACCGAGGGCAAGCTGTTGAGCCATTACCCCGGCGTAAGGTGGCGCGGCGCGATGGGGGTGCGGGATGTTTTGGCCCACGGTTACTTCCAGGTGAACGCCGAGCAATTGTTCGACATTTGCAGAAACGATATTCCGACATTGATTGAAATGGTCAAAACCATAATCCAGAACATCGAACATGGCTCTACATAAAGACTTTCCCGAATCGCCCTACGCCATCCTCGACCCGGCCCTGCGCTGGTTTCCGGCGGATGAGAGCTTGCGCGAGACCAGCATGGACAAACTCATGCCGCCGCTGGTACCGCAACTGCGCCGCAAGGTGAAGGAGTGGCGGGGCAGCGGCTACGTCGGTGCGACCGACACGAGCAAGAGCCTGCTCAACTGGTGGTTCGACATCCCGCACCTGCTGCCCCAGGCCGATGGCGCAATGGTCGAGTTCCAGTATTACTTTGCCCAGCGCGAGGCGCTGGAGACGATCATCTATCTGTACGACGTGGTGGGCGTTCAAGACAAGTACGACCTGATGCGCTTCGACAGCTCCGGCGCCGTCTCCACCGGCATGTTCGACGAGACCTGGCGGCGCTTGGTGGTGAAAATGGCGACCGGCACGGGCAAGACCAGAGTGCTCAGCCTGATTCTCGCGTGGAGCTTTTACCACAAACTGTACGAGCCGGAGTCAGGCCTGGCGCGCAACTTTCTGGTGATCGCCCCCAACATCATCGTGCTGGACCGCATCTACAAAGATTTTCAGGGTCTGCGCATTTTCTTTCAAGACCCGGTCATCCCCGACAACGGCGTGGACGGGCGCAACTGGCGCGACGATTTTCAACTGACCCTGCACCGGCAGGACGAGGTGCGCATCACCCGCCCCACCGGCAACATCTTTTTGACCAACATCCATCGCGTCTATGCCGGCGACGACATTCCCGCATCGCCCGATGATGAAGACATGCGGGATTATTTCCTGGGTAAGCATCCCACCGGCGCGACCACCGACTCCAAAGTGGATTTGGGGCTAGTCGTGCGCGACATCGAGGAACTGGTCGTGCTGAACGACGAGGCGCACCACATCCACGACCCGCGCATGGCCTGGTTCAAATCCATCGAAGACATCCACAACCGCCTGAAGCAAAAAGGGGCCGCCCTCTCCCTGCAAGTAGACGTGACTGCCACGCCCAAGCACAACAACGGTGCGATTTTTGTGCAGACCGTCGCCGATTACCCGCTGGTGGAAGCCATCTCGCAAAACGTGGTCAAGCATCCCGTCCTGCCCGACGCCGCCAGCCGCGCCAAACTGGTGGAGCGTCAGAGCGCCAAGTACACCGAGAAATACGCCGACTATATTCACCTGGGCGTGATCGAGTGGCGCAAGGCATACACCGAACACGAAAAGCTGGGCAAAAAGGCCATCCTGTTCGTGATGACCGACGACACCCGCAACTGCGACGACGTGGCCGCGTATCTGGAAGGCAATTACCCCGATCTGCAAGACGCGGTGCTGGTCATTCACACCAAGAACAACGGCGAAATTTCCGAATCGACGTCAGGCAAGAGCAAAGACGAGTTGGATAAACTGCGCGAACAAGCCAACGCGATTGACGGGCAGGAGAGCCCCTACAAAGCCATCATCTCCGTCATGGTGCTCAAAGAGGGCTGGGACGTGCGCAACGTCACCACTATTGTGGGGCTGCGCGCCTATGCGGCCAAGAGCAACATCCTCCCGGAACAGACCCTGGGGCGCGGCCTGCGCAAGATGTACCCTGGCGGCGTGGAAGAGTACGTCAGCGTGGTCGGCACCGATGCCTTTATGGACTTTGTGGAATCCATCCAGGCGGAAGGCGTGGTGCTGGAGCGCAAGCCGATGGGCGAAGGCACGCAGGCTAAAACGCCGCTGGTGGTGGAGGTTGACCAGGAGAACGAGAAAAAAGACATCGAGGCGCTTGATATCGAAATCCCCGTGCTGACCCCCCGCGTCTACCGGGAATACAAGCACCTGAACACGTTGGACATGGGCGCGCTGGGGCATCAGCGCGTGGCGTACCGGCAATTCAGCGCAGAAGAACAGCGCGAGATCGTTTTCAAGGACATCACCACCGGCGAGGTGACGCATACCACGCTGCTCGACACAGCCGGCGTCGCCGATTACCGCAGCGTGATCGGCTACTTTGCGCAGACCCTCATGAAGGACTTGCGGCTGGTCAGCGGCTACGACGTGCTGTACGGCAAGGTCAAAGCCTTTGTGCAGGCTGAGTTGTTTGACCGGCCGGTAGACTTGGAAAGCCCCAACACCCTGCGCAACCTGTCGGAACTGGCCGCCACCAAGACCTTGCTCGAGACGTTCAAGAGGGCGATCAACGCCCTCACCGTGCAGGACAAAGGCGACGCCGAAATCCGCGACACCATCAAGCTGCGCCAGACGCGCCCCTTCGTGGCCAAGGATCAGGGCTACCTGGTCCCGAAAAAGAGCGTCTTCAACCGCATCATCGGCGACAGTCGTTTTGAATTGCTGTTCGCCCGCTTCCTGGAAGACTGCGCTGATGTGGTTTCCTACGCCAAGAATTATCTGGCGGTGCATTTCAAGCTGGACTATGTGAACGCGGACGGCGACATCTCTAACTACTACCCGGATTTCCTCGTCAAGCCGTCCGACAGGCGGATTGTCATTGTCGAAACCAAAGGGCAGGAAGACCTGGACGCGCCGCTGAAGATGGCGCGGTTGCGGCAGTGGTGTGAGGACATCAACCGGGCGCAGACAGACGTGGAGTACGACTTCGTTTACGTGGACGAAGAGAGCTTCGAGAAATTTAACCCTGCTTCATTCCGGCAATTGCTGGAGGGCTTCACGGAATACAAGGAGAAAATATAACAAGGCGCTTAACCCACGATGTTGCCACGATCACGAAACACGCCTATAATCGTGCTCAGGCGGGTCACGCTATGCCGGGCGTCTTCGAAGTTGACCCGGCTGCTCCGCCTGGTCGTGTCATCGAAGACATTCTGCTGATATCAGAGTGTGGCTTGAAAGGCGAATGGGAAGGCCAGATGCGTTACCTGCCGCTATAGTATTACTCCGCGACATTTGCGTTGATCGCGAGAATCTTTGGCGACGTCATTGCGAGCGGTTTTTTGCGAAGCAATCTCGGATTGCCGCAATCTCGGATTGCCGCAATCTCGGATTGCCGCAATCTCGGATTGCCGCAATCTCTGCGGCAGGAGCCGCGCTATGAAAGTGCATCCTATCCGGGCGGTCCAAGAACGCGGCCGCCCCATCATCATCGGGCTGACCGGCGGCATCGGGACGGGTAAGAGCAACGTCCTGCAACACCTGGTCGCGCTGGGCGCGGAGGGGATCGACGCGGACCAGGTGGCGCACGCGGTCATGGCCCCGGACGGCCCGGCCTACGGGGACGTCGTGGCGGCATTTGGCCGAGAGATCGTGGCCGCTGATGGCCAGATCGACCGCCAGCGATTGGGCCAGGTGGTATTTGCCGATCCGGACGCGCTGGCGCGGCTGGAAGGCATTGTCCATCCGGCCGTGGGCCAGGCCATTGCGGCGCGAGTGCAGGCTTCCACCGCGCCGCTGGTAGTGATCGAGGCGATCAAGCTGCTGGAAGCCGGGCTGAGCCGGACCTTGTGCGACCAGGTGTGGGTGACGGTCTGCTCGGAAGAGGCGCAGATTGCCCGGCTGGCGGCCGGCCGCGGCATGTCGGCCGCCAAGGTGCGCCGCCGCCTGGCGAATCAGATGCCGCCGAAGCAGATGCTGGCCCAGGCCGACCATATCATTGACACCAACGGCGCCATAGCCGAAACATGCACGCAAGTCCTGGCCGCCTGGGCCGAGTTGGGTCTGCCGTTCCCGCCTGCCGAAATCCGCCCGGCCACAGCGGACGATGCGGAGGGGATCGCGGCGATCTGGAGCTCGGTTGTTCGCGAGGGCGGGCTGACCGTCGTAGACCACGCCTTCACCGTGACTGAGGAGCGGGCGTACTTACGAGGGCTGCCGCCGCGGGCCAGGCTCACCGTGGCCGTGGTAGCCGGCATCGTGGCCGGCTTCCAGTCGCTCGACCTCTACGCGACCTATACCGGCGCCATGGATCACGTAGGCGTCCTGGGCACTTTCGTGCTGGCGCCCCTGCGTGGCACGGGCTTAGGGCGGGCCATGAGTCGGGCTACCTTCGAGTATGCCCGGCAGGCCGGTGTTACCAAACTCGTCATCAACGTCCGCGCCGACAACCCGGAGGCCGGGGCATTTTACACCGCGTTGGGTTTCCAGCCTTGCGGCCGGCTGACACGACAGGCGTTCGTGGACGGCCGATACGTGGATGATCTGTTGTTCGAGATGTTTCTATAGTTTAGAGTTTAGTATCCGGGAGAGGAAGATGGCTCTACTCCGAAAACTGTGGAATGAACACCCCAACCTGATATCCTGGCTGCTGCTGGCGCTGGGAATGGTCGTCATCGTAGTGATCGCGGCCCGGAACGTGGGCTTCCGCTCCGGGCAATGGGCCGCGCTCATCGCGGCGACCATCGCCCTGGCCGGGTTGAGCGTCTGGATCATCAGTTGGGAAGATGGTGGAGAGATAGAAGACGTGACTCGCAATACGAGTAATGAGTAATGAGTAATGAGTAAACGCGATTACTACGAAGTGTTGGGCATTCCGAGGAGTGCCGACGACAACGCGATCAAGAGCGCCTATCGCAAGCTGGCGCGGCAGTATCACCCCGACGTGAACAAGGCCGGGGACGCCGAAGAACGCTTCAAGGAGGTCAACGAGGCGTACGAGGTGCTCAGCAACGCGGAAAAGCGGCAGATGTACGACCGCTACGGCCACGCCGCGGCCCAATCCGGCTTCGGACAGGGCGCGCCGGGCGCCGGGTTCGGCGGCTTCGGTGGCTTCGGCGACATCTTCGAGGAATTTTTCGGCGGGTTCGGCGGCGCCCGGGGTGCGCCCAGCGGCCCGACACGCGGCGTCGACCTCCGCTACGACCTGGGGATCACTTTTCAGGAGGCGGTCTTCGGCACGGAGAAGGAGATCGAGGTGCCGCGGCTGGAGATCTGCCCGCAATGCCAGGGATCGGGCGCGGAGCCGGGCACCCGGCCGGTGCGCTGCCCGCAGTGCAATGGCACGGGTGAGGTGCGCCGGGCGCAGCAGACGATCCTCGGCCAGTTCGTCAGCGTCACCACCTGTCCCCGCTGCAACGGCGAGCGCGAGATCGTCACCAGCCCGTGCACCAATTGCCGCGGCCAGAAGCGAGTGCGCGTCACCCGGAAGCTGGCGGTCTCCATCCCGGCCGGTGTCGACGACGGCATGCGTATCCGCCTGGTCGGCGAAGGGGAACCGGGGGAACGCGGTGGCCCGCCCGGCAGTCTCTACGTGGCGCTGAGCGTGAAAGCGCATCGCTTGTTCCAACGTCACGACAACGACATCCTGCTCGAATTGCCTGTCAACATCGTTCAGGCGACCCTGGGGGTCGAGGTGGACGTGCCCACGCTGGACGGCAACATCAAGTTGACCATCCCGGCCGGCACGCAGCACGGCGCGACCTTCCGACTGCGCGGCAAAGGGGTGCCGGCCCTGCGCAGCAACCGCCGCGGCGACCAACTCGTCACCGTGCGGGTGGTGGTACCGGACAAGCTCAGCGAGAAGCAGCGCAAGTTGTTGCAAGAACTCGGCGAATCGCTGGGGCTCGAATCGTTAGGCAAGAACAACCGTGGCCTGTTCGAGAAATTGCTCGACGCGGTCGGGGACGCGTTTGGTTGATTGCGGATTTGCGATTGCGGAATGCGGAGCGCCGGTCGTTTGGTTGTATCCTCTCAAGCGACAGCCGTAATCCGGGGTAGCTGTAGCCGGTCTCCTGACCGAGTCACCGTGGCTCGGTCAGGAGACCGGCCACAGCGAGCGATTCCCCGAAAAATTGAGAAGATACCGTGCAACGGTCGTGGGGTGTGACGAAGATGAATGATGCACAGGTGCGGCTCTCTGGAGAAGCGTTCCAGGGGGCCGTCTCGTTTCTGAAGGCGTTGGCCGCGGCGGGGCAGGGGCGCGCGGGAGATGGCGTTGAACGCTCAACGTTCAAACGGTCAACGTTAGAGGGATGGCTGGATACGGACGCGGCGACGTGGCTGCGGGCGCAGGGGCTGGGGCCGTATGCGTTCTACCGGTTGCGCGAGGCGGGGGAGATCGGCGCTTTGCCGGCGGCCGCGGAGGAGGTCTTACGCGGCGCTTACTACCGGGCCGTGGCCGACACCGTGCTACACGATCGGGAGCTGGCCGTGGTGCTCGACGCGTTGGCCGCGGTTGGTATCACGCCGATCCTGTTCAAAGGCGCCGTGCTGGCGCACACCGCCTATCCCGACCCGGCCTGCCGGTCCATGGGGGACCTGGACCTCTGGCTGACCGACAGCGACCCTTCGCCCGGGCTCAGGGTGATGGCCCGCGGCCAGGCCGCGCTGGAAGCTATCGGTTACGTCCAGCGCCACAAGCCGACCCGCCCGATCGCGTTGATGGTGCAACGTAGCGGCGAGATCCAGATGATCGGCCAGCATCCCGGCAGTGGGCTGGTTGAGCTGCATTGGGGGACCTTTGCCGGTGAATGGCTGCGCCGGAGCGCGGCTGTCGATGAAGCGCTCATCCGCGAACAGGTCCGGCCGGTCATCATCCTGGGCCGGCCGGCCCGTTCGCTCGCGCCGGAGGATGCCATCATCCAACTGGCCGTGCACCTGGCGGTCAACCACCAGATGGCTTATCCGGGGCTGCGCGGGTTGTTGGACCTGGTGCTGCTGGCGCGGGCGGGGGATGTGGATTGGGCGGAAGTGACTGCCCGGGCGAAGAGCTGGCGCGTGGGGACGGCAACCTGGTTGGTACTACATCTGGCGGCCGATCTTTTCGGTCTGGATGAAGCTGCACCGGCAATCGCTCACCTGAGGCCATCGTCGGCGCGCCGCTGGTGGCTCGGTCGTTTCGCCAGCGCGCGCTCCCTCCTGGCGCTGCGCGACCTGACCCGCGGGCCGCTGCGCTTCGTCTACCAGTTGCTGCTGGTGGACCGCGCGCGCGATGCCTTGCGGCTCTTCTGGCGAGCGGTATGGCCGGAGGATGATTGGCTGGCAGCGCGGTATGGGCAGGCTGGGTCCGGCGTGCGGCTGCGGCATCTGTTGGGTGCGGTGCGAGGACGGGTGTAGACGCGTTGCGCGTCGGCAGTTAGTTCTCAGTCCTAACCCGGCGTAGCCGGAACCAAATGACTCACGCAAAGGCGCAAAGAACGCTAAGAAAATCCTTTGCGATTTTGCGGCTTTGCGTGAGAGTTTTTCCAGCTTTTGTACAAGAATTTAACTCGTAAGATACTAAGCTGCCCCTATAGTATTACCCTGCGACATTTGCGTCATCTGCGCAAATCTTTCAACGCAAAGACGCCAGGATGCAAAGACCTCTTAATCTCTTGGCGTCTTTGGTAACTACTCAGCCTGTCATTGCGAGGGCCTCGCTGTGGCGAGGAGGCGGTTTGTGCCGACGAAGCAATCCCCAACGAGCGAGTTGGAGATTGCGGCAATCTCGATTGCTTCGCGAAAACCGCTCGCAATGACAACAGGGGCTGAGCAGTTACCGCCTTTGCGCCTTTGCGTTGAAAACGCCTTTGCGTTGAAAGGGGTTCGGTTGCGGCAGTAGCCGCGCTATGAAGAGGTGATCGGGTATGCCTGCATCGTTGACCGTGCGCGCTAACCTGTGGCTGGAACGGGATGATCGGGTGGTGCTGAGCCGGTGGCGCGTGCGGTTGCTGGAAGCGCTTGATGAGACCGGTTCGATCAGCGGGGCGGCCGAGCGGATGGGCGTGCAATACCGCCTGGCGTGGGACCGGCTGGAGGAGATGGAGAACGGGCTGGGGGTGGCGCTGGTGACGCGCCAGGTGGGTGGCTCGGGCGGGGGCGGCGCCCGGCTCACAGAGGCGGGCCGCGACTACGTAGCCCGCTTCAATCGTTTCGCCGAGGCCATCGACGTGGTCGTCGCCGCGCAGTTTGACCAGGCCTTTTGTAACTGCTCAGCCCAGTGAATCGAATTCACTGTCTGAACTTGCAGGGCGATTTCATGTTGCAGGCGGCGCGACAACTACGCAAGCGTCATTGCGAGGAGCGTCCTTTGCGACGAAGCAATCTCCGGCATGCAGGGGATTGCTTCGCTCCGTCCGGCGAAAACCATGCCGGACTGCGCTCGCAATGACGATGTTGCGTTGCGGTTCCGCATCTCTGGCTGCTGGAACGTGATCAAACTGCAACATGGAATCGCCCTGCTGAACTTGGGTAGTTATTGACAAATGTACTCATGTATGATATGATATTTTTATAAAACTCAGTACCTATTTTTCTGGAACGGCCCCATCATTTTCTGCGGAGTGAATTCGGTGCCAATGTATCTGACATCGGCGCCATGTAAATGCCTGGGCCGGGGCACATGCCCGGCCACCTCGGCGGTGAAGTGGGCCGGGGGCGCTATGTCAGATAAACATAGCGACCCCCGGCTTTTTTGTTCCCGTGCCGGCACACCTATCTTCGATCGGACGGCGAGACGTTATCTGACAGCACAGGAGGTGCAAGGGCAAAAATAGAGTGCATTACCTCGGGATAGAGTTTAGCCTTTCTTAGTCAATCCAACGGAGGATAAACATGTGGCTCATTCGCGTTAATATGAACGATTTGACCAGCAGGGTGGAGCCACTCCCGGATGCCTATAAACATCTGGGCGGGCGCGGCATGACCTCAACCATCGTGGCGAAGGAAGTCCCGCCATTGTGCCACCCGCTGGGGCCGAACAACAAACTTGTCTTTGCGCCCGGCATTGTCACCGGCACCCCCGCTCCCACCTCTGCCCGCGTCTCCGCCGGGGCGAAATCGCCGCTCACCGGCGGGATCAAGGAGAGCAACGGCGGTTCATCCTGGGCGGCTGACCTGGCGGATATGCAGGTCCGGGCGCTGGTCGTCGAGGGCCAGGCTAAAAAGAATGGCAAGTTCCGGGGCCTTCACCTGGTCTGGGATGCCGCCGCCGGCCAGCCGAAGGTGGAATTCTTCGACGCCAGCGAGCATGCCGGCAAGGACCTGTTCGAAGCCTTCCCAAAGATTTATGCAAAGTTTGGAGATAAGATCTCCATCTCCGGCTGCGGCATTGCGGGCGAATACGGCTATGGCAACGCCGGTATCGTCTATAACGACCCGGCCAAACGCCCGACGCGCTATTCCGGGCGCGGCGGACTCGGCTCGGTGATGGGCAGCAAGGGACTCAAGTTCATCGTCCTGAGCCGCGAGGGATCGCCGGGCGTGCCGATCACGGACGAAGCCCTTTTCGACCAGGGCCGCAAGAAGATGATCGACGCCCTGCGCACCCACGCCGTCACCAAGCCCAAGGGCGCGCTGAATACCTACGGCACGGCGGTGCTGATCAATATTCTGAACGAGGCGGGCGGCCTGCCCACCCGCAACTTCTCCAGCGGACGCTTCGAAGGGGCTGCCAAGACCGCCGGCGAGGCCATCTTCGAGGGCAACAAGCAGCGCCTGGGCAAGGAACTCTACAACCACGCGTGCAGCCCCGGCTGCATCATCCAGTGTTCCAATACCTGGCACAACCCGGACGGGACGGAAGCCGCCTCCTGCGTCGAGTACGAATCCGACTGGGCGCTGGGGGCCAACTGCGGCATCGACAGCCTGGACGACATCGCCACGATGGTGAAACTGTGCAATGGCTACGGTCTGGATACCATCGAGACCGGCGCGACCATTGGCGTGGTAATGGAAGCCGGTGTGATTCCGTTTGGCGACAGCCAGGGCGCCATCAACCTGATCCATGAAATGGGCAAGGGAACGCCGCTGGGCCGCATCCTGGGCGGCGGGACGGCATTTGCCGGCAAGGCCTATGGCATGACCCGCGTACCGGCGGTCAAAGGCCAGGGCATGCCCGCCTACGAACCGCGCGCTGTCAAGGGTATCGGCATCACCTACGCCACCAGCACGATGGGCGCCGACCACACGGCCGGTTACACCATCGCCCCCGAAATCCTGGGCGTCAGCGGCAAACAAGATCCGCTCACCCCCGAAGGTAAAGCGGCGCTCAGCCGCGGCTTCCAGGCAGCCACCGCCTTCATTGACACCTCCGGTCACTGCCTGTTCATCGCCTTCGCCGTCCTGGATATTGCCAGCGGTCTGGAAGGCATGGTGGAGGAGTGCAACGGCGTCCTGGGTACACAGTGGACGACTGCCGATATCGGCCGGGTTGGCGCGGATGTTTTGCAGACCGAGCGCGCCTTCAACGAAGCTGCCGGTCTGGGCAAGGAAACCGACCGCATACCTGAATTTATGCTGACTGAACCGCTGCCGCCGCACAACCAGGTCTTCGACGTTTCGGATGAGGCCCTGGATTCGGTGTATGCCGAGTTGTAAGCCATGACATGACTTGCTGCCGAGTGCGCCGAGTAGGCCTTCGGCAGCACCTGCTCGGTAGGCCTTCGGCACGGACAGGGCGGATGTCTGCCCTGTCCGTGCCATTAAGGCTGCTGGGGATGTAACCCCTCCTGCGCCGATTGTCTGTGGGCGCAGGACATTGTCCGCTGCCCGTGAGGAGAACATGCGCCTGCGTGTGAAACTGTTTGCTTATCTAACTCGCTATCGCGATAACCTGTCTTCGGGAACGCCCTGCGAGGTTGACCTGCCGGAGGGCGCCACCCTGGCCGACCTGTTGCGCGCCTTGCAGGTTCCGGACGAGGAGGTCAAGATGGCCTTTGTCAACGGCCTGGCCCAACCTGAAGACTGGCAGTTGAAAGACGGCGACGAAGTGGGCATCTTTCCGCCGATTGCGGGAGGTTAGGGCTAAGGACTTAATAACTTACCCAAGCGCTCCGGCAAATGAAGGGGGGATTCGCCCAAGTTATTTAATTCTCAGTCCTTAGCATGAGCGAAATTGTGGTTGACGTATGGCTGTACGGCGGGCTGTCCAAATATGGCCGAGGTGCGGAGCAGGGCAGTTTTGCCAATGTGGAGGCGCGCCTTCGTGAGGGGAGCACGATTGGCGATTTGCTGGCCTTCCTGAAAATACCCAGTTGGGAGCGCGGCATTACCTTCATCGACGGCCAGTTGAGCGCCATGCCGGGGCTTCAGCCGGATATGGATCACATCCTGTCTGATGGCGACCGGGCGGCGTTTTTCCACCTGAACAGCATGTGGCCGTTTCAATACCGTCATGGCGCGGCCATGATCCGCGAACTGGCCGAAGCCATGCAGGCCGGCAAAGACAGGGGATTGCATCATTCATACGGGGAGCATGAAAGCAACGCGTAGAAGGATTCGTAACTACTCAGCCTGTCATTGCGAGGGCCTCGCCACAGCGAGGGCCTCGCCACAGCGATCCCGATTGCGGCAATCCCGATTGCGGCAATCCCGATTGCGGCAATCGAGATTGCTTCGCTCCGCACCGCGAAAACCGTGCGGTGCTCCGCTCGCAATGACTAAGATAGTTCCAGAAAAATACTCATTCCGTCCCCTCCCCGAGATCCCCGGGGTAACCGGCGATTACGGGGCTAACCAGACCGATATCTATTTTTCTGGAACGGCCCCATTATAACCGGAATTGCGTTTGTGGCGAATGTGGCGGGCGCCTCGATTTCTCCCCTCCCCAGGTTTGTGATAGAATGTTCTGAAGTCGGGGGGCGTGATTGGTTTTCCGGATATTTTGAGATTGCCTCGACGTCGATGGCCTCTACCGTAATTGCAGGTAGAGGCGTTTTCTTGAACCTTTAACCCACGAATGGAGGAACGATATGTCATCGACCATCATCGATGTACTCGGCCGCGAGATTTTGGATTCGCGCGGCAACCCCACCGTTGAGGTGGAGGTCTGGCTGGAAGAGGGCGCGATGGGCCGGGCGGCCGTGCCGTCTGGGGCATCCACGGGTGTCCACGAGGCGCTGGAGCTGCGCGATGGGGACAAGGCGCGTTACAGCGGCAAGGGTGTGCTGGAAGCGGTCGCGCACGTCAACGACGAGATCGCCGACGCGCTGTTCGGCATGGACGCGCTGGATCAGGCCGGCGTGGATGCGATCATGTTGGAGCTGGACGGCACGCCCAACAAGAGCAGGCTGGGCGCCAACGCGATCCTGGGTGTCAGCCTGGCCGTGGCGCGCGCCGCGGCCGAGGAAGTCGGACTGCCGCTCTATCGCTACCTGGGCGGGGTGTCGGCCCGGCTGCTGCCGGTGCCGATGATGAACATCATGAACGGCGGCGCGCACGCCAACTGGCAGGGCACCGACCTGCAGGAGTTCATGATCGCGCCCGTGGGCGCGGCGAGCTTCCGCGAGGCGTTGCGCTGGGGCGCCGAAACCTATCACGCGCTGAAGGCCGTGCTCAAAAGCAAGGGCTTCAGCACCGGCGTGGGCGACGAGGGCGGCTTCGCGCCCGCGTTGAAGACCAACGCCGACGCTATCGAGTTGATCCTCCAGGCGATCGAGAAGGCCGGCTACCAGCCCGGCGAGCAGATCGGCATCGCGCTGGACCCGGCGGCCAGCGCGATCTTCAAGGACGGGCTGTACAACCTGCGCACCGAAGGCCGCCAGGTCACATCGGCCGAGATGGTGGAGATGTACGCCGGGTGGGTCGAGAAGTATCCGATCTTCTCCATCGAAGACGGCCTGGCCGAAGACGACTGGGAGGGCTGGAAGCTGTTGAACGAGAAGCTCGGCCAGAAGATCCAGTTGGTGGGGGACGACCTGTTCGTCACGAACGTGGAGCGCATCGCCCGCGGCATCGTCGAGCAGGCCGCCAACTCCGTGCTGATCAAGCTGAACCAGATCGGCTCGCTGACCGAGACCATCGCGGCCATCGAGATGGCGCGCAGGGCCGGCTGGACCGCCATGGTTTCGCACCGCAGCGGCGAGACCGCCGATACCTTCATCGCGGACCTGACCGTGGCCATGGGTACCGGCCAGCTCAAGACCGGCGCGCCGGCCCGGGGCGAGCGCGTGGAGAAGTACAACCAGCTCATGCGCATCGAGGAGGAGCTGGGTGAGACTGCTCTGTTCGCCGGGCGCCAGGCGTTTGTGCGGTAGATCGGTAGATCGGTAGAT
>PHCA01000070.1:14719-21359 GCA_002842085.1 Chloroflexi bacterium HGW-Chloroflexi-1
ACCAACTTACCAACTTACCAATTGACCAACTTACCAACTTACCAATTGACCAACTTACCAACTTACCAATTTACCAACCACCAATCCACCATTCACGAGCAACCATGACCCACTTCATCCTCATCCGGCACGGCGAGACCGAGTGGAACCGCGAGGTGCGGTTTCGCGGGCGGGCTGATATCTCGCTGAACGATGTTGGACTGGCGCAGGCCGCCGCGACGGGGCGGCGGATTGCCGCGGCGTGGCAGCCGGCTGCGATCTACTGCAGCCCCATGATCCGTGCTCGCCAGACTGCCGCCGCGATCGCCGAGTGGGTGAGCCTGCCTGTGCAACCACACGAGGGGCTGTACGACATCGACTTCGGCCAACTGCAAGGTCTGACGGTGGACGAGGCCGCGGCGCGCTGGCCGGAGGTCGTCCGTTCCTGGGTCGAGACGCCCGGTGCGACCCGTTTCCCCGGCGGTGAGAGGCTGGCCGATCTGCATGCGCGGGCGATGGCGATGCTGGAGACCCTGACTGTCCGGCACGAGAATGAAACGGTGGTGTTGGTGGGTCACACCGTGATCAACCGGGTGATCCTGCGTGTTGCTCTCGTTGAACGACGTGTGTCACCTGCACGATCTGGCAGCATAGCCAGTGCCCACCCAATTCATTCATCGCCTGCTGGCGGCCGTCGACAGACTTCCGCGGCCTTCGAGACCGTGTTAGAATAAAACCTCCGAGGTGATAGGACTTCGGAGGTTTTTCTTTTCTCTTCTAACGGGGACCATCGATGGCCGACAAAGACACGCTCTACCACGAGTTGCTCGATGCGCTGCGGGCCGGGGGTTGCCCGCTCTGCCGGCTCGGCCGCAAGGCGAGCGACAGCTATCTCGACGCGTTGATCTACGAGGGGGTCACCGACCCGGATCTGCGGGAGAAGCTGCGGGATGCGCGCGGGCCGTGTTGCCGCCACGCCTGGCGGATGGCCGCACAGCGCGGCAGCGTGCTCGGGACGGCGATCGTCTACCGGGACGTGGTCAACACGTTGATCAAGGCGCTGGAGGCCCAGACGCCGTCGCGATCGCGTTGGCTCGGTGGTGGGAGCGCCCTGGCGGAGCGGCTGGCCCCGTCTCGCGAGTGCCCGGCCTGTCGCTTGGAGGCAGAGGCGGTGAAGCGGGCGGCGAAGACGCTGCTCAAACACCTGAAGTCGCCTGAGATCGCGGCCGGCTACGTCGTGGCGGGTGGTTTGTGTCTGCCCCATTTCCAGATCGTGCTGGCTCAGGCGGGCACGGGCGCCCAAGACGTGTTGGCGCGCTGGCAGGCCGACGCCCTGAGCCCGTTGCGGGATGAGCTGGACGAGCTGATCCGCAAACACCATTATCGTTTCGCCGGCGAGGCGATCGGCGAAACCGAGGCAGACGCGTGGACGCGTGCTGTGGCCGCGGTCGTCGGCATGCGCGAGGTATGAGCAACAGATGTCTTCCCAGTTTCTCGGAGCGCGCGCTGTGGCCGGTCTGTGACCGAGCCACGGCGCTGGTGGAGAAGCTGTGGGCCAACGCGGCGCACTTCCGCGGCGAGATGCAGCGCCTGGGCTTCGACACCGGCCGCTCGCAAACCCCTATCGTGCCGGTGATGTTGGGCGAGGCCGGGCTGGCGAAGCAATTCGGCCGCGAGTTGTTCGAGGCCGGCGTTTTCGCCATGGCGATCGGCTTCCCCACCGTGTCCAAGGGGCTGGCGCGCATCCGGGTGATGAACACCGCGGCGCACAGCCGAGAGGATCTGGAGCGGGGGTTGGAGGCGTTCGCGCAGGTGGGGAGGAAGTTGGGGGTGATTGTTTAGCAACAGAGACCTGCGAGGTCTGCCAGACCTCGCAGGTCTTGGTTTTCATGCCCGGTTCAGCTACCGGCAGACTTCGACGCGAATTTGATCGAGGTAGAAATGGGTCGTGTGGACCGGCTCCCGGTAGTGGGCGTGAAAGCGCAGTTGGATCGTCTGCCCGGTGAACTCGCCGAGATCAGCGTAAGAAGTGTACCACTTCTCGTCCTCGTTGCGGTTGTCCAGCGTATCTACCTGGCGCAGGAGCTGGCCAGTCGAGGAGTAGATTTCCACATCCAGCGTGTCTATGCGCTTCGGCCTCGGATCCGCCTCGTGAACTGCCCAGGCGTAGGACAGCAGCGCCCCCGAGCCGCGCGGGAGAGATAGGGTTTGGGAGATCTCGTGATCCGGCCGACCGATACACGACCAGAGGCCCACGTCAACACAGTATTGCCCGTAGTAACAATTTGAACTCGTCAAGACAACGTTACAACCTGCCTGCTTCCATCCTTCCAGCGTGCCGGTCTCGAAGTTGCCGTTGCGAACCAGGTCTTCTTCCTGGCACGGCAGGATGCACAGCCCCCTGTACGCCAACGGCAGATAGACCTGCTGGCCGCCGGCGAAAATCTTCTGTGATGTTTGATTATTGGTCAGATCATCTTCCGGCACTTCGGCAGGCAATGAGGCGGCCGCCCAGACCACGTAGTGGCCCATCCCGACCCCCGGCCAGACGAAGCGCGCCTCCTGCGAAGCCAAAGGGCCGAGCTCTGGCAAAGTTACTGCCCCCAGCGAGCGCCCTACACCGGGCGGCCCGCCCTCCCAGAACTCCACCCGGACGTTCCGCACACCGACGTTGCCGTAGTTCTCCACCGTCGCGGTGAGGGTCAGGGCCGCGGTTTCGCCCGGCCCGATCTTGGGATGGGTGGAAGGGCTGACGGCCAGGCTGTCCAGGTTGACGTCGATGCGCCGGTTGATCGCCAGCGACCGGCCGGTCTCGCTTATCACCGCGCGTAACTGCCACGTCGCGGTTGCCGGCGCCGTCCAGGTAGCCTCGATCCAGGCCGGCGACCCTTCGTAGCGCGCCGGCAGCCCGGATACCGGTTGGCTGGTCAGGAGAGATTCACTGCCGCCCGCCACGCTGGCGTAGAGCGCCACCCGAACGGTCTCCGTCATCGCCGCATTGCCCCGGTTGGCGATCATCGCTCGCACGCGCACGGGCGACGGTTCGTCGTAGAAGAAAGGCCGGCTGGCGGCTGCTTCATCGCTCGGATTGCTTCCGTTCTCGGCAGCCGGAACCGGTTCCAGCCGGAGAGCGACAGGCCGGGCGTCGCTGTAGGGAACAGTGAGCGTGAGGCTGCGCGTCGCGACGTAGTCGACCCAGGCATTGCCCATCGGCAGCCGGCGATAGGTGTCCGGATCGAACAGCGCGCCCCACGTCAGCCCGCCGCCGACGAAGTGCGTCTCGTCCAGGCTGAACCAGTTCCACGTCTGCACCAGGTGGTTGGCGTCGGCCGGGTAGCCGATAGTTGGACTGACTGCGGTCAGGAAATAGTCGAAGGTATCGTAAAGAAAACGTTGCACCCGGTAGTAGTCGAAGCCCAGGTTCTGGGGGAAGAGGATGCCGTACTCGCTGACGATGAGCGGCTTGTCTCGATAGCCGTGATCGGCCATCCACTGGCGCATGGCAACCACCTGGTTGCTGAACAACGTCAGGTTGTCATGTTTGTTGAAGCCGGGCATGACTCCGTAGGGCACGCAGATGCCAGGCGGCACCCCGGGGGCAACCCCGCGTTTTTCGTTCAAAACGTAGTTGTGGATGTGCCAGGCGTCCACGGGCATCGGCTGGCCATATCGTCGTTGGTAGGCGTCCAGGATCAGCTTGAGATATTGCTGGCGCAACTCAGTTGGCATCACGATCCCGCCGGCCGCGACCACGGCCGCCGGGTCGTGCGCCTTGATGAGGCGGTACAGCCGGCCGTACGTTTCGGCATAGACCTCGGGAAAGGTGTTTTCCATCTTGAAGTTATCCGGCTCGTTGCCGATCAGCCACAACGCGCCGGGATCGTTCCGGGTCGCCTGGGCCACGGCTGCCTTGGTTGCGTCCCAGTTCACGTTGCGCGCGGTGAGCAGGTGGGCGAAGGCAAGACCGGCCGGGTGCGCGGGGTTCTCGCCGAGCGACCAATCGTAGTACCAGCCGGCCTTGAGCGGCGCGACGTCGTAGTCCGTCACCTTCCCACGCGCCACGCCGAAGCCCAGCCGGTCGGCGGGGGAGGGGTAGAGCGCGGTCGCGCCGAGCGGACCGTTGTCCGCGGCTGGGTCTTCGAGGGATCTATCAGCAGGCAGCGTGATGCGTCCGGTGTCTGCGGCGTGCTCTCTGGCTATCGCTGAGACCGCCGATACAAGCATGAAAACCGTGGCCAGGACGACGCCGGCCAGCCAGCAGAGCAGACAAACGCGCCGGAGCAACACTTGCAGGTTCGATCTTGTTGGGTTCATACATTTGCTCTTCATTGAGTCGGAGCCGCGATTGCCGGCCGAACCGGGCAGCAGCCGGATACCTGTGGCCGGCATCCGGCTGCCGTTTTCGCGCGAGGCCACTGGATGGCTGCGCTGGTTCAGTGCTTCATCGAGATGGGCAGGAAGTAGATGTGTAGCGGTTGGAGTTCGACGCTGAAACTGCCCACCGATGCGCCATCCAGAAGGACATCCACATCCACCAGGCTCTCATCACCGAACTTGTACTTCTCTGGCGGTGTTGCAGGTCGCCCGGAAGCCAATGTGCCGGCCGGTGCGAAGCACAAGTGGAGTTCGATGATCTGGTACGGTCGCAACGTTTCCGGCGGTGGATTGCCCAGGACGTCCACGATGCGCAATTGCCAGTAGGGATCGATACCGTAGATGACTGGCTTCAACAGCAACGTGTGTAGCACGCCGTCAGGATTGCCAATGCTGACCATGAAGCAAGGCGGGCCGTCGGGGGACGTCCTTATCACTTCGAAGTTCTGCTGTCTTACTTGATCAAGATAGCCTGGCTGCTTCAGGGTGACCCGCGCACAACCGTGCCCTGAGCTAGTAGGGTGCCAGGCGGTGCAATACAGATCCATGCTATTGGGGGGCAGATGGTAGGTTTCGGTTGCAACGGTCGTCCATGGCAGGCCAGCGCCAAAACCGGTAATGTCGAACGTCACAGTCACAGTGCGCGACACAGGCATCGGATTCTGGAGCTTGACGCAGATCTCGTTGGTGCGACTAATAACCTGGGGGTCTGGGATGAACACGATCTGATCGCGCAGCTCAACCGGCAACTGCACCAACGGCAGATCCACCTTCTCGATATATCCGATCAATCGGTTACCGATCCAACCTATGACCACTACATGGCACTCGGTACCCAACGGAGCGAGCGGCGTGACTTGCAGTTGGGCTTCGCGCACTTCGCCAGGCGCCATCGCGAGCAGTTTTGTGGGAGTGACGATTGCCGTCCAACCAGGGCAAGTGTTGGCCGCGACGACCAACCTGATGTCAGCGGTGTTGCTCGTCGGGTTACGCACCTTGAACGTCAGTGTGTCTGTAATGCCCGGCCGCAGGTCTTCTACGACGTCGATGTTGCGTTGATATGGACCATGAGGATCATAGCCGTATCGCGGCGACTGCAACACGATGAACAGACAGAAGTGACCGGATACGGCGGGCATCAGGTCGGCAGTGACGATCGCGCTGCCGTTCGCTGGAATGATCAGCGCCTTTGCAGCAAATTCCAGAGACTCCAGACCGATGCCGAAGACATTGGGGCTGGTCTGGAAGGAAACGGTGACCGGTTCCGGAATGGTCGAGAGGTTCTTGATCCTGACGCTGACCCGACTCCGGATGCCGGCGATCGGTGGGTAGGGATCAACCTGGATTTCTTCTACGGCGAAGGGCCAGCCGCACAGCACCGCATGGCTGGTCTCATTGCTGAGAAGCGGCGGCCTGCCACCCATCAGCAGCGCGGCACGGTTGTAAACAGCGCCCTGGTTCTGGCATTGCGTCTCAGAGATCAATACACTGAACATCTTCGTGCCGCTGCTGGCGCTGAGAGCAACGTCCCAGACCAGGGCGCCATCGGGGTTGGGAGTGATGCCATCGCTGGCGCTGCCTGACACGAAGATGGTATCTACCGGTAGACTGTCTATCAGTTTGGCCTGGGAGTTCTGGCACCGCGAGGCATTACTGACGGTATAGGCGATCGTGTATTGAATCAACTCACCGGGTTCCACCGTTGAATCTGTTGCCGGCGAAGCACTCTTACTGATAGCCAGACAATCCGGATCCGGCGGCGGCGGTGTCAATATCCAAAATCAACGGACCATAGATTCAACTACGCGTAGAAACGACTGCTCCGGGCGGACACCGGCCGGTCGCTAATACGCCGTCTTATCGCTCACTGCCCTGAACGCCGTGCGGAGCAGGATCTTGAAATCCAGCCACAGCGACCAGTTCTCAAGGCCACCAGCATCATCAGCGGCGAGAAGAAGCTGGGCGTCATATCGTGACGAGTGAAGCGTGCTACGTGAGAACGAACTGCGTGTCTTCACGCAGCACGATCATTCACAGGTCTCTTGGGTAGGGATCGCCCAAGAGGTGATCCAGGTTCACGTCGATGCGGCGGGGGAGCACGAGCGACCGGCCACAGCATGCCCCGAAAAACTGAGAAGATACTCGCCGAAGTCATCGGCGAAACCTTCCAGACCTTCCAGAACGAGCTATCTATAGTGAGTCAGATAAAGATTCGTAGGGGCAGTGCCTTGCGCCTGCCCTGGGCGACCGCAAGGGATCGCCCCTACCACGAAACATTATCTGAACT
>PHCA01000070.1:21408-21970 GCA_002842085.1 Chloroflexi bacterium HGW-Chloroflexi-1
TTTCCTGGCGCGGCCGCGGCGCTTCGGCAAGTCGCTGCTGGTCTCCACGCTCAAGTGCCTGTTCGAGGGCCGCAAAGAGCTGTTCGAGGGGCTGTGGCTCGCCGAGCACGGCGGTTGGGAGTGGCAACCCCATCCCGTCATTGCGCTGAGCTTTACGGGGCTTTCCACCCGCACTCCCGACAAGCTGGAGCAGAGTCTGAGCCAAAACCTGCAACAAATCGCCCAGGACTTCGGCGTTCTGGCGCGTAGTACCATTGTGGAAGTGCAGTTCAAGGGGTTGATCCGCGATCTCCGCGCCAAGACGGGGATGCCGGTGGTCGTGTTGATTGACGAATACGACAAGCCTTTGATAGATCACCTGGGCAAAGGGGAGGCGGGGTTGGAGCTGGCTCGTGCCAATCGCGAGCTCCTGCGGGGCTTCTTCGGCGTGCTCAAGGACACCGCGGTCGCGCCGGCGCTGCGTTTCGTGTTCCTGACCGGCGTCTCGCGGTTCAGTCGGGTCTCGATCTTCTCCGAGCTCAACAACCTGTACGACCTCAGCATGGACGACGCCTACGCCGAC
>PHCA01000071.1 GCA_002842085.1 Chloroflexi bacterium HGW-Chloroflexi-1
TCATTACTCATTACTCGTTACATTTTCCTCACCATCGCCGTGGGCCGCAGGTCGTCCTTTTCGGCGGTCTGCTTGCGCTCGGCGCCCACGTCCGTCTTCTGCGACCAGGCTATGTCCCAGACGACGTGGCGGTCCTGCTTGATCGCAAAGTCGTACCAACCCAGCAGCCGCGACCACATCTCCAGCACGCCCAGCAGGAACAGCGTCCAGACCAACTGGATCGCGCCCCACAGCTCCTTGAACGCCACTTTCGCCACCCGGGTGTTCTGGATGCTGGAAACGGCGTAACCGTATTTGGATTTCAGATAGAGGTGGCCGGCGTGGTTGCGCCGCCGCTGCCGCACGAAGTCTCGGACTGTGTCCGGCCCCATGTTGTAGACGATGGCGTCCGGCGCATAGCGGACGCTCATGCCGCGCTGGACCACCAGCGCCTCGACGAACGCCTCATCCATCGCGACGTCCAGCGGGATGCGGTCGAACACCTTGCGGAACGCGATCATCTCGCCCAGCCGCGGGATCTCCAGGCACAGTTGGTGCTCCAGCCGCAGCCGCAGGTGGGTGAAGAACCCCACCAGGTGATCGGGCGTGTTGACCGGGATCTTGTGCGCGCCGGTCATGCCCACGGCGGGGTCCGCGAACATCCGCACCAGGTTTTCCACGGCCATCCCATCGGGCAGCGTGTCGCCGCTCTCCAGCACGCAGATATCCTCTTGGGCGTGGGCCAGGAAGACGTTGATGGCCGCGGTCTTGCCCTCGCGGCGGGGCTGGACGAACAGCTTGATGAGCGGATGTTCCGCCGCGTACGACTCCACGATCGGCACGGTGCGATCGGTGCAGCCGCTGGCGACGACGATGATCTCGCTGATCTCCACATCGCGCAGATACTGCTTGAGTAAGGCTTCCAGCAGTGGGCCGATGTTGGCCTCTTCGTTGTAGGCCGTGACGCCCACGCTGCAGCGCAGCTTCGGTTCGTGGTGATCCAAAACCTTGCCTCCGGAGTGATCGACGCCGCCCGTAGCAGGCGGCGCGGACGTTGGTTCGGAGGGCATTATAGCAAACTTCGGGTGGAAGTCCTAACGTACGGGGGTAGGTGGGTGGGGCTGGCCGCGAAGAAGCAATGCGGCGAAAAAGCGAATCTGCACTGCAATGGCCGCATCCTTCGACTGCGTCCGGCAAACAACGCCGGATTCCGCTCAGGATGCTTGCGACGCACAGGAAGTTATTTCTTTACGGACCCTAATGGCGTGCGAGTTTTGTAAGTGGATTGTAAGCTAAAATGCGGCTATTCCGTGATAGAATGAAGCCAAGTTGAAATGATTGATTATCTGACGGCATGAATGGAGTATCGAAATGAGTCACCGGCTTCCGCTAATCCTGATCGTTGTACTGACCATAACGGCGTTCTGCATCCCTACCGCATCTGCAGCCGGACCGGATGGGGCCTTTACCGTGATCAGCCTGGTCTACGAAGACCAAAACATCGACGGAGTATATGGCTTGAGCGCATCTGGCGTCGAGAACGCCATCTCCGGCATCACTATCAACCTGTATCCGGATAACGAGCCGTGCGACAAACTGGGTGCGGAAGACAAACTGCTGCAATCACAGACCAGCAACGTCGATGGGTACGTTGTCTTTCGAGATCTGCTGGCCGGATCTTACCTGGTCTCGATCGAGGTTCCGGCACAGTTCATCGCATCCAATCCCACGACGCAAACGGTGCTCGTCGGCGGAGAGGCCGCAGGTGCGCTGGTCGAGTGGATGTTCGGCCTCATCGACCGCAGCAACCTGCCGGTGCGCAACTTCCTCCCGATCGTTGCCGGATAGTTCCAACTCAGCTCAGTCACCCGTCCGGGGCGCACACGCACTTCCCGGATTTTTTGCGTCAAGGCCGTGGCAAGGCCGTGGCAAGGCCATTAAACGATCAGGGCCAGTTTACACAAAACCAAATCCGTGTTAGATTTAGGCCTGACCAGTGAGATCCTTTCCCGACATCCGCAAACAGGTAGCAAGCCCATGATGCCAGCCCTACGAGTCTATACCCTGATGTTGCTCGGTCTTCTGCTGGCTTTGGCGCCAGGCAAGGCCAGCCAAGGCCGCGCCACCAGGGGCTTTGATCTGGCCGTGTTAGCCTTCGTCGACATAAACGGGGACGGCGTTTACGGCCTCTCCCAAGGCGGCCCTGAGCCGGTGTTGTCCGGTATCGAAGTCCGGCTGTGCCGTGACCACCCACCCCTGCTCTCTATCGGCAAAGAGGACATCTGGCTCGCCACCCAAACGACCAACCCGGATGGTTACGTGGTCTTTCGCAACATCTCGGCCGGGGACTACATCCTGCTCGGCTCTGTTACAGATGGTTATCTGCCAACGACCCCCCTGGAACAATACACCCGACTGGAGGGGAATGGCGGGGGCGCCGTGCTGGAATTTGTCTTCGGTCAACTGGCCCGCAGTGAGTTTAAAGGACGGTTCATCTTTCCGCTAATTGGTGTCCCCTGAACGGCTACAGTGGCCCCTCCCACGCCGTTTGGTAACCTGAGCGGGCACTTCATCCAATCCACTACATGGAGCCACACATGGACCCGTTCTCGACATGGGGGCTCGATCTGATCCGGGCACTACAGGGCCTGGGGACCTGGCTCTCGGCGCCGATGCAGTTTTTCACCTTCCTCGGAAACGAGATCTTCTTCCTGCTCGCGCTGCCGCTGATCTTCTGGTGTGTGAACAAGGCCCTGGGGCGAGACCTGGTGCTGTTGCTGGCCCTCGCCAACTTCTTCGACGGACTGGCCAAGGAGTTGTGCAGACAACCCCGGCCGTTCTGGGTGGACAGCCGCCTGGCGCTGAGCACCGAAACCAGTTTCGGGCTGCCCAGCGGGCACGCCATGAACACCACCGCACTGTTCGGCTACGTGGCGACACGTCTTCAGCGTACATGGCGTTGGCTCCCCATCGTGATCATCGTCCTGATCTCCATCTCCCGGCTCTACCTGGGTATGCATTTCCCGGGCGATGTGCTGGGCGGCTGGGCACTCGGCGCGCTGCTGCTGACCGGGTACATCTGGCTCAGGCCGCGAGCAACGGTCTGGTTGCGCGGCCTGGCGGTGAGCACGCACATCATGCTGGCGCTGATCGCCGCATTGGCTGTGCTGGGGCTGTACGCGCTGGCGCTGACCCTGCCCGGCGGCGACCGCCAGGCGTACGGCGACCTGTTCGCGGCGGCCCAACAAGCCACGCGCGAAGAGAGCGGCGCCCTGGCCGGCATGATCTTCGGGCTGTGGGTCGGCCTGGTCGCCGAGGCCCGCTACGTGCGGTTCGCCACGGCCGGTCCGCTGTGGCAGCGGGCGCTGCGCTACCTGCTGGGTATGGTCGGCGTGGTGGGGTTGTGGGCTGGACTCAAGGCGATCTTCCCCGCCGAGCCGTATGGGGTGGGGCTGGCGCTGCGGGCCGTGCGCTACGCGCTGATGCTGTTGTGGACGGTGTGGGTCTGGCCGTGGCTGTTCGTGCGCAGCGGGTTGGGGACGCGCGCCACTGCCTGATCCTCAACCCCAGCTTGCCATGCGCGTCAGCCGGCGCAGCAACGGCTGAAGGGTGGCCGGGACGGCCGCCTCATCGACCCGTACGGTGTGGCTCCGCGCCCCATCCTCCACGGTGATCTCATACTGGAACCTATCCGCGCCCGGCCGCGGCGCGGATAGGATCGGCGGCAGATTGAAGAAATCGGCGGCCGCGACCAGCGCTTCGATCTCGCGGGCCTCCTCCGCCGGCAGCGCTGCGGTCTGCACCGTGGCCCGTAACCGCATCCCGGCAAAGCCGCCTGACCTCTCGAACGTGATCCGCATCAGGTCAACCAACCTTGCCCGGGGGCCAGAGCAGGGTCGCCAGCGCGGCGGCCGGGGCCGTCAGACAACCGCTTTTGCCGTTGCCCGTGTCGTCGCCCTCCACGCTGATCCCCACCTCGGCCCAGCCAGCCCGGACGGCCTGCTGCTCCAGGCTGCCGGCGCCGTAAAGCTCGCCGGCCAACGCATGCGTGATCCGCGCCGCGGCCGCGAAATCGGAGCGCGCCTCCAGGCGATCCCGCAACGCGACGTACCAGATGCGGCCGGCCTGCTCCCAGGCGTTGCCGCCGAGCTCCCGCGCCACCACGTAGAAGGCGTGGTTGGGGATGCCGGAGTTGATGTGCACGCCGCCGTTGTCGTAGTCCACCTGTTTGTAGTCGCGTATGTGGGCTGGCTGCGGGTCCCTGCCCAGCACCGGGTCGTCGTAAGCGGTGCCCGGCGCCTTCATCGACCGGATGCCCACGCCGTCGACGCGCGGGGTGAAAAGACCCGCGCCGATGATCCAGTCGGCTTCGTCCGCGGCCTGGCCCAGGACCCGCTGTCTGACCAGCGAGCCGAACACGTCGGAGAATGACTCGTTGAGCGCGCCGGACTGGTCCCAGTAGGCCAGCTTCGCCTCGTACTGGGTCACCCCGTGGGTCAGTTCGTGGGCGATGACGTCCAGGGCAATGGTAAAACGGTTGAACAGGCGCTCGGCCTCGGGCAGGTCCTCGTCACCGTCCCCGTAGACCATCTGCTGGCCGTCCCAAAAGGCGTTGTCGTAGCCCTGCTGGTAGTGGACGGTGGAATCCAGCCGCATGCCACCGCCGTCGATGGAGTTGCGCTCGTAAACATCGCGATACAAGTCGTAAGTCACGCCGGACCCGTCGTAGGCCTCGTCCGCGGCCGGGTCGCCGGTGGCCGGCGCGCCCTCGGCCCGGGCCAGCCGGCCGGGCAGGGTCGAACCGTATTCCGCGTCGTAAACGTGACGCTGCTTGCCGACTACCAGCGCACGGGTCGCCAGGCCAGGCAGTCCGGTCAGCGCCTCACGCTGGCCCCGGAACTGCTCCGACACCAACAAGGTTTTCAAGGCCCGGTCGCGTCGAGCCGGGCTGCCGCGTTCGGCGATCTCCTTCAACATGTGCGGGGGGATGAAACAGTTGACATGATGCTGCGGCCATAAGGCCGAGCGCCGATTGGCCGAGCGCATACCTGCCGTCGAGACAATCATCTGGGCGCCTCCTTTCTGAGAACCTGTGGAAGTTGATCAATGACCTGTTTGCTGTTGCGCAAGCCATGCGCGCGCTGCCGCAACGAAATCGACAGCATCGGACATGAGGCATTGTCAGACTCTGTCAAGGTTGACCCCCTCGCGGCGCACGTTGCTCCAGAAAGGACCGACTGCCGTCGCATACTCAGCCTGGTCGCTCGGCAAGACAGAAAGGAGTACCTGATGCTCGAGGTTCAGATCGGCCAGGATCGGGCTCAGGCGCCGGATCTCCTGGCCGCGCTTGACAGCGGCCGAGTACACCAGCAAGACATCGATATCCGATGCGTCGTTGGTTTCTCCACGCACGTGAGAGCCGTACAGGATGGCAGCCGGCGCGTCCTGGCCATAGAGATCGCGCAGCGCAGCACGTAGCTCGACGAGTGCGGCGCGCACCCGCCGCTCACACTTAGATCGGCTGCGACCTGACGCTTTTTCGCTTTCCACACTGCTCCTCCTTGCGAAGGGTTTGATCGGCTCCTCTCACACCGCCATTATACCACATCACTCAACCGCCCCCCGTCACCGGCAAGAACGCCGGCGGCGGCGCGATGTCGCTTGGGAAGCGCGGGATGGAGTGGTGTGGCCGCTGCCTGCCACCCGGCCACGGGTCGAATGAGAATGCCCTTTCTTTCTCTCCTTTCTCCTCTCCCCTCTGCCTCACACCGCCTCCCCCAGCTTCACCGCCTCGAACAGCCGCATCCGCACCAACAGCCACACCAGCACTCCCACTGCGACCGCGAACATGGCGCCGAACACCGCATAGACCCCACCCAGCTCTCCCCAGGCAATGCGCACCACAAAGGACGGTGTCTGCGGGCCAACCTGCAGGAACGGGATGAACAGCCGGCTGGCCGCCAGGCCCACCGCAGTGCCCGCCGTCCCGCCGATGAACACCACCGCGGCTTGTTCGATGGTCAGAAACGCGGCCATCTGACCCGCGCTCAGCCCCAGGGCGCGCAGCATACCCAACTCGATGAATCGCTGACGGAACGAGGTCACCGCATACAGCAGGAAGCCTAATACCGTCAACCCGGCCGCGGCCACGAAGCCGGCGGACAGGATGCCCAGCACCCCCTGCCGCGCCGGCCGGCCCTGCTCGGCCGCGATCAGGCCGCGCGCGTCTTGCCCCGTCACCACCTGCACGCCCAGCTCGCGCACGCCTGTGATCACCTGGCTGGGATCGGCATCGGGCGCCAGGCGCAACCACACGTCATAAGGGTACAGGCCGCCCAGTTGCTCAAAGAGATAATCCAGGTTGGCGACAAAGACCGGGCCGTCCGTCGGGTAGGTGGTGGGGAAGAGGTCCAACGCGCCGGCTACCATGAACTCGGCATCGGCGGTCTGATCGGCAACCTGCACGGTCAAGCGGATGCGGTCGCCCACGCCGAGGCCGTAACGTGCCAGGAAGGTGCGACTGACGAGCAGGCGATCCGGCGCCAGCGCCAGGCCGTTCATCAGGGCGCCCAGCGACTCACCCCCGGCAAAGTCGGGGCGGAAATAGGCCACCCGGGCGAAATCCGCCCGGTCCACACCCAACAGCCGGCCCACCTCCATGCGATCGCCGGGTCGCGCCATAGCGGTAAAGTTACCGACGCGCGCGGCCGCGGCTACGCCGGGCACCTGCAGGTGCTCCGACACAGGCAGGAAAAGCCACTGGGCGTCCGCCCGGTTGGCCGATGCGGCGGCCTGCGTCCCCAACCCTGGCCCGGCCGTCGGCGCATCGGTCGTGCTCTCGCCCAGCTCAGCCAGCCGCAGATCGGCGCCGGCGCGGTAGTACGCCTGATCGAGCAGGCTCGTGTCCAGGGTCAGCGCCATGGACGCGGTGAAGGTGGCCAGACTCAGGGCCAGGATCAGCAGGGCCAGCGGGCCGGTGTATTGGGCGGGCGCCCGGGCCAATTGACGCAATGCCAGCAACGGCGCCACCCCCGGCAGCCGGTCGGCCAGCGCGGCCAGGCCGGCCATCACCAGCGGATACAGGCGGATGCACAGCAGCGCCAGGGCGAAACAGAACAGCGCCGGCGTCAGGAACAGCAGCGGGTTGCTGAATGGGTCGGCGCCAGCCCCGCTCAGCCCCGGCAGGGCCAGCGCGCCCTGCCGCTGCAGCACGTAGTAGCCGTAGAGGGGCACGAGCAACAGGATCACATCCAGGAAGGTGCGTTGCCACAAGGGCGGCCGCAGGGTGCGGGCCTGCGTAGCCTTGTAGGTGATGATGGTGTGGCGACTGGCAGCCAGCGCGGGCAACAGGCCGGCCGCGGCTCCCGCGCCCACCGCGGCCAGGGCGAAGTAGGCCCCCGTAGGGCTGAGCAGCACGGGCAGCCGCGGGCCGGCGGCCAGGAGACCGGGATCGAGAAAGGTACGGACGCCGCCGAGCAGTTGCGCCAGCCCGCGACCCAGCAGCAGGCCCAGGCTGACCGCCGGCAGGCCCAGCAGCAGGCGCTCGACCGCATAGATGGCCAGCACCTGGCCGGCCGAGGCCCCGCGGCTGCGCAAGATGGCGATCTCGCCTTGCTGACGGCGCACGACCATGCCGCCGGTCAGGCCGACGAAGTAGAGCACCAGCCCCAACAGCGGCAGGCTGAAGGCGGTCAGTTGCAGGATCAGTGTCTGGCTGGTCTGGCGATAGCCCCGCAGCGCGTCCGCGGGCGACGCGTCCAGTCCGATGTCCGGCAGCAGGCCGGCCAGCCGTGTCTGCAGGGCGGTCAGCCGCGCCAGGAAGACGCCGACCTCCCCCGCGCGCAGGCCCTGACCATCGAAGATCAGATACCAGACGGCCTGCCCCACCTCGCCCCGCAGGGTAGGGGCCAGCCGGTCGCGGAACGTGGCCTCGGGCGTCAGTAACTCCTCGTCGAACGCCCGCGGCTCATAGAACCAGAACGGGTCGGCCGCGTTCCGCGGCTGCCAGACGCCGGCCACGCGTATTGGGACGCGCGCCCCGTCGGTGCGACCGAAAAGCACGTAGCGCTCGCCGGCCTGGACGCCCAGCTTCTCGGCCAGCGCCCGGCTGATCAGCACGTCGACGACCGCGGTGTCCGCGCCGGCCTCGGGGGGGAACTGGCCTTCGATGAGCTCGATGTGATCGGCCAGGCCGCTGATAAAGCCGATGCTGGCCCAGGCCAGCGGCTGCCGGCGATCGTAGGCGCCGGCAGCGGCAGCGCCGGTGTCCGCGAACAAGCTCAGGTTCTCGGTGCGCACGTGGCGGACGGCCGCGGTCAGCGGCAGGCCGAGCGCAGCCGATGCCTGCGTGGTGAGATAGGTGTCGGCCGGCGTGTACGCGTCCCATTCGACCGCGCCATGCCAGGCCCCGATGTAACGGAACAGGAACGCAAAGGGCGGCCGGCGATCACCCTTGCCCGCCAGCGCGGCCTGCAACACGCGTGATTGGGCCGCGTCGGCATAGAGCGGGATGCTGGCGCTGAGCGCGACGGCCGCGATCAGGCCGGCCCCCAGGCACGCCATCAGCACCCGCTGGCTCCACAGGCGCCGCAGCGCGATGCGCAGGATCGAGATAAGATTGAGCATGATGTGATGTGTGTTACGTACTGCGTATTACGTGGTGCGTCCTTCGCCGATTCGCCGATTCGCCCATTCGCTGATTCGCTGATTCGTTGATTCGCTCATTCGCCCACCACAATCTGTCCCTCGGCCACGCCGCTGACGATTTCCACGCGGTCTTTCGCCGCGATGCCCAACGTCACGTCCACGCGGCGCTGGCGCGCGCCCTCCTGCACCAGGACGAACTTGCGGCCGCTGAAGGTGCGGATGGCCGCGGGCGGCAGCCACAGCGCGTCGGCCTTGCGCTCCAGCACCACAGTCGCCTTGACCAGGTCGCCCATCGCCAGCGTCTGCCCCGCGGGCAGGCCGGCGAAATCGGCGCGAATGCGGGTGGACTTGTCGGCCTCGGCCAGCGCCTGCACATCGCCGCCGGCGCCGTAGGGATAAGGCAGTTGGCGGATCGTTCCGGTCAATGCCTGCCCCGGATAGTTGAGCGGCGCCAGCGTCACGGCCAGCCCTTCAGCCAGGCTCCGCATCTGCTCGGCCGAGAGCTCGACGCTCACTTCGAGCTGCGCCGGATCGGCCACCACGATCACGGGCTTGTAGGCCTCCACGGCCTGGCCCGCGGTCACGTTGACGGCCAGCACCTGGCCGGCAAAGGGCGCCAGGATCTGCGTGTCGGTGATCTGGGCCCGCAGATCGAGCAGGGCCAGCTCGGC
>PHCA01000072.1:0-6571 GCA_002842085.1 Chloroflexi bacterium HGW-Chloroflexi-1
TGCGCATCGAGGATACCGATCAGACCCGATTCGTGCCCGACGCGCTGCAGGACGCGATCGACAGCCTGCGCTGGCTCGGGTTGGATTGGGACGAGGGGCCGGAAGTGGGCGGCCCGCATGGCCCCTACTTCCAATCGGAGCGGCTGCCGATCTATCACGAATGGACCGGGTGGCTGGTGCAGAGCGGGCACGCGTATCGCTGCTACTGCTCCGAGGCGCGGTTGAATGCGCTGCGCAAAGAGCAGCAGGCCCGTAAGGAGAACACCGGCTACGACCGCCGTTGCCGCCACCTGACCGCAGCCCAACGCGCCGAATACGAAGCCGCGGCCGCGCCGGCCGTCGTGCGCCTGGCGATGCCACTGGAGGGCGAAACCAGCTTCACGGACGCGCTGCGCGGGGTGATCACCTTCGACAACCGCCAGATCATCGACCCGATCCTGCTCAAGTCGGACGGCTTCCCGACCTACCACCTGGCAAACGTGGTGGATGATCACTTGATGGAAATCACCCACATCCTGCGCGGCGATGAATGGCTCAACAGCGTACCGCTGCACGTCAACCTGTACCGCGCCTTCGGCTGGGAGATGCCCGTCTACGCCCACCTGCCGCTGATCCTGGACCCCAGCGGCGTCGGGAAGTTGAGCAAACGCAAGAAGAAGGGCGAAGGCGGGGAGGAGCTGCTGACCTACATCCGCGAGTATCGCCAGGCCGGGTATCTGCCCGAGGCGATGTTCAACTTCCTGGCGATCCTGGGCTGGTCCTACAGCGCCGAGGCAGATCTATTCAGCCGGGAGCAGGCGATCGCTGCGTTCGACATCCCGCACATCAACGCGTCGCCGGGCGCGCTGCCGCTAAGCAAGCTGGACTGGATGAACGGCCACTACATCCGCCAGCTCAGCATCCCGGACCTGACCGAACGGCTGGCGCCGTTCCTGGCGCAGGACTTAGGGATACCGGTCGAGACCCTGGCCGCGCATCCCGCGTTGCCGGTCCTGGTACCGTTGATCCAGGAGCGGCTCAAGACGCTGGCCGAGGCGGCCGCGTGGCTGGATTTCGCCTTCGTGGATGAGCTCAGCTACGATCCGCAGATGCTGATCGCCAAGAAGCTGGATGCGGCCGGCTCGCTGGCCGCGCTCGAGGCCGCCCAGGGACTGTTGGCAGAGCTGCCGTTCACGGAGGAGGCGCTGGAAGGCCCGCTGCGCGATCTGGCTCAGGAGTTGGGGTTGAAAACGGGCCAACTGTTCGGCATCCTGCGCGTGGCCACCACCGGCAAAGATGTGGCCCCGCCGTTGTTCGGCAGTATGATCGCGTTGGGCCGGGAGCGCACGCTGGCGCGCTGTGTACAGGCGGAGGCGTCCTTGCGCAGGCTGGCGGCTGCGGAATCGACCGGTTAGGGCGCGTTCGAATCCCTGTCCCCGAGCCTGATGAATGTTCAGAAAAAACCGGCAATCGCCTCCTCCGGCGCGCCGTCCATCATGTCAGCCCGCCCGGCGATAAATCGACCGGGCTACCTGAGCTCCGAGATCGAAAAACGCCTCCGGACCGCGGCCGACGAGCTGCGCGCCAACTCCAAGCTGAAAGATCGCACCCCACGGCAAGATCGCGGCCCAGGGATGGAGCCTGAACCCCGGCCGCTACGTGGGCGTGGCCGAACGGGAGGAGGAGGACTTCGATTTCAAGGAGCGGCTGGAAGAGCAGAACGAGGAACTGGAAATCCTCAACGCCGAGGCCAGGGAACTGGAAGATCGGATTGCCGAGAATGTGGTCATGTTGCTGGAGGCGCAGTGATGGCGAACAAAAAGCGTGATCTGGAGAAAATGGAGCCTGTGCCACCGGTTGCGTCGCTTCCGCTTCTGGATGACCTGCGCCGGATGATCGAGGAGACCCGGCAAGGTGTTGCCGCCACGGTCAACGCCGCCCTTACCCTGCTCTACTGGCGCATCGGCAAACGCATCAACGAGGAGCTTCTTAAAGGCGGGCGGGCCGAGTACGGCAAAGAGATTGTCGTATCACTGGCGCGACAATTGGAGGCGGATTATGGGAGAGGATTCTCCGAAAAAAGCCTGCGGCACATGCTTCGTTTTGCCGAGGCCTTTCCCGATGACCGGATTGTCTCAGCACTGATGAGACAATTGAGCTGGACCCATTTCCTCTCCATCATCTACCTTCAGGATTCCCTTCAGCGGGACTTTTACGCCGAGATGTGCCGGGTTGAACGTTGGAGCACCCGAACCCTCCAGAAAAAAATCAGATCCATGCTCTACGAGCGCACCGCCCTATCGAAAAAACCCGAAGAACTGGCCCGACTCGAACTCGTCGCCTTGCGCGACGAGGACAAACTGACACCTGATCTGATGTTCCGCGATCCCTATTTTCTCGATTTTCTTGGACTCACCGGCGCGTTTCAGGAAAAAGACCTGGAAGCCGCCATCATGCGCGAGATGGAAGCGGTCATCCTGGAATTGGACGCGGGCTTTGCCTTTGTCGCCCGCCAGAAACGGATCACCGTGGATGAGGATGATTTCTACCTCGACCTCCTCTTTTTCCACCGCAACCTGCGCCGTCTGGTCGCCATCGAGCTGAAACTGGACAAGTTCCGCCCCGAGCACAAGGGACAGATGGAGCTGTATCTGCGCTGGCTGGATAAATACGAACGTAAGCAGGGCGAGGAGACGCCGTTTGGCATGATCCTTTGCGCCGGCAAGAAACAGGAGCAGATCGAACTGCTGGAATTGGGCAGTTCGGGCATCCATGTCGCCGAATACCTGGTTGAACTACCGCCCCGCAAGTTGCTCGCTGAAAAACTGCACCGGGCGGTTGAGCTTGCACGGGCGCGATTCAGCGGCGAGATGGAGGAGGGGGACTGATGGACATATCGCGAGATATACTATAGCGCGGCTCCTGCCGCAACCAAAGGGCTGTCATTGCGAGGGCCTCGCGGTGGCGAGGGCCTCGCCACAGCGAGGAGCGTTCTTTGCGGTTGCGAGGCACGAAGCAAAGCAATCTCCGTCATGCGCATGAGATTGCGGCAATCTCGATTGCTTCGCAAACTGCGCTCGCAATGACGCCGGCAAAGATTCTCGCGATCGACGCGAATGCTACCGGGTAATACTATAAGGCCGACCCGCCATCGCCGTTGGTGGGCCGGCCTTTTTTGCGTCGATGACACGTTCCCCTATTCGTTCGCCTTCCCGATCTTCGCCCAACTATCCCGCAGGGTCACGCTCTGGTTGAAGACCAGTCGCTCCGGCGTCGAATCGGGATCCAGGCAGTAGTAGCCCTGCCGCAAGAACTGACAGCGGCTACCGGGCGCCTGGCCCGCCAGGCCCGGCTCGACCAGGCAGCCGGTCAACACCCGTAGCGAATTGGGGTTCAGATTGGCTGTGAAATTCTGGCCCTCCGGCACGTCGTTGGGGTCCGGTTTGGCAAAGAGATAGTCGTACACGCGCACCTCCGCGGCCAGCGCGTGGCTGGCTGAAACCCAGTGCAACGTGCCCCGCACCCGCCGGCCATCCGGCGTAGAACCGCCGCGGCTCTCCGGATCGTAGGTGCAGCGCAGCTCGACGATCTCACCGCTTGCATCCTTGACCACCTCCCGGCAGGTGATGAAATACGCGTGCTTGAGTCGCACCTCGGCACCCGGCGACAGGCGAAACCACTTCTTGGGCGGATTCTCGCTGAAGTCGTCTCGGTCGATGTAGATCACCTGCGAGAACGGCAACCGGCGCGATCCCATGCTCGGATCCTCGGGGTTGTTCTCCGCCTCCACCTCTTCCACCCGATCGGCCGGATAGTTCTCGATGACGACGCGCAGCGGATCCAACACCGCCATGACGCGCGGGGCCCGCAGGTTGAGGTCCTGGCGCAGACAATGCTCGAGCAAGGCGATGTCCACCGTCGTGGGGCTCTTGGCGACACCCGTCCGATTCAGGCAGTCACGGATGGCCTCAGGCGTGTAGCCGCGGCGGCGCAACCCGGCCAGGGTCGGCATCCGCGGATCATCCCAGCCCCTGACGTGCCCCTCACGCACCAGACGCGACAGGTGACGCTTGCTCAAGATCGTATAGGTGAGGTTGAACCGCGCGAACTCGAGCTGTTGCGGGTGAAAGATCCCCAACTGCTCGATGAACCAATCATACAATGGCCGGTGTTCCTCGTACGCAATGTCGCACAATGAATAGGTGATCCCCTCGATGGAGTCGGATTGACCATGCGCGAAGTCGTACATCGGGTAGATGCACCACTTGTCGCCCGTGCGATGATGGGTCGCGTGCAAGATGCGATACATGACCGGGTCGCGCAGGTTCATGTTGCCGGACGACATGTCGATCTTGGCGCGCAGCACGTGGGCGCCGTCCGAGAACTCGCCCGCCCGCATCCGCTCGAACAGGTCCAGGTTTTCCTCGACCGAGCGGTTCCGATAGGGGCTTTCCACACCCGGCGTCCCGAACGCCCCTCGATACTCCTTGACCTCGTCCGCGCTCAGGCTATCGACGTAGGCTTTCCCGGCCTTGATCAACTGAACGGCCCATTCGTAGAGCTGCTCGAAATAATCCGAGGCATAGTACAGCCGATCCCCCCAATCAAAACCGAGCCAGTGGATGTCGTTCTTGATCGCCTCCACATACTCGGCTTCTTCTTTGACCGGGTTCGTATCATCGAAGCGCAGATTGCACAGGCCCCCGTAATCCTCCGCGATCCCGAAAACGATGCTGATCGCCTTGGCGTGCCCGATGTGCAGGTAACCGTTGGGTTCGGGCGGGAAGCGCGTGTGAACGCGACCGCCGAACTTGCCGGTCCCAAGGTCCTCCTCGACGATACTGCGGATAAAGTCCGTGGAGGCAACCGCCTCAGTCGTAGCCATATCCATAGCTCCCTTCGCAGCCCTTCTCCCGCCCGGCGCCCGTCAAAACAGGTGGCGCAACGGTCCATCGGGCGCATCGCCCGACCATTCTAACACGGCCCCCTGACCCCCGCAAATCGCACCACGTTTTCGGGTGCGGTGCAAGACCCCACGTTTTCGTTTTCAAGAAGGGGGGGGCGCGAATTTGCGAAAACGGCCGCTTCGTGCTAAAATTTGTAACTACTCAGGGGGGCGCTGGATAGAACGCTGATCCCGCTGATGCGCGCTGATCAACGCTGATTTATCAAATAATTTTATCCTCTGATCTGCGTGAATCTGCGCACATCTGCGTGAATCTGCGCACATCTGCGTCATCTGCGTTCTATTCTGTCAAGGCCGAGCAGTTACTAAAACTTTTCATGCGTTCGGGGATAGTTTAACCGGCAAAACATCTGACTCTGGATCAGAAATTTGGGGTTCGAATCCCTGTCCCCGAGCCTGGAACGGCCTTTGGGCCGCCAGTATCTTCTGCAAAGCAGCCCGCCAATGATGTCGGGCTGCTTCCTTTTCACCGTGCGCCGGCCAGGCGCGCCGTCACGCCCTGATCACACGCAGGGCATCAGCAAGGGTCTCACAATAGTGGTTGCACAGCACCCGCGTGCCACTCTCGACGATGTTACCGCCGGCCAGACCGATGGTCGAAAACCCGGCCAACCGGATGGCGCACACCCCCGCGCCGCTATCTTCGAGACCCACCACCTGATGCCGCGCCTGGAAAGGGATCCCCAGGCCCACCCGCGCCACCTCGGCGTAGAGCCAGGGATGCGGCTTGGGCGATAGCTCACCCAGGGTGCCCACCTCGCCGCGGCGCAGCGGATAGCCGGCGGTGATGATGGCGTCGTAAAAAGCGCCCGGATCCCCCAGCCCCAACGTGCGAAACGCCGCCAGGATCTCGGGATAGGCTTTCTCATACAGCCCGGAGGTCACCAGACCGATCTTGACACCCATGCCCTTGAGCGCCAGCAAGAAGTCCTTCAGGCCGGGCGCAGGAGTGAAGGCCGCGGAGCGGCCCCCGCCCGCCAGGATCGCCTGCATTTCCCGGTGGGCGTGCTCAAAATAGAGCCGCCGCGCATTCTCCAGCGTCTGGTCCGGGCAGTACTTGACAATGCAGTACTGCAGGTGCTCCGACACGCTGTGCCCGGACACGTAGGGCAGGTCCGGGGCAGCCAGCTCAAAGCGAGAGTTCCCTGACAACGTCGCGATCGTCATCTGGATGATCCAGATCCAGAAACCTTCGGAGCGCACGCTGGTGCCATCCAGATCCATCAGCACCGCCCGGATCGGCTTCTCCAGGCGCACCGCGTGGACCGGATAGTACGCGGGATAGCCCAACGCCGACCGAACGCAGCCCAGGGTGTGTTCGCGAAAGGCAACGAACTCCACCTTGCGGTCGCCGGTGGTCGCGATCGCGATCACCCCGTCCGCGCCGACCCGAAACCGCCCATCGCTGGACGCATCCAGCCATGTCAGGCCGGCGTCGTCGGGGATATCGCCCAGGCCGGGCATAACAGTGAGGTTAGACATCAGCTTCTCCATGAAAACCAGTCCCGCCTTTTTCAAAGGAACTCACCCACGGTGGCTCGGTCACAGACCGGCCACAGCGAGTGGGTGAGGAACCCCCACGGTGGCTCGGTCACAGACCGGCCACAGCGAGTGGATGAGGAACTC
>PHCA01000072.1:6691-16328 GCA_002842085.1 Chloroflexi bacterium HGW-Chloroflexi-1
CTCCCCACGGTGGCTCGGTCACAGACCGGCCACAGCGAGTGGATGAGGAACTCACCCACGGTGGCTCGGTCACAGACCGGCCACAGCGAGTGGATGAGGTTAGACATCAGCTTCTCCATGAAAACCAGTCCCGCCTTTTTCAAAGGAACTCACTGTAAACCAGAAGTCACGATGACGCAAGTTGAGAGGTTCAATGGGGCCATTTTCAGACTCAGTAGATCACGATGTGCTCCCGCCCGATCCGTGATCGGGCGGGGCACGGACCCGCCCGGAGCTTGAAACTGTGATCTACTGAGACTGGAAACGCTGAAACCCCGGTCCGCCGTGTGACAAATCAGCCCATATCGGTTATACTATGGCCACGACGCATCCTCTCAATAGATAATGGAGTGGCTGCCACGTGCCTGGCACTTTTCGGAAGTGCCAGGCACGATCGACCTGACGCTCACGCCGGACCTGCCAATGGCTGAGTATCTTTGACCACACCTGAAGGAGACGCGGTAAAATGCACAAGAAACTCTTCATCCCCGGCCCAACCGAAGTGCGGGACGAAATCCTGCAGGCCATGGCCACCCCCATGATCGGCCACCGCTCGACCGCCTACGCCGATCTGCACAAATCCGTCGAAGAAAAACTTAAAAAACTGCTCGACACCGAAGGGCGAGTGATGTTGTTCACTTCCTCCTCCACCGGCGTCATGGAAGGCGCGGTCCGCAACTGCGTCGGGAAGAAGGTGCTCCACACCCTCAACGGCGAGTTTTCCCGGCGCTGGCACGGAATTTCCGAGGCCAATGGCCTGGCGACCGAAACGATTGAGGTTGAGCCCGGCCAGGCGATCACGCCCGCGCTCGTGGACGCGGCGCTGGCCAAAGACGGGTTCGACACCGTCTGCCTGACCTACAACGAGACCTCCACCGGCATCCTGAGTCCCGTGCCTGAGATCGCCAGGCTCGTGCGCGCCAGGTACCCGGATGTGTTGATCCTGGTGGACGCGGTGAGCTGCATGGCCGGCGTCGAGATCAAGAATGACGAGTGGGGTCTGGACGTCTGCCTGGCGGGCGTGCAGAAGTGCTTCGCACTGCCGCCGGGCCTGGCCGTCGCCACCGTGAGCGCACGGGCCATGGCCCGCGCCCAGACCATCCCCAACCACGGCTACTACTTCGATTTCATCGAGAACGAGAAGTACGCGGTCAAGTACAACACCCCGGCCACCCCAGGCATCAGCCATCTCTTCGCGTTGGACAAACAGTTGGATGACATGTTCGCCGAGGGGTTGGACAACCGCTACGCCCGCCACCTGGCCATGGCCGAGCACGTGCGCGGCTGGGGCCGCCAGCATTTCGAGCTGTTCGGCGATGAGAAATATCTCTCACCAACAGTGAGCCACATCACCAACACCACCGGTTTCGACTTCAAGGCGTTGAACCAGGCGCTTGGCAAGCGCGGCGCCCAGATCTCCGACGGCTACGGCCCCTTCAAGGGCAAAACCTTCCGCATCGGCCACATGGGGGATTTGACGGTGGCGGATTGCCGGTGGTTGACGGGGCAGATTGATGATATTTTGGGATTGTAGATTGGTAGATTGTGGTCTTCCAAGTCTACCAGTCTACCTGTTTCCCAGTCTACCAGTCTACCAGTTTCCCAATGTACCAATTTACCAATGTACCAGTTTCCCTCCAAAGGAGCCGTACCATGAAAGTACTCGTTTGCGATTCCATCTCCGCCCGCGCGGTCGAGCGGATGCGGCAGGCATGTCTCGAAGTGGACGTGCAGGATAAGATCACGGCCGAAGAACTGCTGCAGGTCATCGGAAATTACGATGCGATGGTGGTGCGCAGCCGGACCAAGGTGCGCAAACCGGTCCTCGATGCGGCCGCGAAGCTGAAGGTGATCGTGCGCGGCGGGGTGGGGGTGGACAACATCGACATCGACTACGCCCAGGCCCAGGGCGTGCGCGTCCTCAACACGCCCGGCGCCAGCACCGATTCCGTGGCCGAGTTGACCGTGGGCTACCTCTTCGCCCTGGCTCGGCCCATCGTCCAGGCTACGATATCCCTCAAGGCCGGTAAGTGGGAAAAGAAAAAGTTCCACGGCGCCGAGATCCAGGGCAAGACGCTGGGCGTTATCGGCACAGGCCGCATCGGCAAGGCCGTCGCCAGGCGGGCCGCGGCGGTGGGCATGAAAGTGCTCGGCTATGATGTGGTCGCAAGCGAGCCGGTCCCATACTTGACCGTGACCCCGCTGGATGAGCTGCTGGCGCAATCCGACTACATCACCCTGCACATCCCGCTGCTCGAAAGCACCCATCACCTGGTCGATGCCGACCTGATCGCCAGGATGAAAGACGGGGTGCGGATCATCCACTGTGGGCGCGGCGGCGTCATCGACGAGGACGCCCTCTATGATGCGCTCGTGGCGGGCAAGGTGGCCGGCGCGGCGTTGGACGTGTTCGAAATCGAGCCGCCCAAGGACAGCAAGCTGTTCACCCTGGAGCAGATGATCGGCTCGCCCCACGTCGGCGCCAGCACCAAGGAAGCCACCGCGCGCATCGGGGACGAGGTGGCCGAGCTGCTGATCGCCTTCGAGTAGAAACCCGGTTTCTCGGAGAAACCGGGTTTCTGGACACAATAACAAGGCGCCACCGTCACCATGAAAATCATACCCGCAATCGGCGTTCAGATACCCAAGATCCTGCTGCCCAAGCCCGGCGTTGACCTGGCCAGGTGGGCCGTCATCGCCTGCGACCAGTTCACCTCCGAGCCGGAATACTGGCAGGCCGTGGCTGACCTGGTGGGCGACGCACCTTCCACCTATCACATGATCCTGCCGGAGGTCTACCTCGAAACACCCGCGGAGGCCGAGCGCGTCCTGTCGATTCGCCAAACCATGCAGGACTATCTTCAGCGCGACCTGTTCGTCGAATACGAAGGGTTCATCCTGGTAGAGCGGTCCGCGGCCGGCAAAACCCGGCACGGCATCATGCTGGCCCTGGACCTGGAACAATACGATTACAGCAAGGGCGCCACCAGTCTGATCCGGGCCAGCGAAGGCACGATCCTGGAGCGCATCCCCCCGCGCGTTCGCATCCGCTCGGGCGCGGCGTTGGAGCTGCCCCACATCCTGGTCCTGATCGACGACCCCGGCCGCACTGTAATCGATCCGCTGGTCGCGAAGCGTCGTTACCTTCGGAGGCTCTACGATTTCGACCTCATGCTGGGCAGCGGCCATCTGAGCGGCTATTCCGTGGACGACCCAGGCCTGGCACGGCAAGTTCGCGCGGCCCTGGCTGAACTGGCCGAGCCGGCTGCCTTCGCCGCCAGGTACAGCCTGCCGAACGACAGCCCGGTCATGCTCTTTGCCATGGGCGATGGCAACCATTCGCTGGCCACCGCGAAAGCTATCTGGGAAGAGCTCAAGCCCCAGGTCGGCATGGATCACCCGGCGCGCTTCGCTCTGGTCGAGATCGAGAACATCCACGATGAAGGGCTGGAGTTCGAGCCGGTCTTGCGCGTGCTGTTCGACGTCCATGAGGACGTGGGCGGGGCACTGTATGCGTTCTACGGCGGCCGCGTGCGGCTGGTGAGTTGCGCGGATGCCGCCGAGATGACAGCTATGGTGGATGGCCAAAGCGGGAAGGCGCACGCGTTCGGCATCGTGACACCGCAGGGTTGTCAGGTGGCCTACATCGCAGATCCGCCCTCTAGCCTGCCAGTGGGGACCCTGCAAAACTTCCTGGATGCGTGGGGGCAGCGCGGCGGCTACGCCAGGATCGACTACGTGCACGGCGTGGATGTGACCGTGCGCCTGGGCTCGCAGCCAGGCAACGTCGGGTTCTACCTGCCCGCCATCGCCAAGCGCGATTTCTTCAAAACCGTGATCGTCGATGGCGCCCTGCCGCGCAAGACCTTCTCGATGGGTGAAGCCAAAGAGAAGCGGTTCTACATGGAGGCGCGGCGGATTGTTTAGAAATGCTGTGGCCGGCCACAGCGAGCATGCGGAGACCGGCCACAGCTGCCTGGACGAGAAGAGACCCGTTTCTTCCTGTCCAACCGCACGTGTATGCGTTCGGACACCGGCCAGAGCAATGTGCGAAGGCCGGCCGACGAACACGTGTCGAGTAAGCGTTCAAAAATAAGATTAGCCTTGCGAAGGTTCCCGAAGACACCATTCCTGGCCCAAGTCGGGGCAAAAACCTTCGCAAGGCTGTATGGGAAAGTCATTCAATCACGATTCCTAAGTTATTTTTGAACGCAACATAAGGAGGCGCCAGACCTGAAGAACACATTCCCGTTCGAGGATGGTCATCTCATTCACATCGAAGTTGTCAACCAATGATCAACCACCATGACAAAGTAGTCGAGGAGGAACACATGTCACGCATCTCAAACAAGACTTTCGGGTTCGTAGTCGTTCTCACGCTGGTGGCGAGCTTGCTGGGTGTTGTCCCGGTAGCCGCCCAGCCGTCAGCCGCCGCTCCCAGCGATGTCGCCACTGTCACAATCCTGCACATCAACGATTTCCACGGCAACCTGGAACCGGCCGGCAGCAATCCCGGCATGGCCCGCGTTGCGGCGGTCGTGAACGGCGTGAAAGCCGCCGTGGGCGCCGACAACGTGGCACTTCTGGACGCTGGCGACGCGCTGCAGGGCACTCTGCTCTCGAACCTGTTCAAGGGCGAGCCCACCATCGATATCTACAACACGATGGGGTTCGCAGCCGCCACCTTCGGGAACCACGAGTTCGACTGGGGCAAGCAGACCCTGATGGATCGCACTGACCAGGCGAATTTCCCCTACGTGTCGGCCAATATCGTCGTGAACGACACAGGTAACTGCGCCACGGCCGGCTGGACAACCCCCGACTTCGGCCAAACGTGGATCACCCGGACGGTCGGCGCGCCGGGCAACCAGGTGACGCTGGGCATCATCGGCGTGACCACCCCGGAGACCCCGATCATCACCATCGCAGCGGCCACCGAGGGGCTTTGCTTCAAGGACGCGGCCGCTTCGATCGCTCACCACTACGATGCCATCAAGGCCGCCGGCGCCGAGGCGATCGTCGTTCTGAGCCACCTGGGCTACGCTGACGGCGGCTACGGCTACGGCATCCCGACCTATGGCGAGCAGACGCTGGCCAAGAAGCTCAACGATGCCGGCAAGCCAGCCAACCTGATCATCGGCGGTCACAGCCACACCGATCTCAGTGCGGCGACCATGGTGGGCAACACAGCCGTGGTCCAGGCGCACTACGCCGGCCGCAAGGTCGGCCGCGCCGATCTGACGCTGGACAAGGCCACGGGCGCCGTGACAGTCACCTGGCAGCGGCTGGTAGTTGCCACGACCGGCCCCGAGGATCCCGCCATCAAGGCGCAGATCGCCACCTGGGCCAACAACACCTGGTACCAGACCGAGATCAATCGGGTCGTCGGCTACACGGCGGTAGACCTCGTCCGCAACTACAACGGCGACTCGACGATGGGCGCGTTCGTCAACGACGCGATCTACAACGACCTGAACACCGACACCACGCCGGACAACGACGTGGAGATGGTGTTCAACAACCCGGGTGGTCTGCGAGCAGACATCCTCGTGGGCGCCAGCGTGCCCCATACGTTGACTCACGGCCTGCTCTACGGCGTGCTGCCGTTCGGCAACGCCACCCTGGTCGGCGACATGACGGGCGCGCAGATCCAGGAGCTGCTGAACCAGAGCGCCACGCTGTTCAAGGGCGCGCTCCAGGCGGGCGGTGTGCGCTACAAGTTCTACCGCTACAGCGACGCTTTGCCTGGGCCACAACCGTGGGCGTGGGGCGCGTTCGACATCACGGTCAAGAACCGGACGACCGGCGCCTGGGAGCCGCTCCAGCTCGACCATACCTACCGCATCGCCACCAATGAGTTCCTGGCGCCCGCCGGACAGGACGGCTTCACGCCGTTCAAGTACGTGACGAACGCCTCCTACTGGGGCGACATGCTGGACGGGGTCGAGCGCTGGGTCAGCACGACCTACCCCATCGACAGCCCGTACAACGGCGCGTTGGATGGCCGGATCACCCGGCTCGGCACGGATAGCGATGGCCCGGTGGTGCCGGTTTCGATCCTGCACCACAACGACTCTCACGGGCGCCTGCTGAAGAGCGGCACCTTCCAGGGCCTGACCCAACTGGCGACAGTCATCAAGCAGGAACGCGCCCACAACCCCGACCGCACTCTGCTGTTCTCCCTGGGCGACAATATCCAGGGCGACTCGATGATGTACTACCTCAAGAATGCCGGCCAGGGCGCCACTGCCGACGGCACGCCGCTGCCGCCTTCGCTGTGGACCAACCCGTTCGTCGCGGCCATGAATGCCATGTCCTACAACGGCATGGTGCTCGGCAACCACGAGTTCAACTTCGGCGCTGCCGTGTTCGTCAGCACCTTCAGCCAGGCGGCCTTCCCGCTCTTGGGCGCGAACGTCACTGACTCCGGCGCATACGGGATCAACAAGGTCGGGCTGGATCCGATGGCCGCGGCGCAGGGCGTCAAGGTCAACGTTCGCGACGGCCTCGAATACACCCTGCCTTCCGGCGATCCCGCCAACCCGGTCAAGATCGGCTTCGTCGGCCTGACCAACCACCGTGTGCCCAACTACGAGCTGCCAAGCAACATCCCCGGCCTGACCTTTGGCAACCCGATCTCCACCACAGCGAGCCTGGCGCCTGTGCTGCGCGGGCGGAATGACGCGGTCGTAGCGCTGACCCACATCGGGTTCACCACCGACCCGAAGAGCGTGGATGTTGACGAGAACGTCGACACCAATCTGGCTGCCCAGGTGCCTGGCATCGACGCCATCATCGGCAGCCACAGCCACACCAACCCTGCCTACGGCTTCGGACCGTACAAATACCTGCCGGCCATCGTAGCTGGCCCGGGTAACGTTCCGGTGCTGATCAATCAGGCCTACCGCTACAACACCTACCTGGGCGAGGTCATCTTCGGCTTCCTGCCCAAGACCGGTGGCGGCTACGAAGTGGTTTCCCGCGCCGGGCGTGATATTGCCATCGCCATCGACACGCCTGAGGATCCGACCATCAAGGCGATCGTCGATCCGTACCAGACGATCATCACCGCCTACAACAACACCGAGATCGGCCGGACCGAGGTCCCGATCGACACGCTGCAGGCCTTCACCCAGGAGACCAACGGCGCCAACCTGCAGGCCGACGCCTCCGTGTTCGTGCTGAAGAAGGCCGGCGTCCAGGTGGACTTCCACCTGTCCGGCGCGATGACCAACAAGAAGATCGCGGACAACGCGACACCGGCCAACCCGTACACGCTCAAGGTCTCGGACATGTTCCAGGCCATGCCGTACGAGAACTCGCTGCTGGTGCTGAGGATGAACGGTCCGCAGCTCAAGGCCGTTCTGGAGCGCGCCTACCGGAACTACTACTACTACAAGTACGTACCGGGATACGGCGGCTACTCCCACTACACCACCTGCATGATCGACACCGACAAGAATAACGTGATCACCTATGCGAACAGATATCCTGACCTACCCAGCGGCTACAACGTAATCTCCCTGGTGATCAACGGGACGCCGGTGGACTTCACCGATGCGACGAAGTTCTACAACGTCTCGACGGTGAACTACCTGGCGGCCGGATCGTGCAACTTCAACGACAGCGGCGTGAGCCTCTGGCCGTTGAATCAGATCGTGGCTGACACGCAGCTCTACGTGCGCGACGCGGTGATCGACTACGTCAAAGCACAGACCGGGCCGATCTCACCGACCGTCGAAGACCGCCTGAAGTTTATGTCCATGCAACTCTGGTGGTTCCCCTTGTTCGGGAATCACTGATCAGGAACCAGTCGTAAGCCGGAGGCGTACTGATTCGAGCGCCTCCGGTGACAACCAGTGATTCTGAAGGTCCTCCTCGCAGGGTCTGAACGGATGGACCGCCCGAAACAACCTTGCGAGGGGGATTCTTCGTCGTCTGCTAGCATGTCGTCCCAACAGGAGCTTTGCATGGCCCTGACCGCGCACCTGCCCCGGCGCCCGTTAGCCTTCCTGCCCACGCCGTTGCACCCGTTGCCGCGCCTCAGCAGTCAATTGAGCGGGCCGCGCATCTGGATCAAACGCGACGACCAGACCGGGCTGGCCGGCGGCGGCAACAAGACCCGCAAGCTGGAGTTCCTGATCGCCGACGCATTGGCCCAGGGCGCCGATACCGTACTCACCACCGGCGCGGCGCAATCCAATCACTGCCGTCAGACAGCCGCGGCCGCGGCGCAGGCCGGGCTGGCCTGCCATCTCGTCCTGAGCGGGACCCCCCCGGCCCACGTCACCGGCAACCTGTTGCTGGATCGCCTGTTGGGCGCCAGGTTGCACTGGACGACGCGCGAGAACCGGTTACCGCGCCTGGCCGCGCTCACGAACGAGCTGCGCGCGGCCGGCCGCCACCCCTACCCCATCACCTACGGCGGATCGGACGCAGTGGGCGCTTCCGGGTATGCGTTGGCCGTGGAGGAGTTGCGCGCCCAGGTGCAGGCGCTGGGCCTCAAGCTGGACGCGATCGTCTTCGCCGCCAGCTCGGGGGGCACGCAGGCCGGTCTCACGGCCGGGGCGTGGGCCTTGGGCTGGGACGTGTCGATCCTGGGCATCAGCGTGGACGAGCAGGCGGCCGATCTCCAGGCCAAAGTCGCTGAGCTCGCCACAGCCACCGCGGCACATCTGAGGCGTCCCCACGTCTTCGCGGCGGACGAAATCCGGGTCAACGCCGACTACCTGGGCCGCGGCTACGGTGTCATGGGTGACCTGGAGCGAGAAGCCATCACCCTGCTGGCCCGGACCGAGGCAGTGTTGCTGGACCCGGTCTACACCGGCCGCGCGTTCGGTGGGCTGCTGGACATGATCCGGCGTGGGGCGTTCGACCCAGGCCAAAACGTCCTCTTCTGGCACACGGGCGGCGCCCCGGCGCTCTACGCGTACGCGGACGAGTTGCTCTGAAAAAACAGCCTTCGGATGCTTTGGCCGGTCTGTGACCGAGCCAGAACTGCGCAACCAAGATAGTTCCAGAAAAATACTTATCCCGAAACCCCCTGCGATCCCCAGGGAAACCGGCGATTACGGGGCTAACCAGCCCGACATCTATTTTTCCGGAACGGCCCAATTGGGCGTCACGGTGCTCGCTTTCAAGCTGCCCGACGGCCAACTCAACACGCGGCCCGGCGCCGATACCGTCCTGGAGACCCCTGCGCAAATCCTCGCGTTGGACACCCGCGAGCAATTGGGGGGAGCTGATAAAACTGGCACAGGGGTAAACATATGACATACGAAATCCCAGTGAGCGTTCAGACGCAGGTGGCAGAGATCATGCAGCAGTTCAACGAGGGGGCATTTCGGAACAGCAAATGCCGCTACGTGCCGCGCTTCGAGGGCGCATATCTGTACCTGGACCGGCACGACCAGGGGCGCGTGGATCCGATCTGTCGTTTGCGCTGGACCGGCGACATGCAGCGCTGGGAGTTCGAGATCTACAAATACAGCTCCGAGTGCTACGAATTAGATGAAGGTTTCTTCCCGGAATCGAGCCTGGTCGATGGCACGGTCGAGGGTGCGATGCGCGCCGGGTTACAGGCGTACCCTATCTGAGG
>PHCA01000072.1:16427-19373 GCA_002842085.1 Chloroflexi bacterium HGW-Chloroflexi-1
CAAGACGTGCAAGCAGTGTGGCGCGGACTTGATCGAAGGGCGGGCACGAGCCAACGGTCGCGTGGTCGGCGCACTTCAGGCCGAACCGGTTCCGCCGATCACCTGTCCGTCGTGCGGGGCCTCCAATCCGGGCACAGCACGCCAGTGCGAGCAATGTGGTGAGAGCCTGGTTCCTACCGAACCGGAAACGCCGCTTGCAGCGTCCAAACAGGCCGCTCGGCCTGGCGGTTGTGGCAAGCTCCTGCCGTTCATCCTGGCCGGTATCGTGACCCTGGTCGCCCTCTTCATCTTCTTGAGCTCACGCACTACTGACCTGGTGGGAGAGGTGTCCGGCGTCAACTGGCAGCGCACCATCGCCGTGGAAGCGCTCGTGCCCGTGACCCGAGAGGCCTGGCGCGATGAAATCCCGGCCGGCGCCGAGCTCGGTAGTTGCCGGCAAGAGGTCCACCATGTCCAGGACGAGCCGGCGGAGGACGCCAAGGAGGTGTGTGGTACGCCTTACGTGGTGGACAAGGGCAGCGGGTACGGCGAGGTTGTCCAGGACTGCCGCTACCAGGTCTACGCGGACAAGTGCGAGTATCAGACAGTTGAATGGCAGAGCGTCGCGCCGCTGGTCCTGGCGGCCACGAACCTGGCGCAGGATCAGCGGCCGGCCAGCCGCGGTGAAGCGTACACGGTCACCTTTGACACCGACGGCAACCGGTATACATATACGCCGCGCGACGCCGAGGAGTTCAGCCAGTACGGCATCGGCAGCCGGTGGCTGCTGAAGGTCAACTCGTTCGGCGCGGTCACCGACTTGAGCCCGCGTTGAGCCACAATCCGATGGGTGCATTCCAAATGAGTGGGGGCGTCCTCCTCGTGGCACGTGGTGCGCGGTCCGCTGCGCAATACGTGTCTTCTCGTTGATCCGGGATGGCTGTGGCCGGTCTGCGACCGAGCCACCGGTGGCTCGGTCGCAGACCGGCCACAGCAGATAATCCACCTCCGAGAAATCGAGAAGATACCGCAACACGCAACGCAATACGCAATACGCCACACGTGATGAGGCGCGCTTCCCGAGCACAATGCCAACCAACTTGGAACACACTCCAATCCTATCAAAGGAGCCCCTGGTTTGAATCTCGAACACCTGCCCGAACTGGAAGCGCGCTTTCTGCGCTACGTGCGAATCGACACCCAAAGCGCTGAAAGCTCGCAGGACATCCCCAGCACAGCGAGACAATTCGACCTGCTGCGCTTGCTGAGAGACGAACTTCAGGCCCTGGGCGCCACCGATGTCCTCCTTACCAGCTACGGCTGGGTCATCGGCGCCGTTCCGGCCACAATTCAGGCGGCGGACGGGCCCACCGTCGCATTCCTGGCGCACGTCGACACCGCACCCGCGTTCAGCGGGGCCGGTGTCAAACCGATCGTCCACCGGAACTACGCCGGCGGTCCCCTGCTCCTCCCCGACGCGCCGGACGACCCGATCACACCAGACAGCGATCCGGAGCTGGCGGGCAAGATCGGCGAAGACATCGTGACTGCCAGCGGGAAGACGCTGCTGGGCGCCGACGACAAGGCCGGCATCGCCATCATCATGACGCTGGCCGCACATCTGTTGCGCCACCCCGAGATTCCGCACGGCGCCATTCGCGTCTGTTTCACGCCCGATGAAGAGATCGGCCGGGGAGTGGCCCATCTCAAGCTCGCCGACCTGGCGGCCGACGTCGCCTACACGCTCGACGGTGGGCTGCCCGGCGAGGTCACTTACGAGACCTTTTCGGCGGACAAAGCCGTGGTCAAGATTACCGGCGTCTCCACCCATCCGGGCACGGCCAGGGACAAACTGGTGAACGCGCTCCTGTTGGCGGCCAAATTCATCGACTTCCTGCCTCAACACACCCGCACACCCGAGACCACTGAAGGCCGCGCGGGGTTCATCCATCTCTATAAGATGGCCGGCGCCGCGGCCGCGGCCGAGCTACACTTTATCCTGCGCGACTTCGAGCTGGACGGGTTGGCCGCCCATGGCGATCTGCTCAAGTCCCTCGCCGAGACGCTCCAGGCCGCCGAACCGCGGGCGCGGGTTTCGTGCACCATCACCCCGCAGTACCGCAACATGCGCTACTGGCTCGAAAAAGACATGCGGTCGGTGGAGTTGGCCATCCAGGCGCTCAACCTCACGGGGATCACCCCGGTCACCCGGCCCACCCGCGGCGGCACGGACGGCTCCCGCCTGACCGCGCTGGGCGTGCCGACCCCGAACCTGTTCACCGGGATGCAGAACCCGCACGGCCCGCACGAATGGATCAGCCTGCAAGACATGGCGAGAGCGACCCAGGTCTGCCTGGCGCTGGCCCGATTGTGGGCCGAATCCCCCGCGGGTAAGTCGGCGGAACCGACATTTTTAGGGTTGGTAGGATTGCCAGTCCTTGCAGGACTGGCAGTCCTACCAACCGACCCACTAGAACCCTTGCCCAATAAGAAACGCTACGTTTCATGTCATCTATTCACAAGAGCCAGGCCGATCTGGCCGGCATCCCGGCGCCGTCCGCGCGGCGGATCGCCCTGCGGGTCACGGCGGTCGCAGAGCGGGCCCTACGCGCGGGCCATCCCTGGCTGTTCGAGGCCGCGATCCAGTCCCAGAGCCATGCGGGCCAACCGGGCGACCTGGCCGTGATCTTCGATCGCAAAGGCCGGTTCCTGGCGGTGGGGCTGTACGATCCGACCTCGACCATCCGTGTGCGCGTGCTCCAGGCGGGCCGGCCCGCAACGATCGACGAGGCGTGGTACCGGGCACAGATCCAAGCAGCGGACGCGGTGCGCGCTCCCTTGCGCCGAACCGACACGACCGGCTACCGGATCGTCCACGGTGAAAACGACGGCCTGCCGGGACTGGTGCTCGATCGCTACGACCGCACGCTGGTGGTCAAGCTGTACACGCCGGCCTGGATCGTACAC
>PHCA01000072.1:19517-22431 GCA_002842085.1 Chloroflexi bacterium HGW-Chloroflexi-1
CGGCGTTGGACGCGGCCGCCCGGAACTTCGACCTGAACCTGGGCCATCCCGCGGTGGCAGCTACCAGGCACGAGCAAATCGTGGGGAACGCCTTCGATGAGCTGGCCCGGTTGAACGCGGAAGGCCGCGGCTTCGACATGGTGATCCTGGACCCGCCCGCGTTCGCCAAGACACAGGCCGAGACCGCAGGCGCACTCGCAGCCTACGCCAGGCTGACGCGGCTCGGGGTGAGCGTGCTGCGGCCCGGGGGCGTGCTGGTGCAGGCCTCCTGTTCGAGCCGCGTCGACGCGGACGCGTTCTTCCAGGCCGTCAACCGGGCGGCCGCGGGGGTCGGCCGGCCGCTCCGCGAGATCGAGCGCACCGGCCATGCGCTGGACCACCCGGTCCGCTTCCGCGAGGGCGCGTATCTGAAGTGCCTTTTCGCGACGGCTGAGTAGTTCGACAATGTCACGTTCGCGGCAACCGCTCTCGCCGGAGGCTGCAAGCCATCCGGCTACGAAGTGGAAGCCCCGCTGGGGCTGCTGGCCAGGCCCGGAGGGCCTTGCACTTCGTAGCCCGATCCGTTCCACGGTCGGGCGGGCGTGACGAGGCCGTCCGCATCGGTAATGTGACATGGTCGCAGTAGCACCGCTCCAAGGCATTCGGCTGAAAAATCACCCTTCGATACGCGCGCCGCGCTACTCAGGATGATTTTCAGCCTCAACGGTTAGCACCAACACCCAGGCGGGAAACTACCAAAATCCCTTGTTCGGCACCGTGCGACAGGAACCTCACAGCCATGACTGAAGCTGACGCAATTCGCAACACGCAAGGCGGTCCAAACACCATCCAGTCGATAACCGCCGATCTGGCCGCACTGGGCGTTGCGCCGGGCATGACGCTGCTGGTCCACGCCACGTTGAGCAGGCTCGGCTGGGTGTGCGGCGGGCCGGTCGCGGTGATCCTGGCCCTGGAGACGGCCCTTGGCCCGACCGGCACGCTGGTGATGCCGACCCACTCGGGCGACCTCTCGGATCCCGCGCAGTGGGAAAACCCGCCCGTGCCGGAGACGTGGTGGGCGCCGATCCGCCAGACGATGCCGGCCTACGATCTCGATATGACGCCGACGCGCGGCATGGGCGCCATCCCCGAGTGTTTTCGCAAGCAGCGCGGAGTAGTGCGCAGTGGGCACCCGCAGGTCTCGTTTGCCGCGTGGGGCGCGCGGGCATCCGAGATCGTCGCGGATCACGCGTTGGATTTCGCCTTCGGGGAAGACTCCCCTCTGGCCAGGATCTACGATCTCGACGGCTGGATCCTGCTGCTGGGCGTGACGCACGATAACAACACATCGTTGCACCTGGCCGAAACGCGCACGCCTTACCCCGAACGAAAGCTCGTCGAAAACGGCGCGCCGGTGCTGGTCGATGGCCGCCGGCAATGGGTCAAGCTCCGCGACATCGACTCCAACACCGCGGATTTCGAGACGATCGGCGCGGCATTCGCACGCGAAACCGGCCTGGTCCGGTCAGGTCGAGTGGGCAACGCGCCGGCATTGCTGATGCCCCAGCGGGCCCTGGTCGACTACGCGGGGGGCTGGATGATGGCAAACCGAAAGGCCCAAGACTGAACGATGATCGACACGCTGGAGAAGTCATCGACACGGCCCACCGCGGCCACCCTCGCTTACTACGCGACATTCCTGGTCCTGGGATTGGCGGGCGCCGTGCTGGGTCCCACCCTGCCAGGGCTTGCCGAACACACAGGCTCACGGATCAGCGAGATCAGCTTCCTGTTCGCCACACGCTCGCTGGGCTACCTGCTCGGGTCCCTACAAAGCGGCAGGCTGTTCGATCGCGCTCCGGGCCATCCGGTGATCGCGGGCGCGCTGGTCGTGGCGAGCCTGGCGCTGGCGATCGTCCCCACGCTTTCGCTGTTGTGGGTCTTGACAGCCATCCTGTTCCTGCTGGGCTTCGCCGAGAGCATCATCGACCTGGGCGGGAACATCCTGCTGGTCTGGACCTACGGCGCACGCGTCGGGCCGCTCATGAACGGGCTCCACTTGTTCTTCGGGGTGGGCGCGTTCCTGTCCCCCATCATCGTCGCGCAGGCGCGGCAGCGCAGCCAGGACATCAATTGGGCCTACTGGATCCTGGCCATCGCCGCCTTGCCGGTCGCGTTCTGGCTGCTCCGGGCGCCCAGCCCCGCCATCCCCGCGACTGCCGAGAAACGCTCGGCTGCACCTGTCAACTATCTGCCGGTCGCCCTGTTCACGCTGCTGATCTTCCTCTACGTCGGCGCGGAGGTCAGTTTCGGCGGCTGGGTGTTCACCTATGCGACCGCCCTGGGGCTCAGCGGTCCGACGCTCGCCGCGTACCTGACCTCGGCCTTCTGGGGGGCGCTGATGCTGGGACGGCTCGCTGGCATCCCGCTGGCATCCCGCTTCCGCCCCAGCCAGATCCTGTTCACTGATCTGGTCGGGTGCCTGATCAGCATGGGCGTCATCCTGGGCTGGCCCGGCTCGCTGCTCGCGCTGGGGGTGGGCGCGCTCGGCCTGGGCTTCAGCATGGCGTCGATCTTCCCCATCGCGATGGCGCTGGCCGAACGCCGGATGCTGGTCACCGGCAGCACCACGCGCTGGCTCTTCTTCGGCGCGGGCGCGGGGGCAGTGGTGGCGCCCTGGACGATCGGCCAGCTCTTCGAGGGGGTCGGCCCCGCGGTCACGATGTACGCCATCACCATTGCGCTGGTGCTGGCCCTGGGTACGCTGATGCTGCTACTCCGCTTCACGGCACATCGCCGGTCGACCGGCCCGGCGCAGGTGGGGGTGAAGAGTTGCAAGGGCTGTGGCCGGTCTGTGACCGAGCCACCGGAAGTCTTGCCGTGGCAGCCAAATCGGGCCGCCGGAGCGAGCTCGGTCAGGAGATCGGCCCGAGCG
>PHCA01000401.1 GCA_002842085.1 Chloroflexi bacterium HGW-Chloroflexi-1
CCGCGGCCGAGCTGGGCTACGTGCAGACCATTGAGGCCGCCGGCGGCGAAGTCGTGGCCGATACCTGCGCGGTGGTCGCGCCGATGCGGATGCTGAACGTGCAGGGCATGACGACCAACGCGGGCATGTATCTTCCTCAACAATCTGGGGCCGTGGCCGGTCTGTGACCGAGCCACGGTGGCTCGGTCACAGACATCATCGTGAGCGCTGTCGAACGGCGGCCACAGCATACCCCGAAAAACTGAGAAGATACGCGGGCAAGATGGCCTGCTATGCGCCGATGCACAGCGGGGTCAGGATGCGGTTTGGGGACTTGGAGCAGTGTTTGGATGCGGCGGTGACGGGGAAGTGGTTGCGGAACAAGAAGAGCTATTTGCCGCTGAGCCTGCGTGCCCGGTGAGCACCCTGCACCTGATCCTCGTTTGCATCATGCGCAGATCGGGTATATCATACACATGCGTTGAATATCTCATACACATCACAAGACGAGAGGCGGCGCATGAGAACTAATGTGGTCCTGGACGAGTCGCTGGTCGAGAAAGCCAAAGTGCTGACCGGCATCAAAACGACGCGCGCGGTGATCGACGAGGCGCTGCGCCTGCTGATCCAGGTGCGCGGGCAGGGCCAGGTGCGCGATCTGCGCGGGCAGCTCCGCCGGGAAGGCGATCTGGCCGCGCTCCGAGAAGCGCCCGCGGCAATCTACGATGTGTCCTCAGAAGGCCCGGCCTCCCACCTGGTCATCGAACCGCAACTATACAGCCGCGTCGAACAGGCCGCGAATGAGCACAAGCTCGGCGTTGATCGGATACTCATCGAAGCGATTCGGCGATACCTGTGGCAGTTGGATCGCCGGAAGATCTCGGAAGAGAGTCAGATCTACCGTCAGCGCCACGTCGAACTCAAGGCGCAGTACCTGGGCCAGTACATCGCCATGCACGACGGCCAGGTCGTGGATCATGACATGGATGTCACCGCGCTGCGTCAACGGGTGCGGCACTGTTTCGACCGGAAGCCGGTGATGATTACACTGGTCGAAGAAGCGCCTGAACGGCTTCTCGTCCGCCACGGCTTTCGTTTGGAGGCCG
>PHCA01000073.1 GCA_002842085.1 Chloroflexi bacterium HGW-Chloroflexi-1
GGCGAACTTCTCCTCGATCTCCCGCAGGTACGGCGCCTGGTCCTTCTCCCGGGCCTGGCAGAAGGGACAGGGACGGGAATCCGCCAGCCGGTTGAGGATGACGCTGTGTACCGGGATGCCGCCCTCGCTCAGGGCCTGGAAGAGGGTCTCGGTTTCGTAGATGCTCATCGCCTCGGGGTTAACCACGGGCACGAACTCGGTGGTTGCGGCGTTCTTGAGCAGTCCCCGCACTCTCTCCACGTCGCTGGCCATCGTCTGCAAGAAGCGGTCTGCCTCATCAGGCACATATCTTCCCTTGAACCTTTGCACCATGAAGCGATGTTTCTCCATCATCATGTCCATGACGTGGATCCACTGCTCCATGTGCTCAGGCAAGGCCAGCAGGCGGATAGTGTGGCCGGCGGGGGCCGTGTCCAGGATCACCAGATCGTAGTGCCCCTCACTCATCAGGTCCATGATCTTGATGATGGCCATCACCTCGTCCAGGCCGGGCAGGGAGAGCTCGAAGAAACCGGCGATGTCCTCCTGGTCGAAGTAAGTCCCCCGGTCGGCGATGAGCTTGATCACCGCCCCGTGTTGCTGCGTGAACGCTTCCAGGAGCGCCTCGGCATCGAGAGCCAGGGCGAAGAGGTTGTCCACGCCCTCGACCGGTGTGATCTCACTGCCCACCGCACGGTCGAGGCTGTCTGAGAGGGAGTGCGCCGGGTCGGTGGAGACCAGGAGCACCTTCGTGTCGGGCCGTTGCCGGGCGAAGTGCAGGGCCGTGGCCGCCGCCGAGGTAGTCTTCCCGGTCCCACCCTTGCCACCGAAGAGGATGAAGCGCAAATTCGGGTTGCTCAAGAAGGGGGTTGGTGCCTGTTCAGCCATCGTCTCTCTCCTATTCGAGTTCGAACCCGTCAGCCAGAGCTGCGAGGGCCATGTCGCCTTCAAGCTCGATGACAAAGCCTCTGTACTGGAAGCAGATGGGCACGTTCTTCTCCTGGTCCAGCAACCTGGCCAGGGTGTCCAGCGGGTCTTCCCTGAAGCGCGCGATCTCTTCCTCGGTCAGGCCCGCCTCTCGCATGGCAGCGGTCGTTTTGTCCCAGGCGATTTCCATACCTTTCCTCCTGGCGGCATCCGTCGTCGGCGGTCGGCAGATCTTCGACAAGCCTTCAGCCTGAGGCGCGGGCTGAAGGTTCAGTACAGGCCTACTCCGCCTGGTCTGTCTTGTTCTCGTCGATGGCGTCCAGCCAATCAAACAGGGCCTCTTCCTGCTCCAGATACTCTTTCTCGCTGATCTCTCCCGTCTTATAACGCAGCTCCAGCTCCATGAGCTGGCCCTGCACCTTACCCTCGTCCAATTGCTCCTGGTCTGCCATCTCCGCGATCTTCTCGACGAGAAAGAACAAGCCCTTGGCCGGCAGGGTGATGGGAAAGAGGAACAGATCCTCGATGCCCAACTCGATGAATTTGCTTTCACTCGGTTCAGACATCTCACGCACCTCCTGGATCCTTACCCCGCTACATCGCTGCGAACGTACCGCTTTGTGCGTTGATAACGGACCAGCTTGCCTTCGTTATCCAGCAGGCCCTCGTAGGTGGCCACTATGTCGTCAATATCGGGAATGCGCTTCGTTTCGATCATCTCCACGGTAACATGCCAGCCCCCTTCATCCCGGCTCAAGCTCGACACCGTGTCTGGCGTGAGTCCGGTGAGTTGGGCCAGTTGTTCCTTTGCTCGCTGTACAATCTCGGGGCCAGTCATCATAAGCTCCTTTCTTTTTGATCAATTGCCTGTCATCGTTCCTCCCAGGCGAACGATAATGTTTGCAAAGTCGTAAGGCGGAAGAGGGCCGAAGTATTCAAAGGTTATCCGCTTCCCCATCGCGCGATCCAGCTCTTCCACTGCCCGATCGAACTCTTCCTCCCGTGCTCTCTTCACCAGGAAGGCAGCATTGAGGACCATCATGTCCGTAGTGATTTTGTCCATCTGAACCCGGTGGGCGATGGGGCGCAGGGCCGACAGGATGCGCCCTGCGTCCTCGTCGCGCTTGGCCCACAGCGCTGTCTCGACCATGCGCCCCAACTGCACCCGCTCCGCCCGAGTCTCTTCGGGAGCACGGCCCAGCAGCTCATCGCGCAGGCGCCGGACCTCCGGGTTCCCGGCCACGATCTCGCTGAAAACCACACTCTCGCGCCAGGAAGCCTTGAGCGCCAGCTCCACCTTGCCCTCCATGTCCCGCAGCAGACCCTGGAGTTCATCATAGCGCTCCTTGAGCAGCTTCTCCTGGATCGCCTCTGCGCCACGGGCCACAGTGCCGAACCGCACCGGCAGGACGCTGAACTGCTCCATGACCTCCTCCAGCACAAGTTGGTGGGCCAACAGGTTGGGGAGGACCGGTTCGTATACTGCCCCCGGTGAGTCGCTGACCACAGCAGCCAAATCCCGGTAGCCTAAGGTGTAGACCCGATCGCCACGCGCCCCGACCCCCTGCGTGGCGAACTCCCGGGGCCGGTCGCTACGAATGAGGCAGTAGATGTACAGGCACTCACGGGTCATGGCCGCTGTGCCCCCTTCAGGAAGAGTTCGGCGATGCGCGGCGCCCTGGCCGCCAGGGACTGCCCCTGACCATTACTTCGACTATCCCTTCGACTATGCTCAGGGCATGGCTCAGTACAGGCAACCGTCCATTCGAAAAGAGAGGCGTTTAGCATGCCCACCAGCGCTTGTGCCATCTCCTTCGGCTCCATGGTCCTGAGGACCCCTTCCTGCACCCCGGTCGCGATGATCTCAGTCACCCAGTCCAGGTAGGCAGCGTACTTACCATGGATCCGCTCGCCCAGATCCTCCTGGACGGCCCATTCGAACCCGCTGCGAGTCGAGATGTAGAGCCTGAAAAACGCCCGGTTCGCCTCAAAGAAAGAGCATTCCGCCTGGATGAGCCGGGTGATCTTCTCGATAGCGGACGGAACCGAGTGGACTTCCATCTGCAAGTAGAGGAGGAGTTCGTCGGCTTTCTGCTCGATCAGGGTGAAATACAGTTCCTCCTTGCTGGCGAAGAAGTTGTACAGGGTTCCCGTGGCCACTCCGGCCTCCTCGGCGATATCCGCCATGGCCGCCGCATGGAAGCCCTTCTCGAGGAAGACCCGGGCCGCCGCAGCAAGGATGTCCCTCCGTTTGCTCTGGACTTCCCGCGCTCTCCGGTCAAGTGTCTTTCCTGGCCAGGTCTCAGAGTGTTCCTCGGAGAACAGAAGCTCGACGCCCGCCAGCTTCTGCGCGCCGCCTGGTTCGGTGGGTAGAGTCCGAGTCCCGACCTCAACTTGAGCCAGCAGCCTCGCTGCTTTCTCCTCTAGTACAGCCGTCTGCAGGGCGTCTTTGTTCTCAAAGAGTTGATATATCGTCCCCACGCTCACATCAACTTCCCGAGCAATCTCTGCTATCGTAGCTCCATCAAAGCCCTTCTGGGCGAAGATCCCTCCTGCGGCCAGCAAGATGGTCGCCCGTCGGGCCTGAAGCTCTCGCTCCTTCCAACTCATGCTTGCCACAGACCACCTCTTCGATGATGATTCATAGAATGAACCTTAATTCATTTTATGAATATCGTATCACACTTCTCCCCTCTTGTCAATCCCCCCAGCGTAAAAATTGCGTGAGGATTGCGTGAGAGTTGTGTGGAAAACGAGGCTGGCAGCGAACCACCAGCGGCCTACGTCCGGGATGGAATGGAAAGGAGCCACAGGGTCTCGGCCGTGGGGGCGCAGTCCACGATGGCGACATCGTAGTGGCCCTCTTCGACGTGCTGGTTCACCCACAGCAGGCTGGCCCCCACGTCGGGGATTTCACCGCAGGTGGAGCCGATCGCCGGCAACCCACTGCCAGAGGGATAAGCCTCAGTGCGTGCCTCTCAGGATCGAAATCAGCAGCCACACGCCCAATCCAGTCGCCACGATAAATCCAGTCGCCACCGGCAACTGCAGCGGGCCGCCAGCGGTCGTGAGCGGGATCAGCAGAGCCAGGCTGACGATCAGTGCAGCGACCAGCACACTGAGCGCCAACCGTGTCGCCAGGCGATCCAGCCGGCTCATGATCGAGTCGGCGTCTTGCAGGCGGATTTGAAACAGTTCCCCTCGCTCGGCCTGCTCCAGCAGGCGGTTCCCGGTGCGCGGCAACCTGCTGATCAACTCGCCCCAGTCCGCACCCTGACGGAGCAACTCCTGGCCCCAAGCCCGACGCGGCAGCGCCAGTCGCCAGGCCAGCCGTCGCACAAATGGCTCAGAAACGGCGAACATGTCAAAGTCGGGGTCCAGTTGCAGCCCAAGCCCCTCCATCATGGCCAGCGTTTTGCCCAGTAACCACAGATTAGACGGCAGGCGCAGGTGATGGCGGTAAGCAATCGGCATGATTTCTTCGACTACCTCGCGGGCGCGAATGTCTTTAAGCGGTAGGCTGTAATATTTGGTCAACAGGCGGTCGATATCCTGCGACAGCCCCTTGCGGTCTACTTCCACATTGGCTGCGCCCATGCGGATGAGCTGCTCAACGATGCCATCGGTGTCCAGGCCCACCGAGGCAATATAGAGCCGGATTAGATCCAGGCGGTCTCTGTCTCTCAGGTACCCCACCATACCGAAGTCCATGGCGCCGATCACCTCGCCAGGCATGACCGCGAAATTGCCGGGGTGAGGGTCTGCGTGGAAGAAGCCATCTTCCAGCACTTCTTTGATGATGATGCGGGCGCTGTGCAGAGCCACCCGGTGGCGGTCGTAGCCGGCAGCATCCAGGGCCGGGATGTCGTCAATCTTGATCCCGTGAATGCGCTCCAGCACCAGCACCCGTTGGGTGGTGTATTCCCAGTAAACGCGGGGAACGTAAAGGTGGGATTCGCGCGCAAAGTTAGCCTGGAAGCGGTCGGCGTTCCGCCCCTCGCGGCGATAGTCCAACTCGTTGCGCAGGGTGAAGGCAAAGTCGTCAGCGATGCCGACAAAGTCATACACCTGCCCCAGCGGGGTGGCCTGAGCGCGCACGGCCAGTGCGGAGAGGATTTCAAGGTCAATCGAGATGGTGGGGATGATGTTGGGCCGTTGAACCTTGACGACCACCTCTTCCCCATCGGGCAGCGTGGTGGCGTGGACCTGGGCCAGCGAGGCCGCCGCCATCGGCTGCGGGTCAATTGCGGCAAACAGCGCTTCCGGCTCACGCCCAAGTTCCTGGGTCAGCACAGCGCGGATCGCCTCCCACGGTGCCGGCGGCACGCTGTCCTGCAACTTGCTCAACTCGGCAATGTAGGACGGGGGGAGCAGGTCAGGGCGGGTGGAGAGAATCTGCCCTAGTTTGACGAAGGTCGGCCCCAGTTCCTCCAGCGCCAGCCGAAAGTGTGTCGCCAGGTCTTCGGGCAGCGGCGGGAGCGCCTTTAGAGGTGGAAGCCGCGGGGCGCGGCGCAAGGGGCGCCACTCTGGCCCCAGGTGGTCGAACGCAAAGCCAAAGCCGTGCCGGAAAAAAACGCCGGCGATCTCACGATAGCGGCGCAGATGGCGTATGGGGCGCAGGGACGAGAACATGATCCGGGTTGAACACCATTTAAAGCGTACGATTTGCGTCAGTGTTCGAATCGTCGGAGTGTGGCAGTTGTCGCCAATTCGATTCGAGCAGGCGGATCGTCTCTTTGGGCAGCGTCTTGAGCTTCGATCAACGTTCGCTCGGCCGCTCACGGGTATGAGGGACGAAAGTCAGGCGCGCCTGTAAATAACGATTCAGAGTGTTGAGATCGCGGCGAGCGAGCAATTGGCGGAAGCGCTCGTGCGTAAGCTGCCCCGCCTTTATCTCCATCCAGCGGTTGAGTTGCTCCCGTCCCGAACGGCTGAAACGCTGCAGCGGATTGGCGAACCGCCCCAGCCGTTGACGCAGTGCATCCACATCTATCAGCGGGCGATCGGCAGAAGCACTGGGCGGACCAAATGCGCCGAACTCATACTCGAAGGGGGCCGCGCGTAGCGGTTTGCCTGCCAGAGCGTACATTTCGCACCACGCGTACTTCAACCCAAGCCCCACAAGCCCCTCTTTTTCCACGCGCCGCGTCGAGACCGGGATGCGTGTACTGGTCAAAATGCCAAACTCGCCGTACTGCGAAGCGCGGCGGGCGTAATCATGATCCTCACTTAGCCTGAGCGATTCATCGAAACCGCCGATCTTTTCGTGGATGGCGCGCTGTACCAGAATGCAAAAGCCAGGCGCGTGTGGTGAGATCGGCTGTATGACCAGGCAATAGAGGTTGGTTGCCTCGGCTATGACTTGATCAACCAGGTCATTGTCCAAGGCGGCGATCAAGGATGTAGCGATGGCATAGCCTTCGCGCTCAAACTCCTCCATTGCACGCGCGATGAAATCAGGCGGTGGCACAACATCAGCATCGAGAAAAAGAAAGAGATCCCCCGTGGCTGCACGCGCCCCTGCGTTGCGCCCCGCAGCGGGCATTCCGCCGCGCACCACGCGCGCGCCGCGCCCTCGCGCCAGTTCTGCCGTGCCATCGGTCGAGCCGGCATCAGCGACGATGATCTCATCCGCAGGACGAGACTGCGCGGCGAGCGCGGCGAGCAAACCGGGTAAATAAGCAGCCTCATTCAAGGTAGGAATAATCACACTTAAACGTCGCGCTGATATATCTTTGGGAATGTTTTCTTCCATACACTCTCTTTTGTATCTTCTCAATTTTTCGGGGAATCGCTCGCTGTGGCCGGTCTCCTGACCGAGCCACCGTGTAGCAGACCTGTCAGGTCTCGTCCCCCAAGTTTTGTATACGCCCCCTCCTGGGGTGATAGCGGTGGCTCTCAGTGTGCGAGCGTGCTGACCGCGAGCCAGGCCAACAAAACGACTACCGTCCACGACAATGCCGGTACGTGAAAAAGCACGTGGGTGTCCAGAACCGGGCCGGAAAGATGGGCGCGTCGCGCCGGAATGACCAGCATGATCAGGCCAGCGCCCAGCCCGCCAGCGCCCAGCCCGATCGCCCACAGCGGAATGCTGCCCTGCCAGACGGCTAACGCCAGCAGCGCCGCTGCCCCTGCCAGCAGCGCAACCATCAGGACATGGGCCGCGCGGCGACCGGTCCGCGCGACCGTGTGATGGACGCCGGCCTGCCGGTCGCCGTCCAGGTCGCGGAGTTGGTTGAACAATTGGCCGTACATCGAGATGGCAGCCACGAACAGACAAGGCGCCAGCCAGGTCCATCCGCCCGGCCGGAACGCAGTATAGGCGCACAGGAATTGCAGAGCGGCCAACATCAATGCGTGGGAGAGCAGATCGGCCACGGGGATGGCTTTGAGTCGCACCCGCCGCCACGAGTACAGGACGCCCAATCCCAGGCACAACCCGCCCAGTGCAAGCGGCCACCCGCCCAAGGCTGCGTACAACGCCAGCCCCCCAAGAGCTACTGCGAATGAGGCAACGTATCCGGCTCGGGGCGAGAGGCGGCCGGCCGAGACCGGATTACGCGTCGCCTTGGCGGAAGTTAGCGCATCGTCAGGCGCATCCTCCACATCGTTGATCATGAAGGCGAAGGCAACCGCCAACAAGTTAGCCATGAGCACGATCATCAACTGCACGCCGGGCCGCGCGCCCCCGACGTTGGCCCCCAGCAGGGTGGTCACCAGGACGAAAAGGACGATTTCCTGGAGGCGCATCAGCGCAACGGCGGCTTTAAGTTGTGGTGGTAGGGCGACGGTCATGGTATGTCTCATCGCAAGTCCACCATTGGCAGCGATGGGGGACGCCGCAGCACAAAACGCTCGATGGCCTGGATTGTCGTATCCCTGCCTAATTTGACCCAGCCTTCCCGTGTGCGGCGGGAGGAAGCATACACAACCAGATTTGGGTCAAAGCGTACCGGCGCGATGCGCCTGACCCGCAATGACAGGCCGTTATCTTCCCACGAAGGCCAATCTACAGGGAAGCCGTCAGAGTTCCAAAAGACCTCGCGCCGCACGGCAAAGTTGCTGCCCCACCAGAGGTCACGCCGGGCGCGGTTGCTCAGCCATTGCGTCCAGGCGACCGGGTACCGTAACATCCATTGCTCAACCGGCCGACCATCGTACCAGCGTACCGGGCCGTACACGGCGCCCAGGGCCGGGTCATCTCGGAAATGGGCGGCGATGCGGGCCAGCCAATCCGGCGTCACACGCGTGTCGGCATCGGTGCTGGCGATGATTTCACCGCCC
>PHCA01000402.1 GCA_002842085.1 Chloroflexi bacterium HGW-Chloroflexi-1
GTCTACGGTTTGCGAAGTGGATTTGGGAGTAGGGCCAGGCGAGGACAGGAATCCTCTCTTTCCTATCGAAGTCAAGTGGAGCCCGAACGGGCGTTACCTCGCCATGCTGACCACAGCCCGTTTTCCAGGGCAATTGGGATCATTTAGTAGACTGGCTGTGCTAGATGTTATGACGGGCGAGTTCAGTCAGCCGTCCGTGCCAGCGCGTTTCGTAACGGATATTGGCTGGGCGCCTACCAGTCAACAAGTGCTAGTTCTCGGCGACATTAGCCAGGTGAGAGGAAGTCCCGCATACAAACTATTCCTTGTCAACGTGGTATCGAATGACTCACGGCTCATGATACCCCTACAAACATGGGGCCCGCCAGGTAGTCTTCCTGGCTGGGTATTGGCCTGGTCACCGAACGGCAAGGATCTGGCTATCAAGTGTCCTGTAGTGCTTGAAACAGAACCCACCGTAGTGGAAGATCGCGTGTGTCTAATTTCGGCGCAGGCGCGGCCTTGAGGGAGGCACGATATGATGGGCATCACACGCTACAAATCAACTATCTACACGCTGGCCCTCGCCCTGTGCAGTAGCATGTTGCTGCTTCTGCCGACAACATCGGTGGCTGCTTTCACAGCGCCAACGAACATCTCGGTGACGATGTATGAGCTTGACTGGCGCGGCGAATCGACCGGAACGACGTGTTCGCCTGGGAATGGAAACTTGAGCAGGTGGGGATGCACCGCCTACTGTAGTAACCCTGGGGGCGGCATTTCATGCGGTAGCCCTGTACTCTCCTATCCCTGGATCAGCCCCTACCAGAACCCCGTGACCGTCGAGATCGAAAGCACGGCTGTGAACAACCGCTACCTGCGGGACGTCGTCCCCCAGGAGATGGGGCCGGCCGCCTATCACCCTACCGCCATTCAGGCTCAGGCCATCGCCGCCCGCAGCTTCGCCTACTACCACATCCGCCAAGGCAGCAGCATCAACAACTCCACCCAGTACCAGGCCTTCATTCCGCGCAAGTACGATACCCTCACGGCCAGCCAGCAAGCCAACATCGACGTTGCCGTCCAGAAC
>PHCA01000074.1:0-8065 GCA_002842085.1 Chloroflexi bacterium HGW-Chloroflexi-1
CCCGGACATGACCAGCGTGTGGCCTGTGATCGCGGCTGCCAGCGGCAGAGTCCACAACTCGCCGTGATCGGGGCTGGCGACCCCGTTGAGCGGCTCGGGGATGTCGTTGGGCAACAGCTCGTCAATCCCCCCGTAGAAATTCGGGTCGTATTCGCTGCCGGGGCTCAGCCGTTCCAGCTTGAGCCTGGCGTTGTGCCAGAGGAACTGATGGCCCGTGGCCTTGTGCAGCACGTTGACAATCTTGCCGCCCACGGTGGGAGCAACGTCAACCTGTAAGACGCCGTTGTCCAGGCGGACGATGGGGGTGTCGTCAACTGCAAGCCCTTCTGTGATCGTGACCATGTTCGGACTCTCCTGCCCTCCCGACAACTTGCTGTGGCCGGTCTCCTGACCGAGCCACGACGGGCAGAATACAGGCTAAGGTGTGCGTCCGTGAGTACTGTCGTAGCCGTGACCTGTAGCATGCCGTCCGCAATGCGTAAGAAATACGGGCGCGCCCGCATTTCTTACGGGCGCGCCCGTATATTCGATGCAAGCTCGTAATGTGTCGCTTTGCCTGCACCTTGCTGTGTCAACTGGCCTTCTTCGACCATCCTCAAGAGCAGCCGCTTGGCTTGATCAAGACTTAGTCGACATAGTTCCGCGGCCTCACTGCGAGTGATGCGGCCCTGCGTACGCACGTATTGCAGGACCATCTGCTCCTGCTGGATCGGACCAAAGCCCGCTTGCCGGACGTAGTCGGCGCCCTGGCCGAGTCGCTGGTACACTTGTGCGCTCAAGGTGTAGGTCCGTCCGCGTGTGGCGCCACGGCCTTCGATCAGGCCAGCTTCGACTAACCATTCCAGCATCGCGCGGGCGACCGATTCGTTCTTCTGGATCGCTGCGGCCGCGGCCTGCACGTCAAGCCGGCGTTCCGCACGCAGCCGCGCCAGGACAATCAACGAGTCGAGAGGCATGCGGACACCGGTGCGTTCTTCCTCCGCGATGACCATCTGCAGGAAGGGGATGTCAGCCTGGGCGCTGCTCAACTGGACGACCACGGTGGTGGGATCGCTGCGGGTGTAGTCGGGGGCTGGACGCCCATAGCGCAGCAGACCTTCGTAGATCAGATCCACCCCGCGCCCCGTGCGCTCGGTCAGGCCGATCCGCTTGATTGCGTCGGCCAGGAGCGGGTTGCGCGGCTTCGGCTCGACCACCAGCAGGTTGTCTAACGTGACACCCTCGACAAAGCCACCAGGGTTACTGATGATCAACCCGTCAGTTTCCCAGCGCACGTGAACCGCGCCCAAGCGCGTATAGTCGCGATGGGTGAGGGCGTTGATCAATGCCTCACGAAACGCGCGTTTGTCGAACGTTGGAATCGGCACCCGAAATAATCCGACCTGGATTTCGTCTTCCTGCACGCGGGCCTCGAACTGTTCCATGACCCGCTCGAAGGTCTTCAGCAGTGGCACGCGGTAGAAGTCATTGACCCGCACCTGGGTGCCTTCGAGCATCTGAAAGGCCACCTCGTGCGTCGGCAGGTGCTCACGCAGCGCGGCTTCGCGGCCCAGGATGAGGAGTCCAGCGACAGTAGGTACCCGACGCTGGCCCTCGGTACGGATGAAGCCCAATGCGCCATCCAACTCCTCGTCGCTCAGCGTAAGGAGTAGGCGATCGCCGCCGTAGCGTTCCACCAGTTGGCGCAGGCGCTCGCGCTCCAGCGGATCGAAATCGGCCTCGGCAGCTTGGGCCACGGGCAGCGCCGCGTAGTCGAGCACGCCCAGGTCCGACTGGCGGCTGGCAAACTCGTGCGGATGGAAGGGCACGCATTGTGGTGTGCCGTCGGCCTGTAAGCGCCGACGCTGCAATAGCCCTTCGGCGGTGGCGACCAGGCGCATCGACTTCGGGATTTCGATCCGGGCGATGGTCTTCCCCACTTCCTGCATGGCGGTCACCCGCACGCTGACGGGCGGGCTGGTGCGGTTGGCGATGAACGCGGTGAGGGTGGCCAAGTTTTGGTGCTCGGGATGGAGGCCGGTAACGGCGCCGTCCTTTTCAACGCCCAGGTAGAGCGCGCCGCCCTCCGTATTCGCCAGGCAGACCACGGCCGTAACCAGGTCCCGATCTGGCAGGCGGCTACGATCGCTCTTGAACTCGACAGTGATAGATTCGCGGTCAGGAATGGTCCGGTTCATGTTTGGCTCGCTTGGCGATCAGTCTGAATTCTGATTCCACAAAGGTTACCAGGACGCGATAGAGCCTACGACTGGGCGGCGCTTCCAGCAGAGCAATGCGGTTCCATCGTACACCGCAGGCACAGAAACCAAAGGCATGATCGATCTGACCGAGCCACGACGGGCACGGTCGGAGACCGGCCCGAACTGCCCCCGGATTATTGAGAAGATACATCGTGACCATGTTCGGACTCTCCTGCCCTCCCAACAACTATTGCCCCTCGTCCGTCGCCTGGCGCAGCACCCGCGCCAGCTCCGCATCGGCCCCTGCAGGCAGCGCCACCGGCCCGGCGTGAGCCAGGATCGCCTGCACGCGCTCGGCCGCGACCTCGGTGATGGTCCTGCTCCCGCCCTGCTGCCACTGCTCGATGGACTGGCGGCGGAACAGGACGGGGAAGAAAAGCTCCTGCCGGAAGAAGCGCAACGTATGGTCGGTGTCCAGGAAATGGCCACCGTGCCCGACATCGGCGATCACGTCCAGGGCCAGCGTCTCGTCGTCCACGGTGATGCCGGCCAGCACGCGCTTGACCATGTACGCGATCTCGTCGCAGATGGCCAGCATCTCGGCCGAGCCGTACAGCCCGCTGGCCAACGTGCCGAGGGTCTGGGTCAGGGTCAGGCCGGCGAGGGCGTTGAGAGTCATGCCCAGGGTGGCCTGCGCAGCGGCTTCGGCGTCGGGCAGCTTGGATTCGACGCCACCGCCCAGGCCGAAGGTCGGCAGCCGGTAGAAGCGGCCTAACTGCGCGACCGCGGCCCGCGCCAGCGCTTGCTCGGGGCTGCCGTAGGTGCACTGGGCCGTGGTCATGTCCATCACGGCCGTGTGCGGCGCGTAGATCACCGGTGTGCCCGGCTTGATGAGCTGCGAAAGCAGAACGCCGAACAGCGCCTCCGCGTTGATCTGCGCCAGCGTGCCGGCCAGCGTGGCGGGGCTGGTCGCGCCCATCATGGGGCCGGGCGACGAGAGAATCGGCACGCCGCAGGCCGCCGCCTCGAGCATGCCCTCGCTGTACGGCCCGATCTGGAGGGGCGAGACCGGCTGGGTAAACAGGACGATAGAAGGTCGCCGGCGCAACGCCTCCTCCCCGCCGCTGGCGGCCGCGGCCATCTCGATGAGCCGGGCCGCGTGTTTCCTGCTGGGCGCGGAGTAGATCACCGGCTTGGTCGTATTGCGGAACAGGACGTCGTACTCGTAGAAGTACTGCGTGCCCGGCGGCATGTCACCGGCCGAGCAGAGCGCCATCACGAAGTCCACGTTCGGCAGCGCCTGGCCCACGCGCGTGCACATCACCATGTCGGCCCGCGTCGGCGAGCGGGGGGCCTGCAAGCCGTGATCCCAGAAGTACGGCTCCGGGCTGCCGCCCATGCCGAAGTAGACCCGTCCCGGCTCCAACAGGAGGTCCATCTGCGGGTCGCGGCCGTAGAGCACGAACGACCTGGGCGCGGACGCCAGGCCGGCGGCGACCAGGTCGGGCCCGACGCGGATGATGGCCGCGTCGCGGTCCACGGCCGCGCCCCCGCGGGCGAAGATGTCCAGGATCAGGTCGGACTCGCTTTTGATGCCCTGTCGCGCCAGCAGGGTGAGCGAGGCCGCATGAATGCGCTGCACCGCGTCTTCTGAGAGAACGTCGAGTCTGGCGCCGAACAAGCCTTGTTTCATTGGGTTATCTCCGAGTCGTTCGAGTCAATTTTTCATTGAGAGGAGACCAGGCCGGCTCAGTAGTACGCCCGGATGACTACGTCCCCCGCTGGCCGGGCGATACACACCGTCTCCTGGCCGGCGTCGAACTCGCCGTGCGCTCTGCCGTTGGCCGTCACCGCCCGCAGCGGCCGCCGGTCGAGACGGCGTAAGTGCACCATCAGCTCGGCCGGTGGACGCCGTTCCGGCACGGCGACCCGCACCGTGACCTCGTCCGCGACAGCTTCGTACCGATAGGTCAGCGGGCCGAAGGCGGTCGCCATGCGCGCCACGCCGAACGCCTGCCCCGCGGCGAGCCAGGCGCGCGGCGCGCCTGGCGCCAGGATCAGCCGCGTTCCCTCTTCCCGGATCAGGCAGGCCCGCAGCCAGAGCAGGGCTTTGGCCTCGTCGGACGACTTGTAGAACGGCCCGACCCCGTGCCCCAGCTCGACCACCGGGTGCTCGGTGAAGACGCGCAGGTGAGGATAGAGCTGCGATCCGAAGTTGTTGAAGAGCGCGCGCAACGCGTGCTCGACCTGTCCCCGGCGCAGGTAGTCGATTGCCAGATCCATCAGGTTGGCCTGGATCGCCACGCCGCCGTGACTGAACCAGCAGCGCTCCAGGTCAACGGGCCGGCCCCACTCGCGGCTGACAAACAGGTTGTCCTCCAGGTCTTTGAGCACCCAGGTCATCTCGGTTTCCCACGGCTCGAACACACCGCCGTCTAACAGGTGGAGCGGGCCGTAGGCCGCCTCGCGGAACCAGCCCTTTTCCCGCCCGCGCAGGCCCGCGTGGGTCGGCACGTGCGGCACGTAGGCGCCGTCCAGCAACCGCACCACCGGCGATTCGATTATGGCCCGCCGGACCGCGGCGCGGATATCCTCGCGATAGGCCGCGGCTTCCCGCCGCAGCCGCTCCGCCTCGGGGTGGCCGATCTCGGCCAGGCACTCGGCGCTGGCGGCCAGACCCCGGTGCGCGTGCGCGTTGACCGCGAACCAATGCCGCCATTCGGGGTTGTCTTCCAGGCAGCCGGCCGGCAGGAGGCCCCATTCCGGCACAGGCTGGCCGTCGGGGTTATCGACCTTTGTCGTTCCCCGCTCACGGATCACAAAGTCGCCAGCCGCGACCAGGTTGGGGGCCACGCGGCCGAGCCAGGCCGCGTCCCCGCTCAGGCGGTAGTGCTCGGCCAGGCACTCCATGATGACGCCGTGATCCAGGTTGTAGCCGAACTGGCTCATCACGGGCCGGCCGTCGTCGAGGTCGAGACCCTGGAACGACCCTGCACCGGAGACGAAACGGCCATTGGGCCGGACCGCGCCCTGGGTGCGCAGGAAGGTTTCGAGATAAACCGCGGCCCGCTCGTGCTGGCCGGCCTGATCCAACATGGTGATCTGCCAGCACGCCTCGTTGCCGCACGCGCCGTAGCTCCAGGTCGCTGGCGGCAGCACGAGCAGCCCGCTGACGGGGTCCTTGTCGGCCGAGATGGCGATGTGGGTCTGGGTTGCCTTGTAAAAATCAGAGAGGATTTGTGGATCACTGGTCTGGCAGGTGGCGCACCCGCCCGGGACAGAGCTGAAGATCGGCTCCGGCAGGTCGAGTTGGCCGCCCGGCTCCACGATCCCCCGCCAATAAGAGACAACGTCAGCCAGACAAGCGTCGAAGTCCAGGCCGGTCGCGGTGGCCCACTCCTCCGCGGCAGTCAGGCTGGGGCACGGCACGGCCAGGTCCACCGTGTCGCTCTCGCCGCCGGCCAGGTCAACCTGGTACAACACGGCCGAGGGCACGGCGCGCGAGGCCTCCCCCTCGGCGTACAGGACGGCGGCCAGTTGCCCCCGGCCGGCCCGCACCGCGCCGCGCAGGACCGGCTGCCGGTAGGGTTCCACGCGCCACTGGCGTGTCACCGGCACGTCGGGCACGACCCGGCCCAGGGCCAACACCAGTCCGTCCTGCACGGCCAACTGCTCCTGCGGGCCGATGACCAGCCAGAGGTAGGCCCGCTTGGGCCCGGCCGTCGTGTTGCGGACCGTGAAACGGAGCAACGCCACGACGTCCTCGTCCCCGCGCCGCGCCTCCGGCGGCGTCATCGGCCCGGCGAGGGGCGCGGCGAAGGCCGTCTGCGTCCAGGCCAGCTCGCGATCGAGCCATTCGCTGACGAAGACCGGCAGCCAGCCGGCGAGCCGCGACTGGCGGGTGAGATCGCGGCCTTCGCGGAAATCGGGCGGGTCGCCGGCGCCGAAGCGGTAGTGGATGTCCATCCCCGGCCAGGTCAGCCGCGCCAGGTCGCGGCCCGTGGGCTTGAGCACAGGCTTGCTCATGAACAGCTCGCCGTTGTAACGCAGGCCGAACTCCTGCCGGCCGGCCTCAAGACCCAGGATGACGTACAGCCCGTAGTTCGGCTCGTAGGAGTCCTGCCTGGTCACGTCGAGGGGCGGGATTTCCGCCAGCGCGCGGGCCAGGGAGTGCTCCGGCTCAGCGGCCACCCGGTCGTAGATCGGCCTGGGCGCGGCCGCGACGCGGGCCAGGAACTGCTCCAGGTCGATGTGGGCCTCGGCCGGCGTGATGCAAACACCGTAATCCGGGAGATAGATCGGCCCGGCCGCCAGGTCGTCAGCGAGGAACGAGAAGCTGCGCTCGCGGGTGCGCACGGTAACGATCGTCCGGTCGGCGCACCCAGGTCCGCCCTGGGCATACAACAAGCGCAGGCGCACGCGGCCTTGCCGGCCGGAGCACCGCCAGGCGCGCGCGCCGTCGCCGCTGTCCGGCCCCAGGTCAACCGCTGCGACGCCGAGCAAGTAGCCGTGGGTGACTTCGGCGCAGCCGCTCCAGTCGCCCTCCCGGAGGAACTGCACATCGGCCGTCAGCGCCTGCCAGGTGGCCTGGGAGTAGGCGTGCAGCTCGTGAATCAGGGGCGCGGCCGGCCCGCTCGAGACCAGCCGCAGCTTGAGGGTCCGCCGGAACGGCGCCAGGTAGTCCTCGGCTTCTTCGAGCTGGAGCTGGTCGCGGATTTCGGCCAGGTCGAGGGGGTCAAAGACCACGGCGCCGACTTCCCCCTCGCTGATTCGCGCGCCCCGCACCGCGGTCCAGTCGCCGTGCCACGGGTCGTCCCGGCCGATCCAGCCGCGGCGCGCGCCCGGCCGTCGTTCGGGCGCGGGGGTGGGCCAGTGCTTGCGCCAGTATTCGACCCGCAGGTCCTGCGGAACCGCCTGGCCGGGCGCGTAGCGGACGACCACGCGGCTCACGGTCTGCGGCTCGGGCCACTCCAGGCCGATGTGCCACTCGCCGGTTTCGGGGTGGCGGACAGGACGATAGCTCCCGTCGGCCTCCGGCCCGAGCTCGTAGGCCTGCAGGTCATGCCGCTCGGCGCCGGTCCACCACCGCATGCGGGCGAAGGGGGCCAGATCAACCGGACTGTCTACGGGAGGAAAGGCAGGGATGTCGGTAGTGTGCACAGGAGAGTACCTCATGAACCACTCAATGTCCATCTCGGACGGCCCGGATCAGCGCGTCCACCGCGCTCGGCTCGACGTTGCTCGGCAGCGGGCTGCCCGTGCAAAACACGAACGGCGCGTCCGGCCCGGATTGCGCGCTCTGGCCGGCCACCGCGCGGGCGATCTCGGCCGGGTCGTTGCGCAGCAGCAGCCCCTCCGAGTCCAGGTTCCCGAACAGGCAACGGTGCGGGCCGAACGCCTGGCGCACCCGCGCGACCGTGATATCGGCCCGTTTCCGCGGCTGCTCGAAGGCGAAGGCGTCCACCGGGAGCGCGGCTTCCTGGCGCAGGATCGGCAGGATGTCCCCCTCGTTCCAGAGGATGATCCGCAGCCCGGCCTCGTGGGCGGCCTGGGTGATGGAGGCCTGGTAGGGCAAGGCGAAACGCTCGAACCACTTGGGCGAGATGACGTCGCAGGAAGCCCAGCCGTCCGCGATGAAAACGGCCTCCGCGCCGGCCTCGGCCCACTGGCGCATCCGCAGGCGGTCGCCCGCGGCATATCGCTCGCACGTGTAGCGGAACAGCTCCGGATTCTCCATCAGCGCGGTCATCGCCGGCTCGAACCCGAAGGCGTAACAGGCGCAGATGTAGGCCGGGGAGTGGTGGGGCAAGACCAGGGCGCGGTCGCCGACCTCCTCGATCAACCGCCGGAGGCCACGCACGTAAGTCTCGCCCCAGCCGGTAAAG
>PHCA01000074.1:8145-9748 GCA_002842085.1 Chloroflexi bacterium HGW-Chloroflexi-1
GTCGAAGCCCCAGGTGAACAGCGCCACCGGCGCCTGTTCCGTGGCCTGGCCGGCCAGCGCGCGCAGGATCAATCGTCTGCCTGCAGACATTCCACACCCCTACTGACTCCCCCACGAGAGCAGTGTCAGCGCCGATCCGATCGCCAGATGGCCGCGAGGGTCTCTTCCTGGCCGTAGCCATAGGGACAATCCTCACTGGGCGTATTGGCATGATAGTAGCCCCTCGGATCGGACATCCTTTGCTGGCCCGGCATTTCCATGAAGCCGTTGGGATCGGTCTCCCGGATCCACTCCCAGGCGTACCAGAGCCACTCGTTGCGCTGCTCTTCCGGCTGGTTGGCAAACCAGCAAATTTCGTCCCAACCCCACACCCAGAAGCGGCTGTCGATGCCCTGGAGATTCTCGATTTTACCGGCCACACTTTCACCGCCTGTGCCCGTGGCGCCCCAGTAGTCGACGTCGACCAGATAGGGGAGATGATCGCACGCCCAGCCGCTCGGCGTGATCCCGCCCATGCTCCGTCGGTAGATGGCGTCGAGATGTCCAACGGCCAGCTCCGCCTGGTAGGGTTTGCCGGGGATTTCCTTGATGCGCAGGGGAAGAGCGTGAAAGTCGAACAGCAGCCTGCCGTCGAGATGGTAGCCCAGGGGCTGGTCCGCCGGGATAGGCTCAAGGCCGTAGCAGCCAATGCCGCTTGACACATGTGCATCACAGAGTACCATGTCGCGCCGGGCGTGGCGCGAGGCGTAGTGGCGCACGCGCTCCAGCAGCGAAAACCACGTCCGCAGCTGCGGGTCGTCGCGCCCCATAAGCTGCACCTGGCCAAAGTGAATGGCCTCGATCCCTGCGTCGATATAGGAACATGCCTGATGGTAGAACCACATCTGGGTCTCGCGGCGCGTGATGTCGGGCACCGAAGCTCCGGCGTGCCAGAGATCCACGTATGAGCCGTCGGGAAAGAGCATGTCACGATACCTGTAGTTGCGCGTTTCCGGTTTGATCGCGAACGCCTCGAACGCGTGCGCAGGAATGGGGACGAAATCGACTTCGTTGGTGACCTCCTCAAAGATGCCAGCATGGAGAACGATCTGCGGATCGAGCGCATGTACGCGAGCCCCAAGGGTGCTCGCGGCTATGAGGATCGCGGGGAAACACTTCTCCGCTGCCACCTGGCACACGGCCCGGCCGACGAACTTGGCGCCGATGGCACGGATCATGCGCATATTGTCCTCGATGCAGCCGACCCCCGAAAGGAAACAGTTCATAGTTATGGAGCGGGAAAGGTAGTTCTCCAGAACCGGGCGGGCAATGGTCCCGTAGAAATCGTAGTCGGGTTGTTCCGGCTTGTTCTGGGCCATGGCTGGTCTCCTCATTTCTGACAGATTGTGGCCCAATTCGGGCGTGATATCCACCTGAGCTGCGCCTGCATGTAAAGTCTTCATTGGTTTCTCCTCCTGATTCTCATGCATCATTTTATCCCATCCTCTGTCCGCAAGCTACAAGCCCAAGCGCTCCCATATCCACGGGGCGATCACGTTGTCGGATGCGTCTTTCACGACACTGCATCGAGCGTCCTTCGCCCGGACATTCAGGACGGCGCCGA
>PHCA01000074.1:9823-16992 GCA_002842085.1 Chloroflexi bacterium HGW-Chloroflexi-1
AGTCCGTCGCGGACGCGCTGCGCCATCAGGCTGTCATCGAGGGAGTCGGCGATATAGTTCGGCATGCGGTCGGGGCGGGCCCAGGGGGCAAGATCGTACGGGCCGGGCGCCGGCGCCGAGTCGCCCCAGCCGCGCAGGTCGACGCTCATCACGGCGGGAGCCGCGGCGGCTTCGTAGTCGAGAAACCGCGATACGATTGCCAGCCAGCCGTTACGGGCCAGGGAACCCCACCGTCCCCGCTCGTCGAACATTACGACGGCAGGCCAGGGCTTCTGGCGGCGCGGCCAGCATAAAGTGGCCGGCAGGCAAATCCCGTCTTCGTGTTCGAGCAGCACTTCCTCGACCGCGCTTCGCCAGCAGTTGTTCGGTCCGCCGCGCCGGACGTTCTCGATTCGGGCCGTGTCGACGTCCGGGACCAGAGCGCGCACGCACCGCGCCGCATCGTCCCTGCTTGCGACCCGTGGCCGCGACACGCTCAGCGCTTCCGCGCGGGCGGAACTGATTGTGCGCATGTTCGGCTCGGGCGCGGGGTGACAGAGCATCGACTCGGCCGGCAGAAGTTCCGGGTCGCTGTCGCAGGCAGCGGAATGCTTGCGGCCCGGCTCGCCGAGCAGGAACTCGTTCGCGAACATTACAAACCGCCGCGCCATCGAGATGGAGTAGCAGTGGTCGGCGTTCTCGACGTAGCGCTGAAAGGCGTTCGGCGCGCCCACGGCGGCGTACGCGCGCGAGACCTCGGCGTTGATTCGTTCGGTCATTGCCAACGTGGAGACATCGTCCTGGCTGCCGGCCATGTACATCTGCGGCGTGGGGGCGAGCGCCGCCATCAGGTCAACGTCGTCGATGCCTTCCGCCAGCCGGCCGAGCGGCGTGGGCTCGGGGCAGTTTGAGTACCGGTCGAGAAGGGGATGGTCGAAAATCGGCGCCGCCGCGCAAACCGGGACGGCCACGCGGACGCGGTCGTCGAGCGCGGCGGCCCAGCGGGTCGTCTCGCCCCCGCCGGACACCCCGGTCATCGCGAAGCCGCGCGAACTGTCAACGTCAGGCCGCGTCTCGAGGTAGTCCAGCGCGCGCAGAGCGTCCGCGACGAAGTACCGGAGCGGGGACTGGCCGACGGCGTAGCAGCGCGGCCCGTCAGTGAAATGATCGTTGCCGGGGTCCTTCTCGGTTTGCTGCCCGGGCGGATCGAACACGACCGCGACGTACCCGGCCCGTGCGAAGAGCTGGCACGGGAGCTGGTAGTTCGGGCCGGTTTTGGGGCTGTGGCCGACGGGCACGACGACGGCCGGATAGGGCGGGCGATGCTCGGCGCACTTGCGCGGGATGAACACCGAGGCGTTGACCTGCCACCGGTCGAGCGATTCGAAGATTACGTTTTCGACGACGCAATGCTCGTGCTCGTGCCGCGAGACAAGGCGCGTGTTGAGCGGCAGCTCCCGCAGGTTCCGGAGGCCGAGCATGTTTGCGGCGGCGGTCCGGACGCCGCGCGCCCACTCGGCGAATTTCGCGGGCTCGGCGAGCGCGGCTTCCCGGCGCGCCGCGGCCTGATGCAACTGTCCGGCAACGCGGCGCGCCAGATGCTCACGCAGCATGTTCCTCAAATCGACCGGGGCCGGCACGGGGCCGGGAATACGAATATTCTTCACTCAAATAACCTCCAGCGGTCAACGTCCAGCTACTCACCGCTCACCACTGACCACTGAATCCTCTTTGCGACATTTGCGTTGATCGCGAGAATCTTTGGCGCCGTCATGGCGAGCGTTGTTTGCGAAGCAATCTTCTGGATGTGGGAAATATTGGGCTATTATACCAGGTCACAGGCTGTAGGGAAAGCCCATTCGGTCACAAATGGGCCATCTTGCGGACATCTTCTTTGCGCGTCACCACTGCGGTTCGCTACACAGATAGTTCCACCTCCAAAACACCTCCAGCGCGTTCTGCTGCGTCAGCGTCAACGCCAGTCGGCTTCTGGCGACGCGGTGGAAGAACGGTTCGACCTTCTCGGTCGGCTGGCAGGCGCGCATGGTGCGCTCGAACTTCGGGTGCGGGCGGCGCAGGTTGGCCGCATCGCACAGCAGGCCGAGGATGTGGGCGATGGCGCGTTGTTCGGGCAACGGTGGCAGTCGGACGGGAGTGTCCCTGAGAATGCCGAGATTCGTGTGTGGCGATATGCCGACGCCGCCGACATATCGCTCGAATATGCCGATAAAACGGCGGTTTTGTCAGCGTATCCTTGCGCGCATAGCGTGCTTTTATGCCTTGAGTACCTCCAAGAGCGCCGGATGCCGGTAGAGCACTTCCCGGTTCTAATTCAACTCCATAAACAGCCGATCTATCGGGTCTGCCATCCCTGCTCCTGCAAGAGATACTCGATCCTCTGCGCCCGTTCGGGCCGGAAACGGGCGACGTGGCGCATGGTCGCTACGAGGGTTGCCTTGTCGGCTTCATCCATCGAGGGCAGTAACAACTCCAGGTCTTGCTCGCGCAGGGCGACGATCTTCATATTGTAGGGGCGCACCCTGATTCCACTGCCTGGATTACTCGGCTCGCCGCCGGCCTAACCCAAGCCGTTCGTACAGATCGGGCGTCTTGAGTCCGACATACTCGACTTCCACCACGCGTTCCTCGTCCATCACGTGCCACACCAGGCGGTAATCCGCGCCGAGCCACAGGCGATAGTATTCGGGATGCCCAGTCAACTCCTTGCTCCTCGGAGGACGCGGCCTGTCGCTCAGGCTGGCGATCTCTTGCTTGGCCATTGTCTTGATGTAGCCCGGCAAGCTTTCGATCTGGCGACGGATTTCCCTGGAGAACGCGATCCGGTAGGTCATTACAGATCAGCCATCGCTTTCAGGAAATCAGCCCCCGTCTCGAAGATCTGCAATTCCTCGTCGGGATGCCGGCGCTTGTACTCCTGGTTGGCCTCGACTGCGGCCCAAAGTATCTGGTCTTCGGCTGTGTCGGGTCTAACCGTGGTGACTTTGTATTCCAGGAACTCGATGTACCGCAGCACTTCGGGCAGGTAATCGGGCGGCAGCTTACGCAAGGCCGCCACAACCATCCCTTCGACGGCTCCGGTCATCATCCCTGCCGTTGCCCCAACGGTCGCTGTCATCGTCATCGCTTCACCTCTCACCGCCAATAACTCCGAATTGTTGCTTGATCTCGTTTCCGCTATCGGCCGTGAGTATACAACAAACTTCGGCGTTCGGCAACACGGTAACGTAAGGCGCGGATCACCCGGGCAGCAACAGAGACCGCCCGCAAGGCGATCTTGCGGGCGGAAACCCAAGCTCACTGATGCCGACCTATCTGGCATCCGCTACCTCAACATCACCGGCTCCAGCGCCACCAAATCGCTGAACTCATCCGGCCGCAGCTTCTCGCCGTTGGGCAGGCGGTGGTCGGCGCGGAACCAGTAGCAGCTTTGCGAGAGCTACCAGGCATCATCCCTCCTCGTCCGCCGCGCCGTCAGCATGGTTTTCCACTGGATTATCTGGCCCCGCTGGCGGCGGGAGCATCCCGGCAATCTCATCCAGCTTCTCGATGATTTCCGGGTGAATCTCCTCGGGGCGCATCGCACGCGCGATCAGGTAAAGATCACGCTTGGGCAGACGGCGGAAAGTCTTGCCCGGAATGAACACCAGCAACTCACTCGCCTTCAGGTCGCGCAGAATTTGGATATCATCGCTGAGAGTGTCGAGACCGGCCAATCCCTGCCTGGCAAATTCCTGATCCACCACCGCTTGATCCCGCTCGATGATCTCAGGGGCAATCGCGGGCAGCACAAGTTGATCAGGATCGGCAGATGGAATGAGATAGTTTTGCTCCAGAAAACGTTTAATGACCAGGGGATTCAGGCGGGAAGTTTTCGTTAGCCAGGAACCGCATAGGTCGCTCCCGCTGGCATCGCGAACATGGGCTCCTCGCCCATACATTCGGCAGAAAATGCGAAGACGGCTCTCAGAGCTTGCGGGGTCAGAGTTGGATAGTTCTCCAACACCTGCTCTTTCGTCCACCCCACGGCGAAGAGCCGGAGGATGACATCCACCGACAGACGCGTGCCCTTAACCACCGGCTTGCCCAACAGGATCTCCGGGTCGGAGTGGATATACTGTTGCCAGTTCATTTCAGCAGTTGTCCTTTCTCACTGAAGCCTATCTGTCCCGTGTGCGCCTCTGTCAGTCGTTCAAAGGCATCCCTTACCAACTATTATACCGCTATGCCATAGGTTTGACAACAGGCCGCGCCTGCTCCATGCCCCACACCGTTATCTGCGACGCGCCCAGGTTGCACCCTCTTGCGGGTCGCAATCCAGATGGACGCTACTGGCCCTGAGGTCAATTTTGATCTTGGTTCAACCCTTCGAGATGAATAGGACCCATCGTTGTGTCGTCAATCTCTTCTGCCGGTTCATAAAGTACCTCCTGGTATCACTTCACTGTTGAACTCTGATCGCCCCCCTCACGCCATGTGAATCTCGACGTTGTCCGCCACCGGGCCGTAGATGGTGTACGTGCCCGGCGCCGTCTGCAGCAGCGAGCCTGGCACCAGGGTATTCACCCGGCCGTGGGCGCACAGCCGGGCGATGAAGCGCTGCCAGCTCACGCCGCCGCCGATGTAGCCGTCGAGCCAGAAGCTGCGCGCCTGCGCGCCCACGATCTGCGCGGGGCCGATGCTGGCGGCCTTGGGCGGTACCCACGACCAGTCCCCGCCGAAGGAGTGCAGGGCGTTCTGCATGATGGTCATCGGGGTCAGCTCGACGATGCGCGGCCCAGCCTGCTTGTACGCCTCCAGGTCATCCCCGAACTCACGGCCCAAATCGGCCTCCCAGAACGCGATGTGCCCGCACCAGCCGATGCCGCCGTAGCAGACCTCGGCCCCGCCCATATCGGCGATCATCTGGCCATAGTGCTGGATGTTGGCGGTGGCCGGGAAGTGGATCTGCGCCAGCGGCGGCCGCAGGTCGGGGTCAATCTTCAGGAAGAAACTCTCCAGCATGGACTTCTGGAACGAGCCGGGCCAGTCGGCCGGCGCGGTGACCCCGTCCTGGTCGGCGTACTCGTCCATGTTGAAGGTATGGACGTGGCGCATGGGGATGCGCAGCGCGTTGATCATGCGGGCGGCGATGGCATACTGCGGCATCGGCCCGACGGGGAAGATCCCCACGAACCGCCGCCCCTCTCCCCGCGCGGCCTCGATGCGAGACACGATGTCGGTGGCGAACGCCGCGTAGAATTCGCCCAGGTCATCGATGATCCGGATCTTGAAATCGCGGTTCGGATGCGCGGTGATCTGCTCTCGCGGGATGGCGCGCACCCGTTCGCATTCTTTCAGGTCGCGGAACGCGATGAAGTTAGCCAGATTGTAGGTGAAGCTCATGAGTTGCCTCCTGTTAGTCGTTGAAATCCTGTCCCGAGAATGGCCCCCCCAGCCCCCCCGCCTGCTTTCCCATCGCGCGCAAGTTCTCCAGGCACCGCCGGATACACTCCAGCGGCGGGTAGGGGTAGGTCTCGTGCTCCACAATGTACCACTCGGTCGCGCTAGAGGTCTCACATAGCCTGAAGACACCTTGCCAGTCCACTTCCCCTTCGCCGATCATCGCCTTGTCGTCTTTGGAGAACTCCTTGAGGTGTACCGTGATCGCCCGGCCGGGATAGCGTCGCAGATAGGGCACGGGATCGGCGCCGCCGTGCAGAGCGTTGCCGGTGTCCAATTGCATGATCACGCTCCGGTCGGTGTTGCCGAAAAAGGTATCCCACGGCAGCTCGCCGTCCAGCGGCTGAAACTCGATCCAGTGGTTGTGATAGCCCACCAGCATCCCGTGTGGCTTGACGCGCTCAGCAATCTCGTCGAAGAGGCGCGCCGTCGCCAGCCAGGCCGCGCGCGAGTGGCGCCGCTCCTCCACCAGTCCAGGCACGACCAGGTACTGGTTGCCGAGGATTTGGTTGAACTCGATGGTGCGCGGCAAGTTGTCGCCCAGCAGCGTGTCGAGGCCGATGTGTGTGCCGCAGCACTGCAGGCCCAGGTCGTCGAGCAGCGTCCGCAGCTCTTGGGCGCTGCGGTTGTGATAGCCGGCGAACTCCACGCCGGCGTAGTCCATCTTCGCCACCGCTGCCAGCGTGCCCGGCAGGTCGCGCGCGCAGTCGTCGCGGATGGAATAGAGTTGAAGTCCGATCGGAATAGCCATGTGTAATCTCCTCTTGAGAGAATCAGGATTGCTTGCCGCTCGACCGGTACTGTATCATCTCAATAATCTGGGGATGCTGTGGCCGGTCTCCTGACCGTGCCACCCGTGGCACGGTCAGGAGACCGGCCACAGCGAGCACACCCCGAACTATTGAGAAGATACCCGGTACTCCGGCGGCGCCTTCTCGATCTCCCTCGGTGATCAGCGCCGTCTTCAGCGCCAGGCCGGCGGTGTCGAGCAGCGGCACGCGGCCCAGTTGCGCCCAGACCCAGTGGCGCTGGGAGTGGTCGTAGGCGGTCTCCAACGGGTTACATTGATGCCAGCGCCAGTCGGCATCTTTCAGGTCAAACGTGGCGTTCAGCTCCATGTCAGAGAGGGTGGTGAAGTAGCCGAACGGCTCGACGTGCAGGCCACCTTTCGAGCCGAAGACCCGGTCGCCGTCCGACTGGTCCGCGTGGATGGCCCACGCTTCCTCGATGAAGTAGGTGATGCCGCCGGCCAGCCGCACCAGGCCCAGGCCCAACTCCTCCACGTCGTAGCCACTGGACGCGCGGCGGTCGGCGTACATGTTGTCGAGCATCTGGTATTTGCTGCCGGAGACCGTGAGGACCGGCGAGTTGCCGAGCAGCCACAACATGCGGGCGATGTGGTAGACCGCCATATCAATCAGCGCGCCGCCGCCCGCAGCCGCCGCCTGCACGAACTGGGCCGTGCCGTAGCCGTCCACAAAGGGCCGCCCGCGGCGCCGATAGTGTGATGACCTGGCGTAGTAGATCTGGCCGAGCTGGCCGTCATCGATCAGGCGCCTGGCCGCGCGCGCTTCGGGGGCGTAGAGCGTGCTCAGTTGGACGTGCAGCATCCGGCCGGTGCGTTGGGCTGCGTCATACATCGCCTTGGCCTCGCCGTAGCACCACGACATCGGCTTCTCGCAGTAGACGTTCTTGCCCGCCTCCAGGCTGGCGATTGTCACCGGCGCGTG